>JAHDDY010000054.1 GCA_020629115.1 Paracoccaceae bacterium | reverse complement strand
TCCGGCGGCTACAGCCCGCCCAGACCCTGCACCCGTCCCTCGTCGTCCGGGCGCGGGGGGCGGGGCGGCTCGCCGACGGCGACGATCTCCTTGATGCGGAAGATCGAGCGCAGGGTTCCGTGAAGCTGGTCGAGCCGGTCGCTGTCGGCGAAGCCGATGCAGCCGGTATCGTAGGTCACGAAGGCGCGCACGTCCTTCTCGCGGTCGAGGCGGCTGATATCGACCGTGGGCAGGCCCGACAGCGCCTCAGGGCAGTTGTCGCGCTCGGTCGAGGTGTAGAACCGTTGCAGGCTCGGGAAGTCGTACTGCTCCAAGGCCTCGACCGCCCGGCGGAACGAGTTGACCGGGAGCGACCCGCGCGAGCGACCCGGCTCGATGGTGTTGTCCTCGGCGGTGAGGGCGTAGGTGTCGTCCGGGAAGACGCGCATCGAATAGACCGCGCACAGCCCCTCGCACGGGCCGGAGGCGAGGGTGATGGTGCCGGTCAGCGGCGGTTCCTTCGCCTCGGGCGGCGGGGTGCCGGCGCATCCGGCGAGGACGAGCAGGGCGATGGGGGCGAGCGCGCGCATGGGCCGTCTCCTGTGGCTGTCCGTATCGGAGATATGCACGGCGCGGCGCCGGATCAAGCGCGCGCCCGGCGACGCCTGCGCCCCGTGCCGCCCTCGCCGCTCCCGGGCGGGGGCGAGGGCGGCGTGTCGGGCAGGCGGGCGATGGTGCGCAGGCGCGGATAGGGCGCGCTCTTGTGCGGCACGGCCATGGCCCCGACGAAATGGTCCTGGAACCTGGGTGCGAGCGCGGTCTCGATCTTCTCCACGTCGCGGACGACGCGCTCGATCTCGCTCCGCTTGCCCGCGTTGAGGAGGGCGATGCGCGCGCCCGTGCCGGCGGCGTTGCCCGCCGAGCGCACGTTCTCGACCGCGCAGTCGGGAATCATGCCGAGCACCATGGCGTGCAGCGGCGAGATATGCGCGCCGAAGGCCCCGGCGAGGGTGATGCGGTCCACCGCCTCGATCCCCATCTCGTCCATCAGCAACTGGCATCCGGCGTAGAGGGCGGCCTTGGCGAGCTGGATGGCGCGCACGTCGTTCTGCGTCACGGCGATGCGCTGCGCGCCGTCGTGGATGAGGTACGAGAAGGTGCGCCCCTCGGCGTAGATGCGGTCGGTCTCCGTCGTCAGCGATCCGCGGACCACCCCGTCGATGTCGATCACGTCGGCGAGGCGCATCTCGGCGATGGCCTCGATAATGCCCGAACCGGCGATGCCGGTGATGCCCGTCTCGGCGGTGGCCTTCGCGAAGCCGGGATCGTCGGACCACAGCTCGCAGCCGATGACCTTGAAGCGCGGCTCCTTCGTCTCCGGGTCGATGCGGATGCGCTCGATGGCTCCCGGTGCGGCGCGCTGGCCGCAGCTGATCTGCGCGCCCTCGAAGGCGGGGCCGGTGGGCGAGGAGCAGGCGAGCAGCCTGTCCCGGTTGCCCAGCACGATCTCCGCGTTCGTGCCGACGTCGACGATGAGCGTGATCTCCTCGGCGTTGTACGGCTCCTCGGCGAGGATGACGGCGGCCGCGTCCGCGCCCACATGGCCCGCGATGCAGGGCAGGGTGTAGACCCGGGCGTCGGGATGGGTGGCCGTGACGCCGATCTCGGCGGCCCAGAAGACCATCCCCTCGCCCGCCGACAGGGCAAAGGGCGCGCCGCCCAGTTCCACCGGGTCGATGCCGAGCAGCAGGTGGTGCATGATCGGGTTGCCGACGAAGGTGCATTCGAGGATATCCTCGACCGGCACCATCGCCTGTGCCGCGACTTGCCCCAGCAGCGCGTTGATCGCCTCGCGCACGGCGTCGGTCATCTGCCCCGCGCCCTCGGGGTTCATCATGGAATAGGAGACCCGGCTCATCAGATCCTCGCCGAAGCGGATCTGCGGGTTCATCAGGCCCGACGAGGCGACCGTGCGCCCGGTGCGCAGGTCCGACAGGTGGCAGGCGACGGTGGTCGAGCCGATGTCGAAGGCCGCGCCGTAGATCGTGCCCTCGTAATAGCCCGGCCAGAGGCTGACGATGCGCCCGCGCGCGGCGTTGCGCCCGAAATGGATCGCCACGGTGACGCACCATTTCCCCTCGCGCAGGATGGGCTGGAGCCGCTGGACGATGCGCAGGTCCGCGACGAGGTCGTCGAGCATCCACTGTTCGCTCAGCGCGCCGATCAGCCGTTCGAGGTCGGAGGAGGGGTCGTGCATGTCCGGCTCGCGGACCTCGACGTAGAAGAGCTTGGTGCTGGGGTCCAGCTCGATCACCCGGTCGTCGGCATCCTTGCGCACGACCTGCTTGTGGACCTGGCTCTCGGCGGGCACGTCGATGACGATGTCGCCCGTCACCTGCGCCTGGCAGCCCAAGCGCCGCCCCTCGCGCAGGCCGCGCTTCTCCTTGTAGCGCGCCTCGACCCTGTTCCACTCGGACAGGGCGCTGTCCGTGGCGGTCAGTCCATGCTTCGGGAAATCGCCGAAGGCGGGCGTGATCTGGCAGCGCGAGCAGATGCCGCGCCCGCCGCAGACCGAATCGAGATCGACGCCGAGCGCCCGGGCCGCCTGCAGGACGGGCGTGCCGACCGGGAAGCGCCCCCGCTTGCCAGAGGGCGTGAAGACCACGAGGGGGTGGAGCGTGTTTCCGTCGGGCATGGGGCCTCCGGCGCAAGGGTCTGATTTCGTCTTCCTGCATCCCGTTTACGCGACCGATGCGGCAGCGACCACCCGTTTCGACCGCTTCCTGCCCCGAAAACGACACCGAATCGCGGAAGGGTGGCGGCATGTCACAGCCTCGATCCCCGAACCGGCGCGCGGTCCTCGCCGGGCTGACCGCCTCCGCCGCCTTCGCCGGAGCGGCCCCCGCCCGGGCCACCGCGCCGACGCTCCACGACCTGCCGCCCATCGGCATGGGCACATGGATCACCTTCGATGTGGGCGACGATACCGGCGCGCGGACGCGGCGCGTCGAAGTGCTGCGCGCGTTCTTCGAGGCGGGCGGGCGGATGGTCGATTCCTCGCCCATGTACGGCTCGGCGGAAAGCGTGCTCGGGCACTGCCTCGCCGAACTGGGCCGCGAGCGGGTCTACGCGGCCAGCAAGGTCTGGATACCGGCGGTCGCCTTCGGGCCGGAGCAGATGGCGGCCTCGCGCTCGCTGTGGGGGGTCGAGCGGTTCGACCTGATGCAGGTGCACAATCTCCTCTCCTACGAGGGCCATATCGAGACCCTGCGTGCGATGCGCGACGAGGGCGGGGTCGGGGCCATCGGCGTCACGACGTCCCACGGGCGACGGCACGACCGCCTCGCCGGGATCGTCGAGCGGGACGAGACGCTCGACAGCGTGCAGCTCACCTACAACATTCTCGACCGGGAGGCCGAGGCGCGGCTGCTGCCTATGCTGGGCGAGCGGGGGCTGGCGGTGATCGCGAACCGCCCCTTCCGGCGCGGACAGCTCATCGACCGGCTGGCGGGCAGGCCCTTGCCGGACTTCGCCGCCGAGATCGGGGTGGAGACCTGGCCGCAATACCTGCTCAAATGGGTCATCGCCCACCCCGCCGTCACCATCGCCATCCCCGCCACCTCCCGCGTCGACCACATGCGCGAGAACATGAAGGCGATGCGCGGGCCGATGCCCGACGCGGCGATGCGGGCGCGGATGGCGGCCTACCTGCGCGATCTGTGAGAGCGTTGCGGAGCGGTCTCGCCTGCCCCGCCGGGGCCGCGAGCGTTCCTTAGCGTCACGTGCGCCTTTTCGAACACAATCGCCCGCCAACCTGCGCGCGGGGGTGCCGCGCCGTTCGACCTGTCCTCCCGGGCGCTGTACGCAAACCTGAAAAAACAGGTGGATGCCACCTATCAGGGAGTCGACCATGACGCATTATCGCCAGAGTTTCTCGGGTTTCCTCGCGGGCGCCTGCGCCCTCGCCCTCATTGCCGCATCGGGCGACGCCCTGGCGGGCGGCTTCGATCTGACCGGGGAGCCGGTCGACATCATCTTCGAGGAAGGCACCTACGCCGAAGGGCGCATCGGCTTCTTCAGCGCCGACGTCGAGGGCGACGTGACCGTCCCCACGAGCGCGACCACGTCCATCGGCCAGTCGACGGGCCAGATCGCCGAGGACATCATCTTCATCGCCGGCGGGGTGAAGTTCGACATCACCGACAGTCTCTCCGCCGCCGTGATCCTCGATCAGCCCTTCGAACGGTCGACGCGCTACGAGGACAGCCTCTACACCGGCACGAGCGCCGACGTCTCGGCGACCAAGCTCGCCCTGCTGGGCCGCTACAAGTTCAACGACTTCATCAGCGTCTACGGCGGCCCGAAGGTGCAGAGCGCCAGCATCGACCTGACGGGCCGGGTCGCGGACCTCAGAAGCCCCGGCGATCCGGCCTTCCTCTACGATATCGACGTGAAGGACTACGATTTCGGCTACATCGTCGGTGCCGCCCTCGAATGGCCGGAGTACCGCGCGCGCCTGGCCGTCACATACAATTCCGAGGTCGACCACGATTTCGAGGCCCCCGAGACCTTCGCCGGGACGTCGCTCACCCCGCCCTTCACCACTCCGACGGTGCTCGGCGTCGGCGATTTCGAGACGACGACGCCGCAATCGGTCAATGTCGACCTGCAGGCCCCCCTCAGCCGCAGCACGCTGGTGCGGGCCAACATCCGCTGGGTGAACTGGGAAGGTGTCAACTTCTCGCCGACCACCTTCGTGAACAACCTGGGCCGCCCGGTCGTCGAATACGATCACGACACGATCCGCTATCGCCTGACGGTCGCGCAGCGCATCACCCCCCAGCTCGCCGGGTTCGTCACCGGCAGCTACGAGAAGGCCGAGGGCGAATCGATCAGCCTCTTCAAGACGACCGACGGCGTCATGAGCCTCGGCGGCGGGGTCGTCGTCAGCGTGAACGACAGGGTCGACCTGACCCTGGGCGGCGAATACCTGTGGTTCGACGGCCTGTCGGGCCGCCAGGTGCCCACCAGTTCGGTCGTGACGGATTTCGAGGACGGCAACGGCTTCACCCTCGGGATGAAGGTCGGCATCCGCTTCTAGGTGCGGTCCGCAGGACGCGGTCCGCAAGACGCGGTCTGCAGGACGCGGTCCGTAGGAACGGTCGCGCGAGACGGGAAGAGCTTGTCGCCGGTCGCGTTTCGTGATGAGGCAGGCGGACGGCGGCGCGGTATCCGGCACGGATGCCCGTCGCCCCCCTCCTGCGACGGGAATGTCCGATGCGCTCCTTCCTGCGGTTCCTGGCCCTTCTCTCCCTCGCCCTGACGCTCGTCTTCGGCGTCGTCGATCTGGCCTCGGCGGGAGAGTCGATGGTGTTCAGGACCCTGGGCGCGCACTGGCTCTCGCTCCACGCGCCCAGCCTCCAGGACATCCACGATACCCTGACGGCGAACGGGCCGTCGCTCCTGTGGGGCGGGATGCTGCTGCCGATCCTGTCGCAGCCGGCCATCGTCGTTTTCGGTTGTCTTGCGGTGATCTTTCTTGCATTGGCGATGCTCGCGCCGTCCCGACATGCCCGCAGGAGATACGACGATGACGCTGGACACGATTGAGGACGCCATCGCGGCCATCGCGGACGGCAGATGCGTCGTCGTCGTCGACGACGAGGACCGCGAGAACGAGGGCGACCTGGTGATGGCCGCCTCGAAGATGTCGAAGGAGGCGATGGCCTTCATCATCCGCGCGGGCGGCCTCGTCTGCGCGCCGGTCACGGCGACGGAGGCCCGGCGGCTGAAGCTCGACCCCATGGCGCGGGAGAACGACGCCCCGCTCGCCACCGCCTTCACCGTCTCCATCGACTACCGCGAGGGGCTGACCACCGGCATCTCGGCCGCAGAGCGCGCCTCGACGGTGCGGGCGCTGACCAACAACAACGTGCAGGCGGAGGATTTCGTCCGCCCCGGGCACATCTTCCCGCTGGTGGCCAAGGATGGCGGCGTGCTGATGCGTTCGGGCCATACCGAGGCGGCGGTGGACCTCGCCCGCCTCGCCGGGGAGCCGCCCGTCGGCGTCATCTGCGAGATCCTGGGCGAGGACGGGGAGACGCTGAAGGGCGAGCCGCTGTTCGACTACGCCCGGACGAACGACCTCAGGGTCGTCTCCATCGCCGACCTCATCAGCTACCGCCAGCAGCGCGAGACCCTCGTCTCCCGCGTCGCGGAGTTCACCACCGAGACCGAGGGCGGCCCGGCGCGGGCCATCGTGTACTCGACCCCCTTCGACAACGAGCATCACATCGTCCTCGTCTACGGCGACCTGGGCGACGGGCACGACGTGCTGACCCGGCTGCACCGCGAGACCCTGCCCGAGGACGTGTTCGGCGGCCCGGCACGCACCCTGGGCGAGGTGCAGCGGCGCCTGAAGGCGGAGGGACGCGGCGTGGTGGTCTACCTGCGCGAGGGCGCGGCGGGGGTGACGGTCGATACGCCCTCCTGGGAGGACGACATCACCGCGTCCTCCATCGAACGGTCCCGCAACTGGCGCGACGTGGGGCTGGGCGCGCAGATCCTGCGCGATCTCGGCGTCCGCTCGATCCGGCTCCTGGCCTCGCAGGAGCGTCAGTACGTCGGCCTCTCCGGCTTCGGCGTTACCATCGCGGGAACCGAGATCGTCCCATGAAAAAACGGCGGCTCCGGAGAGCCGCCGTGAAGTGGAGATGGAGTAGGTGTAACGCTTGGTACTGTGTATGGCCGGCAACTGTGCCTAAACAAAGGCACCATGACTTAAATCGTAAACATTCTTGCGCGATCGTGTTTCAAGAAGCACGATGAATACCTTGTGTGTCGTTCTTGCCAGAAAACTGTAGCATATCGTTGCAACCCGCTATCGTCGCTTGGTTTCGAAGAAGTCTCGCAGCAATCCGGCGCAGGCATCCGCGTCCAGCCCGGCGACGATCTCGGGCCGGTGGTGCGCGTTCGGGTGGTCGAGGACGCGCGGGCCGGTCTCGATGCCGCCGCTCTTGGGATCGCTCGCCCCGTAGTACAGCCGCGCGATTCGGGCATGGGCGATGGCGGCGGCGCACATGGCGCACGGCTCCAGCGTCACCCAGAGCGCGCAGCCGGTCAGCCGTTCGGCCCCCAGCCGGGCGCAGGCGGCGCGCAGGGCGAGCATCTCGGCATGGGCGGTGGGGTCGGGCCGGGCGCGGGTCTCGTTGCCCGTCGCCGCCAGCACCTCCCCCCGGGGCGAGACCACGACCGCCCCGACCGGCACCTCGCCCCGCGCCGCCGCCGCGCGGGCCTCGCGCAGGGCAAGGGGCATGTGGGTGGTGAAGGGGGGTCGCATCGTCGTCTCACTCATCCTCGTACGGGTGCCGCCGCCCTCGGACCCGTTCCGGGGGGGCTGTGCCGCAATCCTCGCTACCGTTCGCGTCGTGAACTGGATTGCCGGAACGGGTCCGACGACGAGCAGGATACACATGCCGGCCCGTATTCCCAGATGTGCGCCTCTCCGTCATCGCAAGGCATGGCATCCGCCGCCCGGTCTGCTATAGCAGGCGCATGAGCGACGATCCCAAACCCGAACGCATCGCGAAACGCCTGTCCCGCGCCGGCATCGCCTCGCGCCGCGATGCGGAGCGCATGATCGCCGAAGGGCGCGTCTCGCTCAACGGCACCGTGCTCGACACCCCCGCCGTCACCGTCACCGCGAAGGACGTCATCGTCGTGGACGGCAACCCCCTCGGCGCGGACGAGCCGGCCCGCCTGTGGAAGTACCACAAGCCGCGCGGCGAGGTCACCACCGCCCGCGACGAGAAGGGGCGGCGTACCGTCTTCGACGGCCTGCCGGCGGACATGCCCCGGGTCATGCCCGTGGGCCGCCTCGACCTGACCTCGGAGGGGCTGCTCCTCCTGACCAACGACGGCGCGCTCAAGCGCAAGCTGGAACTGCCCTCGACGGGCTGGTCGCGGCGCTACCGGGTGCGGGTGCACGGGCGGGTCAGCGATGCGGTGCTCGACCCGCTGGTGCAGGGCATCGAGGTGGACGGCGTGCGCTATCAGCCGATGCAGGTGCAGTTCGACCGCCAGCAGGGGGCGAACGCCTGGCTGACGATCGGCCTGCGCGAGGGCAAGAACCGCGAGATTCGCCGGGCGATGGAGGCCATCGGCCTCGTCGTGAACCGCCTCATCCGCGTTTCCTACGGTCCCTTCCAGCTCGGCCAGCTCGACGAGGGCGCGGTGGAGGAAATCCGCGCCAAGGTCCTGCGCGATCAGCTGGGGCAGGGCGGCAAGACGGACGAGGCGAAGACCGGCACGGCCAAGCCGAAGGCCCGCCGCGCGCGAAAGCCCACCCGATGACCGTGCCCGCGCCCCTCGACCGCGCCTCGCCCAACCGCGACGCGCGGGACGGTCCCGTCGACATGGTGGTGATCCACTACACCGGCATGACGAGCGCCACCGCCGCCATCGAGCGCCTGTGCGACCCCGAGGCGAGGGTCTCGGCGCATTACGTGATCGAGGAGGACGGCGCGCTGCACAGGCTGGTGCCGGAGGAGGCGCGGGCCTGGCATGCCGGGGTGTCGATGTGGGGCGGGCGGGCGCTGCTCAACGATTGCTCCATCGGGATCGAACTGGTCAATCCGGGCCATGAATGGGGTTATCGCGACTTTCCCGAAGGGCAGATGCGGTCGCTGGAGGACTTACTGGGCGATATCCTCAAGCGCCGGTCCATCGCGCCGGAGCGGGTGCTCGGCCATGCCGATATCGCCCCGCGCCGCAAGGAGGACCCTGGCGAGCGCTTCGACTGGCCGCGCCTCGCCCGCGCGGGACTGGCCGTCTGGCCCGAGGCGGCATCGGAGCGCGATCCGGGACGGCTGCTCGACATGGAGGGGGTGACGGCGCTGGGCCGGGCGATGACGGAGGTCGGCTACGATCTGGAGGATTTCGCCGCGGCGCTCACCGCCTTCCGCCGCCGGTTCCGCCCCGACGCGTTGGACGGCGTGCCGGTGATGCGCGACTACCTCATCGCCCGCGAGATGGCCGCGCGGTATCCGGCGGCGGTCGAGGGGGCGTGACGCCCTATTCCCGCGGTTCCTGCTTCAGCTCGATGAAGGTCTCGGCGGACATGACGGCGAGGCGCAGGCGCGCGTGGTTCTCGGCGAACATCGGGAACACGCCGCGATATTGCAGCATGAAGGACCGGGCGAGCGAGGGCACGGCCCCGCGCGAGAATTTCGGCGTGCGCAGGATCGCGGCGCTGACCGCCTCGTGGTAGCGCGACGCGGTGAACCCCTCGTCCATCGACTCGCTCATCCAGGTGCCGCGCAGGTATTCCTCGTCGACCGTCGACAGCGATTCGCCGGGGCTGAGGATGTAGAAATCCACATGCCCGCCCAGCGACACCGGCTCGACGTGGTCGAGCCAGCCCGAGACGGAGCGCACGGTCTCGTCCTTCAGCAGCTTCTTCTCGTCGGGGATGAAATGCCCGTCGGTCATCTCGGCGTAGCGCTCGGCGAAGACGGCGACGGGATGGCGCTTGGGCACCGCGTCCAGCTCGATGGGGGTCAGGTCGAAAATGCTGTCGGCGGCATCGTCGCGGGCGAGGGCGGTTTCTGCGTGCATTCTCTGTACTCCACCATGCACTTTCGGTCATCGTGGTTTACGGCTATTCCTCTAAGAAACAGTTGATCCGCCGTCCCCCTCCCGGGCGGCCTCTCCCGGAAGAGACGTCCCATGTCCGCCGCTTCTCCCCCGCCCGTGCCGGTCCTCGGCGCGTCCGACGCGCCGCCCTCGGCCGCGCGGCTGCATCTCGTCAAGCTGTCGGTCGGGTCGGAGAGCGTCGACGGCCTCGCCCGGTGGCAGGGGGAGCGGATCGCGGAGCGGACGGCGCTCGGCCTCGACCCGCGCCCCCGGCACGTCACCCGGATGACGCCCCGGCGGGGGGCAGAGCTGGTGCCCGGCGGGTCGATCTTCTGGGTGATCCAGCGCCGGATACAGGCCCGCCAGCCCCTCGCCGCGCTCGAACCCGTCATGGGCGAGGACGGCATCGCCCGCTGCGCGCTGATCCTCGAACCCGTGCTCTACCGCACGACGCACCGGCCGAAGCGTCCGTTCCAGGGTTGGCGCTACCTGACGGTCGAGGATGCCCCGTCCGATACCGATACGCCGCCCGACATGCTGGACGATATGCCCGCCGAGATGCGCGAGGAACTGCTGCGCATGGGTCTGCTGTAGCGCCTCACCGCTGCCAGAAGCGCGGCATGAACAGGACGAAGACGCTCAGAAGCTCCAGCCGCCCGAGGAACATGGCCAGCGTCAGCACCCATTTCGCGCTGGTGGGCAGGTCGGCGTAGTTGCCGGACGGTCCGATCTCCGGCCCCAGCCCCGGACCGATGTTGCCCAAGGTCGCCGCCGCCCCCGACAGGGCGGTGAGCAGGTCCAGCCCGATCACGCTGAGCGTCAGCGTCAGGAGGCCGAGGGTGACGAGGAACAACAGGAAGAACGCCATCACCGAGGACAGTATATCCTCCGAGATGGGCCGCCCGTCATAGCGCGCGCGGGGGACGCTGGAGGGGTTCTGGATCAGCTTGATCTGCGCCTTCACCACCGCCGCGAGCACCTGATAGCGGAAGACCTTCACCGAGCAGCTCGTCGAGCCGGCACAGCCGCCGATCATGCCGATGACGAAGAACATCATCATCGCGAACGGTCCCCACAGCCCGTAATCCTCCGTCGCGTAGCCCGTGCCGGTCATGATCGAGACGGTGTTGAAGAGGCTCGTGCGCAGGGCGTATTCCGCGTCCCCCGTCGCGTCCCACCGCCACAGCGCGAACAGGAGGACGAAGAGGCCGATCAGCGTGAAGAACATCCGCACCTGCGGGTCGCGCCACAGCACCTTCGGCGCGCCGTGGGCGAGCTGGATCAGGCGCACGTAGGGCAGCGCCGAGGTCAGCATGAACAGCGCGCCGAAATAGTGGATCGCGGGATTGTCGAACGCGCCGAAGGAGGCGTCGTAGTTGGCGAGGCCCCCCGTCGCGATGCTTGTCATCGCGTGGACGAACGCATCGACCGAATCCATGCCGCAGGCTGCATAGACCAGCAGGGCCGCGGCGGTCAGCCCGACGTAGATGTACGAGAGCTGCTTGGCGATCTGCGCCGCCTGGGGGAGGATCTTGCCGAAGGTGTCGAACGCCTCGGAGCGGAAGAGCTGCATCCCCCCCACCCGCAGCTCCGGCAGGATGGCGATGGCGACGACCACGATGCCGAGGCCCCCGATCCACTGCATCAGCCCGCGCCAGATGAGGATGCCGGGCGGCTTGAAATCCAGCCCCGACATCACCGTCGCACCCGTGGTCGTGATGCCGGACATCGCCTCGAAGAAGGAATCCGTGACGCTCATCTGCTGATCGCCGATCAGGAAGGGCAGCGCGCCGAAGAGCGGCAGGACGATCCAGGCCAGGACGGTCAGGATGAAGGTCTGCTGGATCGACAGGCCCTCGCGCCGCCCCGCGCCGCAGGCCGTGATCAGCCCCAGCCCCGACACCACGGTGACGAGGGCGGCGATGGCGAAGGTCTTCCATTCGTCATGCCCGCCCACCGCATCGACCGCCAGCGGCACGAGCATGGCCAGCCCGAGCGCGACGACGAAGAGACCGATGACGTAGCCGACGGGGCGGAGCGCGAACATGAGCCGGACCTTGGGCGGGGCGCGGGCGCGATGTCAACGCGCGATGCCATGGCGCGCGGAAAGACGATTTGCGAAATGTCGCGCGGAACCGTCACGCGCGGGTGAAAGGTTTACAACGGTTTGAAAACACTACGTGTTTTATTTCGGGAAATGTCTCTCTATAATCGTCTGCATAATGATGGAGAGATTTCCCCATGGACCACGCAGTTAACGCGCAACCGTCCCCTGACCGGGCGACGACCGGAACATCGAGGTCCGATTTCGATCGGATCGTGCAGGAAAGCGGTATCACCGACGGGGCGGGGACTCCCGTCGAGCAGCAGGCCAGGATGGAACTGGAGATCTTGGCGAGCGAGCCGGGAAACTCGGCCCTGAAGCTTCGTCTCGCCCAGGAGGGAATCAGCCTTACCGATCACAGCGACGTCGGCGCGAACGAACGGTTCGAGAGCTTCGGCGAAAAGCTGTTCCATGTCACGCGGCTCAAGCTCGCGCTGCTGATGGCCATCACCATGTCGATGGCCACGAGCGGCGGCTGGGGGCCGGGCGGGACGGATGCGGATGTCGAGAAGGCCCGGAGCGCGATGCGCGGGGGCTGACCGCGCCTACAGCGAGCGCGGCACGAAGATGGTCGGCACCTCCGGCAGGCGCTCCTGCGAGAGGGTCAGCGTGTCGCCGTCCAGCATCTCCACCGCGTAATCCTCGCCCATGCCGCTCAGGAAGCGCGACAGGGTATGGCGTCCGAAGGCGTGCATCGGCAGGACGACCTGCGCGCGCAGGCGCTTGAGCATCGGAAGGATATCCTCCACGCCGAGCGTCCACGTCCCGTCCACGGGCACCATCACCACGTCGAGCCGCCCCAGCAGGGCGTACTGCTCCTCGGTCGGCTCGTGGTGGATGTGGCCCAGATGGCCGACGCACAGGTCGCCGATCTCGAAGATGAAGATCGAGTTGCCGAACGGCTCGATCCCGGCATAGCCGCCGCGGATATCGGTCGGTACGTTGCGGATCAGCGTCTCGCCGAGGCGCAGGAAATGCCGGCGCGGCTTGCCCTCCTCGCCCCAGCCCTTCAGCGCGTGGTCGATCTCGGGGTCGGGGGAGGGCGTCCAGTGAGTGCTGTGCGCGTGGTTCATCGTGATGACGTCGGGCGCGCGGTCGAGGCGGCCCGCGAAGTCGCCGGACCAGTCGGTCGCGACCTGAAGCCCTTCGGCGCTTTCGAGCAGGTAGGAGGAATGGCCGACGAAGCGGATGGAGACCTCCTCCTCCGTCAGGGCAGCGCGGTGGAGGAGGGGACGGTCGCCCTGCGCGAGCTGGAAGCACTCGCTCGCGACCGCCATGCCGCTTCCGCCGCCGGCGAGCAGCGTCGCAAGGCCAATCGTCCCGAGAAATCGTCGCATTACCGTATCCCCCTTCGCTCCCGTTCCCGTCGGGTCAGGGTAGCGGATGGCGGGGGCGGGGCAAGTCCCCTATGGCGCGCCCGCGAAGGCCGCGATTTCCCCGGCGAGGTGCGCGGGCTGCTCGACGCAGGGGATATGCCCGCATTCGGGAAGCTCGACGTAGCGCGCATCGGGCATCCGCGCGGCGAAATCGCGCATCAGGGCGGGGGGCGTCGAGCCGTCCTCCGCGCCGCAGACGCACAGGGCCGGGACGGCGATACCGGCGCAGGCATCGGTGAAATCCGCATCGCGAATCGCCCGGCCCAAGTCGCAATAGCCCGCGACGGGCGTGCGCAGCAGCATGGTTCGCCAGAGGGGAAAGTCCGCGGCCGTCTCGCGGAAGGGGGCGGTGAACCAGCGTTCCAGCGTCGCTTCGGCCACCGCGCCCATCCCGTCCCGCTCGATGGCCTCGATCCGCGCGTTCCAGACATCGTCCGTGCCGATCCGGTGGGCCGTGTCGCAGAAGACGAGGCGGTCGACGCGCGCGGGCGCGGCGCGGTAGAGCGCCTGCGCGATCAGCCCGCCGACGCTGAGGCCGACGAGGGTCGCCCGCGCGATGCCGGCCCGGTCCATCAGTGCGAGGAGGTCCTCCGCGTGATCCGCGATGGACCGCGCCCCGGCGAGGTCGCTCAGCCCGTGCCCGGCGGTGTCGTAGCGCAGGATGCGGTAGCCGGGCGGCAGGTGGGCCAGCATCGGCGCCCAGATGCGGAAATCCGTGCCGAGGGAGTTGGAGAGGACGAGGGCGGGGCCGTCGGGCGGGCCGTCCACCCGGTAGTGCAGGGCGCGGCCGCCGCCGAGCGTCAGGCAGTGCATGGCGTTCTTCCCCCTATGCGGCGTCGACGGGCGCGTTCAGCAACCCGAGCATCGCCGGGTAGGGATGGACGATCCGCGCAAGCGAGACCGCCGCCAGCCGCGAGGCCATCGGCCCGTCGCCGTCCGAGCCGAAGCCCTCGTGGAACGCCGCCTCGTCGATCACCGTGTCCCAGGCCCCCAGCACCCCGCCGCAGAAGCGCACGCCGCCCCACGATCCCGTCGCCAGCACCAGATCGCGCGTCACCTGCCCCAGCGCTTTCGAGAAGGGCGCGCGCACGTCGCCCCCCGTCTCGCGCAGGCGGGCGAGGCCGGGGCCGGAGAGCATGTCCTCCACCGTGCCCGGCCCGCCGGACAGCAGCATGTGCCCCGGCTCGCAGGCCAGCGGATGCCATTCGCCGCGCCCCGGCACCGCCACGGCCGCGCCGAAGCCGGTGCCGACATTCACCGCGATCATCGGCATCATCGCGCCCGACCCGCCATCCCGCAGCATCGCCACGTCCCCGGCGGTCAGCACCGGCAGGGCGCAGGCGACGGCTTCGAGGTCGTTGAAGACCCGCATCGGGCATTCCAGCCGCTCGGACAGGGCGCGCGTGTCGATGGTCCAGTGCGCGTTGGTCAGCCGCACGACCCCGCCCGAGACCGGCCCCGCAGCCGCCACGGCGCAGGAGCCGATATCGTCCAGCACCGCGTCCTGCGTGTCGAGGAAGGCGTCCAGCGCATCCTCGAACCGCTCGAACCGGGCGACGGGCTGGATCGAGGGGGCGAGGTCGGAGGCGTCGTCGGCCAGCGCGAAGCGGGCGTTCGTGCCGCCGATATCGGCCATCAGGCGCAGGGTCATGGGGCCTCCAGATGTCGGGCGAGGGTCAGGAACCCGTCAATATCGACCGTCTCGGCCCGTTTGGTAGGGTCGATCCCGGCCCGTTCCAGCAGCGCCTCGCCCCCGAGCGGGGCAAGCGCCCGGCGCAGCATCTTGCGGCGCTGGCCGAAGGCGGCGACCGTGATGCGCTCCAGCGTGCCGAGGGAGACGCCGTCCGGTGCAGGCCCCGGCTCCAGCCGCACTACCGAACTGACGACCTTGGGCGGGGGGACGAAGGCCTGGGGGGGGATGTCGAAGAGGAGGGCGCTCGTCCCGCGCCAGTTGGCCAGCACCGACAGCCGACCGTATGCCTTCGATCCCGGCCCGGCCACGATGCGCTCGGCGACCTCGCGCTGGAACATCAGCGTCAGCGAATGCCACCAGGGCGGCCAGGGGTCGGCGGTCAGCCAGCCGATCAGCAGCTCCGTCCCCACGTTGTAGGGAAGGTTCGCCACGATCTTCGGCGGCGTGTCGAAATGCGCGCGCGGGTCGAGGGTCAGGGCATCGCCCGCGACCACCTCCAGCCGCCCCGGATAATGCGCCGCGATCTCGGCCAGGGCGGGCAGGCAGCGGGCATCGCGCTCGATGGCGACCACCCGGCGCGCGCCGCCCGCGAGCAGCGCGCGGGTCAGCCCGCCGGGGCCGGGGCCGACCTCCAGCACGTCATGGCCCGTCAGGTCGCCGGCGGCTCGGGCGATCCTGGCGGTGAGGTTGAGGTCGAAGAGGAAGTTCTGCCCCAGCGCCTTCGTCGGGGCGAGATCGTGCGCGCGCACGACTTGGGCCAGGGGGGGCAGACCGTCGATGGCGCTCAAGCGGCGGCCTCCGCATCCGCTGTCGCCGCCCGCGCATCGGCCATCGCCCGGGCCATGCGCAGCGCCTCGACGAAGCTGCGCGGATCGGCGGTGCCGGTGCCGGCGCGGTCGTAGGCGGTGCCGTGATCGGGCGAGGTACGCACGAAGGGCAGGCCGAGCGTGATGTTGACGCCCCGGTGGAAATCGAGCGTCTTCAGGGGGATGAGCGCCTGATCGTGATACATGCACAGCGCCACGTCGTAGCCCGCCCGCGCGTCGTCGTGGAACATCGTGTCCCCCGGCCACGGCCCGCTCGCGTCGATCCCCTCGGCGCGCAGGGCCTCGATGGCGGGGGCGATGGTGTCGATCTCCTCCATGCCCATCGACCCGCCCTCGCCGGCATGGGGGTTCAGCCCCGAGACGGCGATGCGCGGCGCGGGCAGGGCGAAGTCGCGGCGCATGGCGGCGTGCACGATGCGCGCCGTCTCCAGGATGCCGTCGCCGGTGATGGCGTCGGCGACGCTGCGCAGGGGGACGTGAACCGTCAGCGGCACGACCCGCAGCCCCGGCGCGGCGAGCATCATCACCGACCGCGCCACCCCGCCGAGGGCGGCGAGGAACTCGGTATGGCCGGGATAGGGAAAATCCGCGCCTTCATGGAGCGCGCGCTTGTTGATCGGGTTGGTGACCACCGCCGCGGCCCGCCCCGCCCGCGCGTCGGCCACTGCCCGCTCGATGGAGGCGACGACCGTTCCCGCATTGGCCGCGACGGGCCTGCCGGGGGGCTGGGGCGCGGGGAGCGAGAGGGGGAGGACGGGCAGGCCGCGCGCGAAGGCCGCGACCGCCTCCGCCGGTTCCCCGATCTCGATCACCGGGCCGGCGATCGACAGGGTGCCGAGCAGCGCGGCGAGCCGACCGGGGTCGTCCAGCGCGTAGAAGGGCGGCACGATGCCGTCCCCCCGCCGCGCCCAGGCCATCGCCGTCAGCTCCCCGCCGATCCCGGCGGGGTCGCCCATGGTCACGGCCAGCGGGGCATCCGGCGCGGCGTCGGCCACGGTCAGCGGCGCTCGATCACGGCCTCGCGGCGCAGCTTTCGCAGCAGGCTTTCGGAATAGCGGCCCAGCTTCGAGGAAACGAGGCGGTTGCGCATCCGGTCGTCGTCCGCCCCGGCAACGGGGGCCGCCGCGCCGCTCTCGACCTTGTCGCACAGCACGATGACATGGAAGCCGTCGTTCGAGCGGATGGGGTCGCTGATGCCGCCAACGGGCAGGGTCAGGACCGCGTTGCGCACGGGGCCGGGCATCTGGTCCGGCGTCAGGGTGCCGACATCGCCCGAGATCGGCGCGTACTCGCCCTTGAGGGCCTCGACCGACGCGCAGTCGGTGATGCGGGTCTTGGCCGCCTGCGCCTGCTGGAGCGCGAGCGAGGCGATGGAGGGGGCAGCGTCCGGCGCAACGCCGACCACGAGCTGCGAGATGCGGTAGCTGGCGGGGGTGGCGCCCTGGGGCTGGCGCGTATTGCGCACGCCGACGATGGCGATATCTGTGCCGTCCACGAAGGGATTCGACACCCGGTCGCGGGACATCGGCCCGATGACCCGCCGCACCGCCGGCGACATGGCGGACAGGCCGACCCAGCCCAGATCGCCCCCCGTCGCCGCCGTATCGCCGGCGCTGAACTGCCGCGCCAGATCGCCGAAGGAGGCCTGGCCGCCCTGGAGCTGCGCGACGATGGCACCGGCGCGCGCGCGGGCCGCCTGCTCCCCGCCCGCACCGATGGGGATGCGGATTTCGGAGAGGAGGTACTGCGGCTCCGTCACCGGAGCGTCCGCCGCCCCGCGCATCTCGTCCAGTTCGGCGTCGGAGATCCGGATGCGTGGCATGAACTGGCGCGGGATCAGCGCGCGCCACGCCACCTCGGCCTCGATCTGCTTGTTGAGGTGGCGCTCGCTCACCCCCTGCCCGCGGAAGTAGCGGCGCATCGCGTCGGGGTCGCGACCCTGGGCGCGGGACAGCTCGGCGAAGCCCGCGTCGATCTCCTCCGGCGTCGGGGCCACGCCCGCCCGGCGCGCGGCCTGGAGGCGCAGGATATCGTCGATCAGCGCGTCGGTCGCCTGCTCGCGGGTGACGGCCCCGCGGCTGCCGGACGCGGCCTGGAGCAGGCGCTGGCGCTGGTCGATATCGTAGCCGGTGATGATTTCGTCGTTCACCACGACGGCCGGCGCGAAATCCTGCGCCGCGGCGGGGCGGGGCGGGGCCGCGAGCACCAGCGCGCTCAGCATCGTCCCGAGGAGAAGGCCAGTTCGAAAGGTCCGGGTGGTCATCGCGGTCTCGTCCGTTCTATCGTGATCATCGCCGCCCGGATCATCCCCCCAGGCTCTTGAGGCGTACCGTCAGCCCGACCGACGTATCGTCGTTCGCGTCCCTGTCGTCGTTAAAGCGGCGTTTGACCGAGAGGTCAACGGCGCAGCATTCGTTCTCGAACTTCACGCCGCCCCCCGCGAAGACGAAGCGCTCCTCCTCCAGATCGGCGCGGGCGGAGCCGTACAGCGTCCACTCCTCGCCGAGGTCGACGGCGGCATTGCCGTAGATCTCCTCCCGGTCCTCGGCGAAGCCCGACAGGGGGTCCTCGTTGAGGAACACGTAGCCGACGCCGCCGCGCACCGGGCCGTAGGCTCCCTGGGCGTAAAGCTCGTTGCGCTCATAGGTTCCGTCGTCGCTGTCGATCCTGAAGCGATGCGTAACGTCGAAATATGGCGGCAAGGTGAGGCGGATCGAGCCGACATGGTCGCTCATCTCGTCGCGCAGGCCCGAGGAGGCGGAGAAGTCGGTATTGTCGCGCAGGCGCACGACCCGGCCGTACACCGCCTCCACCCCCAGCCCGGCATCGTTCTCCAAGGTGTAGCGCACGCCGATATTGGCCCGGCTTCCCCCCTCGAACCTGTCCTCCCCCGGAAATCGGGAATCGAGCGAGAAGAGGCTGGTCTCGTCGAATTCGGTATCGAGGCTGTCCTCGTTGGGAAGCTCGTCGGAATCATCGGTTCTCGGGGCGGCGACGAGCTGCACGATAGGCTCGACGACATGGGTGCCCAGCGCCCCGCGCGCGACGAGCGGGTAGCGGATGTCCAGCCCGGCGGTCCCGGTAACGCGGATCTCGGTATTCTCGTCGAGGACGGGGTCGTCCTCGATCAGGTAGAGATCGGCCTTGGCGCTGGCGAAGGGCGTGACGAGGACGCCCGGGTCGGTGACGAAGGGCCGCTGCCACCGTGCCTCCGTGCCGATGCGGTTGTAGTCGCGCCCGTCCTCCCGTTCGAGCCTCACCCCGCCCGCCTCGACGGTGGCGGTGCCCCAGACCGGGTCCTCCAGCAGGCGATTGGAGTAGCGCACCTCCGGCAGGACGACGGGGATGGTCCCGCTGTCGTCGCCGGGGCGGAAGCTCTGGAAGTAGATGGCGCTCGTCTCCGTGAAGAGGCGGTCCGTCTGCTTGCCCACGAAGGCCCGGCTCGTCGTGCGGTCGTCGTTCGAATAGTCGTAGCGGCGCAGGTACGTGTCGTCCGAGGCCAGATCGACGCCGTACCCCGCGTACCAGTCCTCGGCCCCCACGCCGTCCAGCCGGAACAGGCCCTCGCCGTTGAGGGCGCCGCGGAACTCGTCGCCGTCGCCGAGCGTGTTGTTCACCGTGCCCGTCGCTTCGAGCCGGTACCGTCCGGCCTCCGTCCAGGCGCGGTACTCCGCCTCCAGGATCAGGCCGTCCTTCGTCATGACGTAGGGGGTGACGGTCAGGTCGCGGTTCGGGGCGAGGTTGATGAAATAGGGCGTCTTGAGGGTCGCCCCGATCGTCTCGTCGCGCGAGAATTCGGGGGTCAGGAAGCCCGTGCGCCGCTCGACGGAGGGGTCGGGATGGCGGAAGTAGGGGAGGTAGAAGACGCTCACCCCCTCCACGTCGAAGGTCGCGTCCTGATAGATGATGTCGCGGCTCACCTCGTCGTGGATCACCCGGTCAGCTCGCACGCGCCAGAGCGGGGTCGGGTCCTCCAAGCACACGTCGCAGGCGCTGTACACCGCCTTCGACAGGACGGTGTAGCGCCCGTCGACCCGCTCGCCGGAGACCGCCGCGAGCTTGCCGCCGCCCTCGATCAGCAGGCGCGGCTCGTCGATGGTGCCGCGCGTCAGGTCGGTGGCCAGCGACGCGCCGTCGGCGAAGAGCAGCGTGCCGTCGTCGTTGCGCAGGGCGACCGCCCCCTCGGCGGAGACGACCCCGTTCTCCGCGTCGTAGACCAGCGCGTCCGCGCCGAGTGCCCGGTCGCCGTAGAAGGCTTCCGCCTCGCCGACGGCGCGCGCGATCCGCCCACCCGTGTCGTAGGTCACCGCATCCGCCTCCAGCACCAGCGGCGTGCGCGCGTCGTCCGTGCGCGTGCGCAGGACGTCGGTCATGGTGGTCTCGGGCGGGGGCACCTCCTCGAAGGAGAAGGGCGGCGTGATGGTGTTGCGACCGAAGCCGTCGGTGTTGTCGCCGAAGATGTCGGTGCCGAAATCCTGCGCGGCGGCGGGCAGGGCGGTCAGCAGCGGCGCGAGGGCGACGCATCCGGCGAGAAGGCGGCGAATCGGGCGGGGCGGTATCATCGTCACGCTTCTCCAAGGTACAGCGACAGGGCGATTCCGAACAGGCCGGCGGCGATGACGGGGGCCCACGCGCCCAGCTCGGGCGGGGCGGCCCCCGAAGCGCCCAGCGCCATGCTAACGTCGCCGAGGAAGTAGAGCGCGAATCCCGCCAGCGCGCAAACCAGCGCGACCCATCCGAAGCGCGTCGAGCGGGGCGGGCGGATGGCGAAGGCGGCCGCGATCAGCGTCATCCCCGCGAGGAAGAAGGGCAGGGCGATCATCGAATGCAGGTACGACCGATGCCGCCGGGCCGAGAACCCCGCCTGCTCCATCCCCGCGATGGCCGAGGGCAGCCGCCAGAAGGAGATCGATTCGGGGGCGGCGAAGCTGTTCTGGATCTCGGTGGCTGTCAGACGGGTCGCCAGCCGGGCGTCGGGCGTGCGCTCGGGCAGGGGCGGCTCGGCGTCGCGACCGTAGGAGATGCGGTGGGTCACCACCTCCTCCAGCGCCCATTCCCCGTCGAGCAGCAGCGCGCGCTTCGCGTCGATCCGCTCCAGCAGGGCGTCGCCCTCGCCGAAGCGCAGGAAGGTCGCGTCCCGCAACTCGGTGCCCTCGGCGTTCGTCCTGGAGGCGCGGATCACGATCTGCCCGTCCGCCCGGCTCTCGCGCAGCCACAGGCCCTCGGACGTGACGGAGAACAGGCTGTCGACGCCGTCGAGATACCGCGCCTCCAGCCGCTCGTAGGCGTTGAGCGACACGGAGGCGAGGGGACCGTAGACCGTCGTCGCCAGCAGGCCGATGACCCCCGCCGCCGCCATGCCCGCCCGCGCGGCGCTCCAGTAGGTATGCCCCGCCGCCCGGGCCGCGACCAGCTCGCTCGACCGGGCGAGCTGCATGTAGGCCCACATCCCGCTCAGCAGCATGACGAAGGGCACCGTCTTCATGGAGATGCTGGGCGCGTGCAGGGCCGCCATGGCGACGAGGATGCCGATCAGCCCCTGCTCGTCGCCTCCCCGGCGCAGCAGCTCCACCAGGTCGATCAGCATGATCAGGAACAGGACCGTCGCGAAGGAGAAGAGGAAGACGAACACCACCCGCCCGAAGATGTAGCGAAAGAGGATCATGCGCGCGCCCCGTCCGGCAGGGTCGGGGGCGGGGCCGTGTCGACCTCCCGGAAGCGGCCCCGCGACAGGAACCACAGCGCGACCGCCGCGCCGAGCACGGGCGGGGCGTACATCAGCGGCCAGAGGGCGGCATCCGACTTCACCGCGTTCTGGATCACGATCCCGAGGATGCGCAGCCCCACCCCGGCGAAGGCCGCCGCGATGACGCGCCAGAAATACCCGCGCCGGCTGAAATGCCCGCCCAGCATGACCGCCGCCGCCACCAGCACCACGGCGATGCCGTAGAGCGGGGTCGTCAGGTGCTCGTGCCCCTCGGAGGTGAAGCGCGCCCGCTGGCGGTCCGACAGCGGCGCGCCGTCGATCGTCTCCTCCGGCCAGAGCAGCTCCCAGAAGAAGTATTCGCTCGGCTTGCGGCGGCGGTCGTCCGGGTCGACCATGAAGGCCGAGAGGTCGTAGGTCAGCTTGTCGAACTGCAGCAGGTTGAGCGCGCCGGTCTCGCGGTCGTGGCGCTGGGCCATGCCATCGAACATGACGAGGCGCGGTCCCTGCGCCGAATTGGTCAGCACCCCGCGCCGCGCGTGCAGCGTCACCGCCTCGTCCGGGTCGCGCGCGTCGTGGACCAGCAGGCTCCGCATGTCCTCCGGCCCGTTCTGCTCGCGGATGTAGACCGTCAGCCCCCCCGCCGGATGGATGAACCGCCCGTCCTGGATCAGCCCGGCGGCGACGTCGGCCTGGATGGCCGCCGTGCGGTCGCGCAGGGTCTGCTGGCCGATGGGCATCAGGACGATGACCACCACCGCGAGGATGACCGCGACCAGCCCCGCGAACATCATCACGCCCCGGATCGCCGACAGCCGCCCCTGCCCGGTGGCGTACACGACCACCATCTCCGAATCCGCCAGCGCCCGGTTGAGCGAGAAGATCACCGCCGCCAGCGCCCCGATGGGCAGCACGATGGACATGACCTGCGGCAGCAGGGGCACCGCGAAGTCGATGAGGATGCGCGCCGACTGCCCGTTGTTCACGATGAGGTCGATCACCCGCAGCGACTGGGCCAGCCAGATGACGCAGGTCAGGATCAGCGTGAAGAAGACGAACGGCTGGACCGTCTGCCTCAGGAAATATCGGTCTATCAGCCGCATCCGCCCGCCCGTGGGTTAAGGGGGTTCAGGGCTAAGCGGGCGGGGGCCAAAGGTCAATGCGGTAGGCGCGATGCGGGGTGTGTGCCGCATTCCTTCAGTCGATGATATCCTCGATCTCGTCCCAGATGTCTTCCAGCCGGTCGAGGAAGCTCTTCCGCTTCTTTCGCTTCGTCTTCTTGGGCTTGGGTTTTCTCGCCGCGGTGCTCGCCGCCGCGCCGCCGCCGCCGAACGGGCCGACCACGTTGAGCCAGCGCGGGTCGAGCGTGCCCGTGTTGCCGGTCTTGCGTAGCGTGGCGGGGCGCTTGACGGGGACGGGCCGGTTCACCAATGCCTCCATCCGGGCCGAGGACAGCCGCGCGCCGCAGGCGTCGCAGGTCAGCACCCCCCGCCCGAGCTTGGTCAGGTCCACGAGGGTCGCGGTCTCGCAGTAGCAGCAGGCGATCTTGCGTATGGTATCGGGCATCGTCCCTCCTCTTCTCCCAGATAATCACGATGCGGCCACAAGGAAAGGTCGCGAAGGGGCGACCATCTGACGGATTTGCACGGGCGCGGGTCTCGTCCATAAGTCAAACCCGCGATATCACCCCGAACCGACGGACCTTAACCCATGCTCTTGATCCAGTGTCCCTATTGCGGCGTCGAGGCCGAGGAGACCGAATTCGCTCCCGGCGGCGAGGCCCATATCCTGCGCCCCGGCCCCGATTGCACGGATGCGGAGTGGTCCGCCTACCTCTTCGAGCGCAAGAACCCGCGCGCGGTGCATCACGAGCGCTGGCGGCACGCCTTCGGCTGCGGCAAGTGGTTCCACATGGCCCGCCACACGCATACGCTGGAGGTGTTCGGCGTCTACCGCGCGGACGAGGCCGAACCGCCGCAGGAGATCAGGGACCGTATCGACGCGAGGGCGGCGCTATGACCCGTCTCCTCTCCGGCGGCGCGCTGATCGACCGCAAGACCAAGCTGAGCTTCACCTTCGACGGCAAGGAATACCGCGGCGTGAAGGGCGACACCCTCGCCTCCGCGCTGCTGGCCAACGGCGTGCGGCTGGTGAACCGCTCCTACAAGTACCACCGCCCGCGCGGTGTGGTGACGAGCGGGCCGGAGGAGCCGAACGCGCTGGTCAACCTCGGCAAGGGCGACCGGCACGAGCCGAACATCCGCATGACGCAGATCGAGTTGTTCGACGGGCTGGAGGCGACCTCGCAGAACCGCTTCCCGACGCTCAAGGCCGATGTGGGGGTGATGAATGCCGCCGCGTCGAAGCTCTACCCGGCGGGCTTCTACTACAAGACCTTCATCCATCCGCGCCCGGCGTGGAAGCACCTGTTCGAGCCGGTCATCCGCCGCATCGCGGGGCTGGGCCGCGCGCCGACCGAGGCCGACCCCGATACCTACGAGCATCAATACGCCTTCTGCGACGTGCTGGTCGCGGGGGGCGGGCCTGCCGGCCTTCTGGCCGCGCGCCGGGCGGGCGAGGCGGGCGAGCGGGTGATGCTGGTCGAGCAGACGGAGCGCCTCGGCGGGCGGCTATTGGTGGACGACGATGCCGAGATCGACGGGCGGCTCGCCCGCGAGTGGATCGACGAGCAGGTCGCCGCGCTGGAGGCGATGGAGAACGTGACCGTCCGCCTGCGCACCTGCGCCTCGGCGGCCTTCGACCACGGCTACACCCTGCTCTACGAGCGCCGCGCGGATCACAAGGCCCCCACCGGCCCGCGCCATCGCCTGTGGCGCGTGCGCGCGGGGCGGATCGTCGGGGCGACGGGGATGATCGAGCGGCCCATCCCCTTCGACGGCAACGACTATCCCGGCGTCATGCTGGCCAGCGCCGTGCGCGACTACGTCAGGCTCTACGGCGTCGCGCCGGGCGCGCGCACGGTGGTCTACACCACGAACGACGACGGCTATCGCACCGCGCTGGCGCTGCACGCCGCCGAGTGCGAGGTCGCCGCCATCCTCGATTCGCGGCCCGATCCCGCCGGGATGCTGGTCGAGCGGGCGCGGGAGGCGGGACTGCGCATCCTGCCCGCCACGGGCATCGGCACCGTGAAGGGCGGCCTGGACGGCGTGCGTTCCATCCGCACGGTGCGGCTCGACGGCACGGGCGAGACGCGCTTCATCGAGAGCATCGACTGCGATTGCGTCGCCATGGCGGGGGGGTGGTCGCCGGTCGTGCATCTCTACAGCCATTCGGGCGGCAAGGTCCGCTGGGACGCGGATGCCGCCATGTACCGCCCCGACCCGGACCACCCGCCCCGCAACGGCACGGGCGAGGCCTACACCATCATGATCGGCGGTGCGTCCGGCGCGCTGACGCTGGCCGACGTGCTGGCGAGCGCGGCCGGGGAGGGCGCGGCCCCGTCCGTCCATGCCGCATCCGAGCATCCCGCCGCGCCGGTCTGGTTCACGCCGTCGGAGGGCAAGGCCGCCTATGGCGGCAAGCATTTCCTCGACTACCAGAACGACGTGACGGTCGCCGACATCCGCCTCGCCGCGCGCGAGGGCTTCGAATCGGTCGAACACGCCAAGCGCTACACCACGCTCGGCATGGCGACGGACCAGGGAAAGCTGTCCAACATCAACGGCCACGCCATCCTCGCCGAGGCGCTGGGCAAGGCGATGGCCGATGTGGGCACCACCACCTTCCGCCCGCCCTACACCCCCATCTCGATGGGGTCGATCGCAGGGCAGGAGAAGGGCCTCCTGTTCAAGCCCGTCCGCCAGACCGCCCTGCACGACTGGCACGCCGCCCACGGCGCGGAATTCGAGCCGGTGGGCGACTGGCGCAGGCCCTACCGCTACCAGCAGGGCACCGAGAAGCGCGGGGCGTCGATCACGCGCGAAATCGGGCGCGTGCGCAAGGCCGTCGGCCTGCTCGATGCCTCGACGCTGGGCAAGATCACCGTGAAGGGGCCGGATGCGGGCGCGTTCCTCGACCGCATGTACACCAACATGATGTCGACCCTGAAGCCGGGGCGCTGCCGCTACGGTCTGATGTGCAACGACAACGGCTTCCTGATGGATGACGGCGTCGTGGTGCGGCTCGACGCGGACACCTTCCTCTGCCACACCACGTCGGGTGGCTCCGACCGCGTCCACGCCTGGTTCGAGGAATGGCTCCAGACGGAATGGTTCGACCTGAAGGTCCACACCGCCAACGTCACCGAGCAATGGGGCCAGATCGCCGTGGCCGGGCCGAAGGCGCGCGCGCTGATCGAGGCGCTGGACGGCGATGTGGACGTCTCCGCCGGGGCGCTGCCCTTCATGGGCTGGACCGAAGGCACGCTCGCCGGATGCCCCGTCCGCATCTTCCGCATCTCCTTCTCGGGCGAGTTGTCCTTCGAGATCGCGACCCCGACGGGCTACGCCCTGTCCCTGTGGGAGGCGCTGATGGCGGCGGGGGCGGATATGGGCGTCGGACCGTACGGCACCGAGGCGCTGCACGTCCTGCGCGCGGAGAAGGGGTTCATCGTCATCGGCGACGAGACGGACGGCACGGTCACGCCGCATGACGTGGGCCTGTCCTGGGCCGTCTCGAAGAAGAAGGACGACTTCATCGGCAAGCGCGCGATGATGCGATCCGACCTGACCCGCAAGGGCCGCAAGCAGCTTGTCGGCCTCCTGACCGACGATCCGGACTACGTCCTCCCCGACGGGGCGCACGCGCTGTCGGCGGACGGGCGGCGGGCCATCGGGCACGTCACCTCGACCTATTATTCGCCCACCCTCAAGCGCTCCATCGCCATGGCGCTGATCGAGGACGGGGCGAGCAAGATGGGCGAGACGCTGACGGTCGGTATCGACCGCAAGACCACCGTGCGGGCGCGCATCGCCTCCCCGGTCTTCTACGACAAGGAAGGGGCACGCCAGAATGTCTGAGATCGACCTTACGCTGTCCCGCCCGGCCCTCGACGCGGTCCCCGTTCCCGGCCTCGGCGCGGATGTCTCGCTGGTGCCGGAGCGCGGCATGGTCACCCTGCGCGGGGACCTCGGCGATGCGGGCTTCGCCGGCGCGGTGCGCGCGGCCACGGGCTGCGCGGTGCCGGATGTCCGGCGCAGCAGCGCATCGGGGGGCGTCACGGTGCTGTGGATGGCGTCCGACGAGCTGATGGTCTTCTGCGAGCGCGCCGCCGCGCCGGGCATCGTCTCGGCCTTCGAGGAGGCGGCGGCGGGGGCGCACGTGCTGGCCGTCGACGTATCGGACGCCCGCGCCGTCTTTCGCGTGGCGGGGGCGAAGGCGTGGCGCGTGCTGGCCAAGGGCGCGCCGGTCGACCTGGCCCCCGGCCGCTTCGACACCGGCGAGATCCGCCGCACCCGCATCGCCACGGTCGCCGCCGGCATCGTGAAGACGGACGCGGAGGCGTTCGAGGTCTTCTGCTTCCGGTCCTACGCGGCGTACATGTGGGCGTGGCT
>JAHDDY010000191.1 GCA_020629115.1 Paracoccaceae bacterium | reverse complement strand
CAGCTTCGCTACCTCGTCGCGCTCGCCGATCACCGGCATTTCGGGCGGGCCGCCACGGCCTGCGCCATCAGCCAGCCGACCCTCTCCGCCCAGATCCGCAAGCTGGAGACCGAGTTGCAGGCCGCGCTCGTCGAGCGGGGCGCGACCATCGACCTCACGCCGCTGGGCCGCGCGGTGGTGGAGCGGGCGCGGGGCATCCTCTCGGAGGCCGACGAGATCGCCTCCATCGCCCGGCGGGGCGAGGCGCCGCTCGCCGGGCCGCGCCGCATCGGCATCATCCCCACCCTCTGCCCCTATCTTCTGCCCTGGGCCTTGCCCGCCCTCGGCGCGGCCCATCCCCGGCTCGACCTGCTGTGCCGCGAGATGATGACCGCCCCGCTGGTGGCCGCCGTCAAGGCGCGGGCGCTGGATTGCGGCCTCATCGCCGAGGCGCCGCACGACCCCGCCCTCGTCTCCCTCCCCCTGTTCGAGGAGCCGTTCTTCGCCGCCCTGCCCCGGACGCATCCGCTGGCGGGGGCCGGGCGGGTGGCGCAGGAGGCCCTGTGCGCCGAGCGGGTCCTGACGCTGGACGAGGGCCATTGCCTGCGCGACCAGACCCGGCTCGTCTGCCGCGTCCCGCCCGCAGGGGGCGACGATATCCAGGCGACCAGCCTTGAGACCCTGCGCGGTCTGGTGGCGGCGGGCCAGGGGGTGACGCTGATCCCGGCGCTGGCCCGGCGCGAGCCGGAGACCGATATCGTCCTGCGCCCCCTCTCCCCTCCCGCGAGCCGCACCATCCACCTCGTCACCCGCCGCGCCGACCCCCGCCGCGACGAGGCGATGCTGCTGGCCGGGGCGATACGGGCGGCGCTGCCGGATGGCGTGCGATAGTCTGCGACTATTGCGCCCGGCGCGACTTTCGATTTCACCTCTCGTCCTCCCTCCCGTACAGTCGCCGGCGAACCGGAACACGACGAAGCGATATCGAGGAGACGACCATGGACGGCGAACTGTCTTGCCCCTTCACGGGCCGCGTGCACGTCACGAACCGCGACTGGTGGCCCAGCCAGCTCAACCTCAAGATCCTGAGCCAGAACACCGCGCTCTCGGACCCGATGGACGAGGGGTTCGACTATGCCGAGGCGTTCAGGAAACTCGACCTCGATGCGGTGAAGGCCGACCTCCACGCCCTGATGACCGATTCGCAGGACTGGTGGCCCGCCGATTACGGCCATTACGGCCCGTTCTTCATCCGCATGGCCTGGCACAGCGCGGGCACCTACCGCACGGCGGACGGGCGCGGCGGCTCGTCCTCCGGCAACCAGCGCTTCGCCCCGCTCAACTCCTGGCCCGATAACGGCAACCTCGACAAGGCCCGCCGCCTCCTGTGGCCCATCAAGCAGAAATACGGCGCGGCGCTCTCCTGGGCGGACCTGTTCATCCTGACCGGCAACGTCGCGCTCGATTCCATGGGCTTCGAGACCTTCGGCTTCGGCGGGGGCCGGGTCGATATCTGGGAGCCGGAGGAGGACATCTACTGGGGCGCGGAGAACGAGTGGCTGGGCGACAAGCGCTACACCGGCAACCGCGCGCTGGAGAACCCGCTCGCCGCCGTGCAGATGGGCCTGATCTACGTGAACCCCGAAGGCCCCAACGGCAACCCCGACCCCGCCGCCTCGGCCCACGACATCCGCGAGACCTTCGGCCGCATGGCGATGAACGACGAGGAGACCGTCGCGCTCGTCGTCGGCGGGCACACCTTCGGCAAGTGCCACGGCGCGGGCGATGCCTCCCTGATGGGGGCCGAACCGGAAGGCGCGAGCATCGTCGAGCAGGGTCTGGGCTGGAAGAACGGCTTCGAATCCGGCATGGGCGAGCACACCACCACCAGCGGCATCGAAGGCGCCTGGACGGCCAAGCCGACCACCTGGGACAACGGCTACCTGCACCTCCTGCTGACCTACGACTGGGAGCTGACCAAAAGCCCGGCGGGCGCGCACCAGTGGCGGCCCACCGACCGCAGCACCGACGACATGGTCCCCGACGCGCATAACCCGGACAAGCGCCACGCGCCGATGATGACCACCGCCGACATGGCGATGAAGGTCGACCCGGCCTATGCGGCGATCTCGCGCCGGTACTACGAGGACCCGGACCTCCTCGCCGACGCCTTCGCCCGCGCGTGGTTCAAGCTGACCCATCGCGACATGGGACCGAAGGAGCGCTATCTCGGCGCGGACGTGCCGGAGGAGACGCTGATCTGGCAGGACCCGGTCCCGGCGGTCGACCACGCCCTGATCGACGATGCCGATATCGCCGCGCTCAAGGACAGCCTGCTCGATTGCGGCCTGTCGGTCCCGCAGCTCGTCGCGACGGCCTGGGCGTCGGCTTCCTCCTACCGCGAATCCGACAAGCGCGGCGGGGCCAACGGCGCGCGCATCCGCCTCGCGCCGCAGAAGGACTGGGACGTCAACGAGCCGGCCCAGCTGACCAAGGCACTGGAGGCCATCGAGGGCGTGCAGACCGCGTTCAACGATGCCCAGACGGGTGGCAAGCGCGTCTCGCTCGCCGACCTGATCGTCCTCGGCGGCTGCGCGGCGGTGGAGAAGGCGGCGGCCGACGGCGGCAACCCCATCGCGGTGCCCTTCACCCCCGGCCGCACCGATGCGACCGAGGAACAGACCGACGCGGCCTCCTTCGAGCCGATGGAGCCGGCGGCGGACGGCTTCCGCAACTGGGAGAAGGCGCACCACGCCATCTCCGCCGAGGAACTGCTGGTCGACCGCGCGCAGCTGATGACGCTGACCGGCCCGGAGATGACCGTCCTCGTCGGCGGGATGCGCGCCCTCGGCGCGAATCACGGCGGCTCGGCGCACGGCGTCTTCACCGACCGCCCCGGCGTCCTGACGAATGATTTCTTCCTGAACCTGCTCGACATGGGCACGGGCTGGAAGGAAACCTCGTCCGAGGAGCGCGAATTCGTCGGCACCGACCGCAAGACGGGCGAGAAGAAATGGACCGGCACCCGCGTCGACCTGATCTTCGGCTCGAACTCCCAGCTTCGCGCCTGGGCCGAGGTCTACGGTTGCTCGGATTCGGGACCGAAATTCGTCCGCGACTTCGTGGCCGCCTGGACGAAGGTGATG
>JAHDDY010000190.1 GCA_020629115.1 Paracoccaceae bacterium | reverse complement strand
CGTCGGTCGAGGGCGGGCATGGCGAGCTGGCGCCGTCGACGGTGGTGACGATCCGCTCGGCGGTGTCGACGATGAGCGACCAGGTGCTGCTCGACGGTCGATCGTTCGGGTCGATCCGGCTTTCGAAACTCACCTGGCGGGACATCGAGGCGCTCTACGCCGCGATGGCGTCGAGCGGACGAGGAACGGCCTGGATTCGGCGCTGCGCAACCGTGCTGTCCCAGGCGCTCGAGTTCGGCCGGAAGCGGGGCTTGGTCGATTCGAACCCGGCCAAGGACGCCCAACGCCCGAAGACGCTTCGGTCGAAGCCGTTCAGCCCCACGCTCGGCGATGTGAGGGCAGCGATCGCCGCCGCGGAGCGAACCGACCCGGAGATCGCCGACATCGCCCGCCTGCTCATCGCCACCGGGATGCGACGCGGCGAGCTGCTTGCGGTGCGGGTCTGCGACGTCTCGTTCGACGTTCAGCTCGTCAACGTCTCTGCAGCGCTCGTCGATGGTGGCCGGGGAGTCGGCATCGTGCGGAAGGCGACGAAGACGTCGGATTGGCGTGACGTGCCCCTCAACCGGACTGCGATGGAGGCGATCGGCCGGCAGCTCGATCGGCGAGCCGACGACCTCGACAACGGTGAACCGGATCGGCTCTTGGTCGTGGGAGACCGCACGACCGGTGCGCCCCTCCGCCCCGATCGCCTCACCGTCCGGTGGGCGGCCGCCAGGGGCACCAGCGAGCTCACGCTCCAACACCTCCGCCACTTCGCCGCCACCGCGATGCTGGATGCGGGCGAGTCCTACCGGACCGTCGCCGACCTCCTCGGCAACAGTGAGAGCACGCTCAGGCTGCACTACGACGGACGCAACGACACAGGGAAGCGCCAGGCGGTCGAGGCGCTCGATCTCGGGTGACGCACCCGTGACGCACCTTTCGACGCATCCTCCGCGCACCTCTCGTACTGACAGGCTGCTCGCGCCCTCTTGTCGGAAGTGCGCGTGCGTGAGTCGCACCACGACCGAACCCTGCCTCAGCCACCAGGTCAGATATCGAAGTCGCGGCCGTCCGCTGACGGTGGGCATGGGTCTTGTTGGCTGCCCACTTCCGTCCACTCGGTGGGTCCCCAGATTCCATCGATGTCGAACACAAACGTGCGGCACGAATCGGACGAGGTGTAGTTGACCCAGCAGACCGAGGATTCGCCTTCCCACTCGTCGGCGCTCTGGAAGCTTGCCCAAGCGGATTCGCCCGCCTTGGGCGATTGCAGACCAATCGACTGGTCGCTCACAGCGAGGCGAAACGACGAAATGCACTCCGGCGCTGTATTGATCGAGTCGGCGCCAGCGCAGGCCCCGGCCAGGATCGGACTCACCACCAGCGCCAAGATCCCACACCTCACCGGCGCAGCATGCTCCGTCCAACCCATGGGCGCAACTATCTCGTATGCGATGTGTTGTGGTCGTGCACGCTGCCATCGGTGGCTGTGTGGGTGCGCTCGGCATGCAACGCACCTGTCACCTCCCAACGGGAGGTGCAACTGTGTATCCCTCGGATCGGTGGCGAAAGATGCGTCCTGAGGTGCGTGACGCACTTGGCGCAGTGCGCCTCGATTCGGTGACGCCGGAGGCGGCGCCGACGAACGCTCAGCGTTCGTTGTAGTGCTGCAGCGGCTGATGGTGGATCGGGGCGTCGCACTGGACGGTGGGGTATGCCGTTTCTTGAGTCGTGACCGCATGGGGCGGGCGGATTGGGAGCTGGCTGATGCCCGGACTGCGCGGGTCTATGGCCTGCGAGCATCGGTGGGAGATCGCCGGGGACGTGGAAGGCCGGATAGCGTTACGAGAACTCCCGGCTCCGAGCACTTTCGTTCGGCCACTAGGTTGGAACTGAATGGACGGGGCGCGCTTGCGGTACGAGGATCTGACTCGCCGAATCTTGAGGGGAGAGCCCGGTCTCCTGATTCTTACCGTTGGTCTTGATCAGATTCGTCCGCTTGTTGAAGGTCACCCGGGACTCTCGTGCGCTGAGCGGCAAGTCGGCGCTATTCGCGAAGCACTCGTAGTCGGAGAAGCCGTCAGTTCCGGCCTCACCTTGGCTCCATCTGACGGCCGATCAGGATCCGAGGGCCAGACGGTGGCGGTCTGCGAGATCAGCCGCTGGGGCGTCGCCCCAAGTCGCGCCCTTCAACGTGCTCGGCGCGCCGATGAGTTGCTTCGACATCCTCTTAGCCGTGGTTCGGTCGGCACCATCGATCCAGACACCGAAGTGCTGCGGTTGCGTTCCGAGAGCGATCGACGTCGATCTGCCGCAGAGGACCTTGCGCTCGGGTTCGTGGGCGCCGGTGATCTCGCGTCAGCCGGCTTTGTGCTCTTCGAAGTGGCGGACGACGCCGGCTGTCGAGGGCGGTGGCTGAGGGGCTTGGTTGAGGCCGCAACGGAGATCGCCCCGAGAAAGAGAGCTCTCCGTGCGGCGGCAGCGGCGATGGCAGAACCTGAGCTCGACGCTGCAGAGCTTCTCCGGTCTCAAGCGGTGCTCAGGCAGCAGATCCTCCGACAAGGCGGGCGCGATAACAGGGTGACTCGCGCGCTCTATGTGGCTGAGTTGGCGGTGAAGTCGCAGTGCAATCTGCTGTGGAGGAGCTTGCCGAATGTAGAGGCATTCGACCGGGGCACTGGCTGGTGGATCCTTCGCTCGGCGCTCGCTGGCTCGAATGGCTCTGAGGCGAAGGCATGGAGCGCAGCGCTGTTCCGTGGTGATCTCTGACTGCTGATCGAGGGACCGGCACCGCTGCCTGCGTTCACCCGCCGGTTTGAGCCGAACCTCTGCAGCACTTGCAATGCTCGGGTCTTCCCGAGGTCTCGCCCGGACAAACCCCGTGTCAGGGATGGGCTCGCGCCTCATCTTCGTTTGGCAGTGCCTCGGGAGTCTTCGCCTCTCCAGACTTCTCTGAAACGGAGACGCTTCCTTGGCTCAGATCGGTTCACGGCTGGGGCCGTGACGGCAGACCGGCATAGTAGAGCGCGCTACTACCTGGACGGACGGAGCGGTTCTGACCGGACGTTCGGCGGGACGCTGGCGCTCTGTTCAGCACCCGATGGCACTACTTGGACGGGTGGCGCGACCTTGCCAAGGTGAGGGTCGCGGGTTCGAATCTCGTCGT
>JAHDDY010000189.1 GCA_020629115.1 Paracoccaceae bacterium | reverse complement strand
CTAAACGAAACAATCAGACCCGCCCGAGCGCCGTGACCACGCGATCCGCCGTCAGGATCTGTGGCAGCAGGATCGGGTCGCCGTTCCGGGGGAAGATGGCGTAGAGCGGCACGCCCGCCCGCCCGAACTTCTCTAGGAGCGCGCTGATCTCCGGGTCGCGCGCGGTCCAGTCGCCGACGAGATAGGTCACGCCGTTCTCCTCCAGCGCGGTCTTGAAGCGATCCCCGAACGCGACGCGCTCGTTGACCTTGCAGGTGATGCACCAGTCGGCGGTCATGTTCACGAAGACCGGCTCGCCCTCCGCCAGCAGCGCGTCGAGCCGCGCGGCGGTGAACGGCTCCACCGGCCCGGAATGCCCGGCGATGGCGGCCCCGGCGCTCCCCTGCCCCCCGGGCGCGAGGGTGAATTGCAATGAGAGCGCCACCACGCCCGCGAGGGCCGCGACCGCCGTGCCGTAGCCGAGCACCTGCCCGCGCCGCCCGCTCTTCTGCGCCGCGCCGAAGGCCCAGGCGGCGAGGCCCACCAGCACCGCGCCGGTCAGCGCCAGCAGCATCGACCCCGGCCCGGCCAGCGTCGCCAGCACCGTCAGAAGCCACGCCGCGCTCGCATACATCGGAAAGGCGAGCAGCTCCTTGAGCCGCACCATCCACATGCCGGGCTTCGGCATCCGCGCGGCCACGCCGGGCAGGACGCTGAGCAGCAGGAACGGCGCGGCGAGGCCGAGGCCCAACGCGACGAAGATCGCCATCGTCGCGGGCGCCGTCATCGTCAGCGCGGCCCCCAGCGCGGTGGCCATGAAGGGGGCCGTGCAGGGCGTCGCGACCACCGCCGCCAGCGCGCCGGTGAAATACGCGCCCTTCACCCCGCCGCTCGACGCCATGCCCTCGCCGACCCCGGCCCCGGCGGCATTGACCTCGAACACGCCGGAGAGGTTCAGCCCCACCAGCAGCAGCAGATAGGCCAGCCCCGCCACGATCAGCGGGTTCTGGAGCTGGAACCCCCAGCCCACCGCCGCCCCCGCGCCCTTGAGCAGCAACAGCGCACCCGCGAGGACGACAAACAAGGTCAGGATGCCCGCCGTGTACGCGAGGCCGTGGCCCAGGCGCCTGCCCGCGCTCTCGTGGGCCGAGGAGGCGAAGCCGATGGCCTTGAGCGCCAGCACCGGGAAGACGCAGGGCATGAGGTTCAGGATCAGCCCGCCGATGAAGGCGAAGGCGATGGCGACCGGCAGGGTCATCCCCGTGCCCGCCATGCCCTTGAACCCCGCCGCCCCCTCGGTGACGATGCCCTCCTGCGCCGAGACGGCCAGCGCCATCCGCAGGGTCTCGTCGTCGCCCGTGCGCTCGACGATCTCCAGCACGCCGGCCACCTCGCCGCTCGGCTCCGGCTCGACCTCGGTGGATTTGGGGATGACGAGGGTCAGGCCGTCCTCGTCGGTGGTGACCACCTGCGTCGCCGCGTGGTCGATGATGCCCCATTCGGCGGGGTAGAAATACGCGTCCTCCAGCGAGTCGGCGTCCAGCCCCTCGCCCCGGATGCGCAGGCGCAGGTGCGTGCCGTCGTACTGGTAGCGCGCCGCATAGGGGCTGGGCATCGCGCGCATCCCCTCGGCCACGCGGAACAGGCCCGCCGCCGCCGGATCGGCCACGGCCGCCCCGCCCGTGGGGATCGAGAACGCCACCTCCCCGCGCTCGGGGATGCAGACCATCTCGCAGACCAGCCAGTACAGCTCCGCCTTCGCCTCCACCGGCTTGCCGGCGGGCCAGTCGGCGGGCACGCTCAGCGGCATGGTGAAGACGGCGCGGTCCGAGTAGCCGTAGTTCATCATCGGCGGAAAGGGCTGGCGCTCCGGCGCAGGCCACTTGAACGCCCCGATCTCGACCCCCTCGGGCAGGGTCCAGGTCGCCTCGACCGGCTGCCCGCTGTCGCCCGAATTCTTCCAGTAGGTGTGCCAGCCCGGCGCGATGCGCATGTCGAGGCCCAGCCGCGACGCCTCGCCCGGGGCGACGACCGCATCCTCGGCCACGATCCGGGCCTGCACGAACTCGGTATCGACCCGGGCGAGCGGGTCGGCCTCCGCCAGCGCGGCGGTCGGGGCGGCGAGGGCGAGCAGCAGCGCGAGGAAGCGTTTCATGGGCGGGGTTCCCTTCGGATGACGTCGAGGGCCACTCTAGCGCCTGAACATGAAGGGAAGAACCTACGTTCTTTCAAGCCTGCGTTATGTCGCGAAACATCACGATCCGCGCCCGTGCGGTGCCGTGAAGTCGATCTCCGGTCCCAGCGGGACGATGCCCGAGCCGTTGATCATCCGGTGCGAGGCGTAGTAATGCGTCTGGATATGGTCGAAATCGACCGTCTCCGCGATGCCGGGCACCTGGTACAATTCGCGCGTATAGCCCCACAGGTTCGGGTATTCGCGCAGGTCGCGGATGTTGCACTTGAAATGCCCGACATACACCTTGTCGAACCGCACCAGCGTCGTGAAGAGCCGCCAGTCGGCTTCCGTGATCCGGTCCCCGGCGAGGTAGCGCCGCTCGCCGAGCAGCCCGTCGAGCCAGTCGAGCGCGTCGAACACCGTCCGCACCTCGCGCGCGTAGACCGCCTGCCTCGTCGCGAAGCCGGTCTTGTAGACGCCGTTGTTCACGTCGTCGTAGACCCGCGCGTTGATCCGGTCGATCTCGGCGCGCAGGTCTTCGGGGTAGTAATCGTCCGTATTGCCGGTGATCCCGTCGAAGGCGGCGTTGAACATGCGGACGATCTCGGCGCTCTCGTTCGAGACGATGGTCTCGCGCTCCCGGTCCCACAGGATCGGCACCGTCACCCGCCCCGAGGCGTCGGGTTTCGCCTTCGTGTAGAGCTGATGCGCGCAGTCGAGACCGTAGAGCCGGTCCCCCGTCGCACCGGGAAAGTCCGTCCCGAACTCCCACCCGTTCTCCAGCATGAGCGGATGCACGACCGAGACGCCGATATGGTCGGTCAGCCCCTTGAGCGCCCGGAAGATCAGCGTCCGATGCGCCCAGGGGCAGGCGAGCGAGACGTAGAGATGATACCGCCCCGACGCGGGCGGATGCTCCCCGCCCTCCTCGATCCAGTCCCGGAACTTGGACGTATCCCGCTTGAACTCGCCGTCGTTCCCGTCGGTATCGTACCACTGGTCGACCCAGTTGCCGT
>JAHDDY010000053.1:25095-27332 GCA_020629115.1 Paracoccaceae bacterium | reverse complement strand
AGCGCAACGACCCCTGCTGGTGCGGCGGCGGGCGCAAGTCCAAGGAATGCCACGGTCGGCGGTAGGACGGCCCCGGCCGTCCGGTATCGTCAAGGGCCACGACGGTGACGCGCGCATCCGTCACCCACTCACGCCAATCGCCGGCGCATCTCCCCCCGCCTCGCCGTCATCCGAGCAGCAGGCGCGGCAGGTAGAGGACGATGCCGGGGAAGGCGATGAGGCCCGCGATGGTCAGGGCGTCGGCGACGAAGAAGGGGGCGACGCCGCGGAAGACGTCCTGCACCGTCACCTCCGGGCGCACCCCGGCGACGACGAAACAGTTCAGCCCGATAGGCGGCGTGATGAGGCACAGTTCCGCCATCTTCACCACGAGGATGCCGAACCACACCGCGCACATCGGTCCCGACATGCCGAACGCGCTGTCCGCCGCCGAGACGTATTCCCCGCCGTTCAGCGCCATCACCGCCGGATAGACCACCGGCAGCGTCAGCAGCAGCATTCCGATCGCGTCCATGAACATCCCCAGCACCGCATAGGCGAGGAGGATCAGGATCAGCGTCAGCATCGGGTCCTGCTCCAGCGACGTGATCCACGCGGAGAACGCGCCGGGCAGGTCGGCGAAACCCAGGAACCGCACGTAGATCAGCACGCCCCAGATGATCGTGAAGATCATCACCGACAGCTTCGCCGTCTCGATCAGCGCGCTCTTGAGTTGTGGCCAGCGCATCCCGTTCAGGAACGCCATGCACAGCACGAGGAAGGCCCCGAGCGCGCCCCCTTCGGTCGGGGTGCCCCAGGCATCGCCGCCGAAGGGATTGTAGATGAACAGGATGATCAGCAGCACCACGGCGAAGATCGGCAGGGCGGGCGGCAGCGACCGGAACCGCTCGCCCCAGGTGAACCCGCGCACCGGCGGGCCGAGGCGCCTGAACACCATCGCCGCCCCCACGATCAGCGCGGCGTAGATGAAGGCCGAGAAGATGCCCGGCAGGAACCCGGCCAGCAGCAGCTTGCCCACGTCCTGCTCGACGATGATGGCGTAGATGACGAGGATGGCCGAGGGCGGGATGAGCGAGGCGAGCGTCCCCCCCGCCGCGACCACCCCGGCGGCGAAGCGCTTGTCGTAGCCCGCCTGCAGCATCTCCGGGATCGCGATTCGGGCGAAGACGGCCGAGGTCGCCACGCTCGCCCCCGACACGGCGGCGAAGCCGGCGGTCGCGAAGACGGTCGAGACCGCGAGGCCCCCCGGCAGCCACCCCACCCAGCGCTTGGCCGCCTCGAACAGCGCCTTCGTCAGGCCCGCGTGATAGGCGAGGTAGCCGATGAGGATGAAGGTCGGGATGAGCGACAGCGCCTGGCTCGCCACCTTCGAATGGGGCACCTGCCCGGCGGTCTTGGCGGCCACCGTCAGCGCCCAGTCCAGTTCCGCGAAGCGGTAGCCCTTCTTCGCCCAGAAGATCCAGACGAGGCCGATCAGCCCCGCCAGCCCGGCGGCGAAGGCGACGCGCATCCCGAGGACCACCATGGCCAGCAGCCCGGCGGAGACGACGATTCCGATCTCGATGGGTTCCATCAGCGCGTCCCCCCGTCCGCATCGACCGCCGCGCCGGATACGCTCAGCGCCTCGCGCTCGGCGGCCTCGGCGGCGGTCTCGATCAGGGGCACGGCGACGGGATGCGCCTCCCCGGTCCGGATGGCCCGGCCATAGGCCCAGAGTTGCAGCACCAGCCGCGCGCACAGCACCCCGAAGGCGACCGGCACGATCAGCTTGGCGGGCCAGAGCGGCAGGGCGATGTCCATCGAGCTGTCGTTGGACCAGAGCGGCGCCCCGAAGTCGAAGCTGCGCGCGAAATGCGCCCACGACCCCCAGACGAGGAACAGCATCAGCACGAGGATGAAGAACACCGTGACGAACTCCACCACCCAGAGCGCCCGGCCCCGGAGCTGTCCGACGAGGATATCCATGCGGATATGCCCGCCCTCGCGCTGGACGTAGGCGATGCCGAGGAAGGCGATCAGGGGCATGGCCTGCTCGATCCAGTCGACGTAGCCGGGCAGGGGCTGGTTGAGGAAGTTCCGCCCCAGCACCGAGACGACCGCGAGGATCATCAGCGACAGGACGGCCAGCCCGCTCAGGAGCGCCATGACCCGCTCGACGGGCAAGAGCGCGCGGTCGAGGCGGCTGAGGGCGGAATCATCCGCCCGGACGGTGCCGGTGGCGGCCATGGGCGGCTCCT
>JAHDDY010000053.1:0-24995 GCA_020629115.1 Paracoccaceae bacterium | reverse complement strand
CTGAGGGCGGAATCATCCGCCCGGACGGTGCCGGTGGCGGCCATGGGCGGCTCCTGTGGAAAGTAGGAAGTATTCCCTGCCCCGCACTGGATGCGGGGCCTGTTCGAACGATGCACGTCGTCGAGACAGGCCCCGGATCAGGTCCGGGGCAGAGCGCTTGTCGTCTACTCCCCGGCGATCAGGCCCGTGACCGTGTCGTACAGCTCCTGCGCCGGCAGGCCGCGCTTCGCGTTGTCGGCGATCCACGCCTCGGCCGCGGGGCCGGCGACGCGCTCGCGGAAGGCGGCGAGGTCGTCGTCCGAGTAGCTGATGCGCTCGATCCCGCGCTCGTCCAGCGCAGGCCCCCAGGCCGACATGGTGTTGGAATTGTAGTTCTCGATGTAGTGGTCGAGCGCCTCGTCCACCGAGCCGAGCAGCGCCTCGCGATGGTCGTCAGACAGGCTGTCGAGCGCGTCGGCATTCACCACCACGGGGCAGTTGACCGTGCCGGGGTTGAGGTTCGTGGTCCACCACTGGCCCGTCTCGACCGTGCCGAAGGACATGTGCGCGTGGGGCGCGAAGGCGACGGCCTTGACGACGCCGCTGTCGAGCGCCTGGCGCACCTCGGAGGCGGTCATCGAGGTCGGCACCGCGTCAACCGCCTCCATCGCCTTGCCGATGCCGCCCGTCGCGCGCACGCTCAGGCCCTCGAAATCCGCCAGCGTCCGGGGCGCATCCCCAACGCCGACGATGTTGTACTGCGGCAGGGGGGAGGGCATCAGCGGCACGGCGTTCCAGCGCGCCAGATCCTTTTTCACCGCCGGATGCTCGTAGAGCGCCTGGCTCACGCGGCGCTCGTCCTCCAGCGTCTCGACGCCGAGGAAGGGCAGCTCCAGCACGGTGATGGAGGGGTTCTTGTCGCGGTGGTACCCCGCGCAGAACTGCGCCATCTCGAAGGCCCCGATCGAGATACCGTCGAGGTTCTCGCGGTTCTTCGACAGGCCCCCGTAGGAGATGTTGAGCGTGAACTCCCCGTCCGTCTTCTCGGAGACCAGCTCGGCCAGCTTCTCGACGTGTTCGGTGAAGGCGCGGCGCTTGCCCCACAGCGAAACGTTCCATTCGGTCGCGGCGGCCTCGGCCACGAAGGCGAGGGACAGGGTGGCGAGCATCGTCGTCTTGAGCAGTTTCATCGTGTTTCCTCCCGAGGATGATGTGTTCTTGTTACCGGCTCGAAGCCTAGGAACACAAGGCGCGCGCCTCCATGAAGCAATCCGCGCGCGCCCGGCCCGTGGCCCTGCGCCTTTCCGCAGGCTCAGAGCAGGGCGTCCTTGTCGAGGCCCAGCTTGACGATCTTCTCGTTCAGCGTCCGGCGCCCGATGCCGAGGCCCTCGGCCACGGCGTCCATCCGCCCGCCCGCGGCGACCAGCGCGCGCGCGATGATCTCGCGCTCGAAGGCGGCGCTCGCCTCGCGCAGGGTGGTGGGGAACCGGCCCGCCTCCGGCTCGCGGCGCAGCGTCTCGGACACCGACCCCTCCCCCCGGCGGGCGGCGAGGATGCGCCGCTCCGCCGCGTGGCGCAGCTCCCGCACGTTGCCGCGCCAGTCATGGGACAGCAGCGCGGACAGATCCTCCGGCGTCGTCTCGGGCACCCCGGTCTCGTAGAGCGCGGCGAACTCGGCGAGGAAGCGCTCGAACAGGAGCGGGATGTCCCCCTGCCGCCCGCGCAGGGTGGGCAGGTCGAGGATCACCGTGTTGATGCGGTAGTACAGGTCGGCCCGGAAGCGCCCCGCCTCGACCTCGGCCTCCAGCGGCGCGTTGGTCGCGCTGACGACCCGCAGCGAGACGGCGACCGGCTCCGCCCCGCCGACGGGGACCGCCTCGCGCGTCTCGATGACCCGCAGCAGCCCGGCCTGCTGATCGAGGGGCAGCGTCGCGATCTCGTCGAGGAACAGCGTACCGCCCCGGGCGCGCTCGAACGCCCCCGCGTCGCCCCGCGCCTCCCCGAACATGAACCGCTCGAAATCCCCCGGCGCGATGGCCGCGCAGCTCACGGCGACGAAGGGGCCTTCGGCGCGCGTGCTCAGGTCGTGCAGCGCCCGGGCGACGACCTCCTTGCCCGTCCCCGTCTCGCCCTGGAGCAGCACGGCGACATCGGCGTCGACCAGATCGAGCACCTGCCGCCGGACGGACCGGATGGCCGCCGTCTCGCCCAGGAGCACCCGGTCGAGACCCGAGAGCTGCGCCAGCCGCGACCGCAGCCGCGCGCCTTCGAGGCTCAGCCGGTGCCGCTCGGCCGCGTTCGAGAGCAGCTTGAGCAGGCGGCGCGCGTCGTAGGGCTTCTCCAGGAAGCTGTAGGCCCCCAGCCCCATCGCCTCGACCGCCATGGGAATGTCGCCATGGGCCGAGATCAGCACCATGGGCGGCGCGTCCGGCCCGGTCCACGCCCTGAGCAGGGCCATCCCGTCCATGCCCGGCATCCGCACGTCGCTCAGGATCACGTCGGGGACGAGGCGCGCGGCGGTCGCGTCGAGCCGGTCGGCGCGGTCCAGCAGCTCGACGCGCCATCCGGCGGCGGTCAGCAGCTCGCGCAGCGAATCGCGCATCGTCCGGTCGTCGTCGATGACGACGATGCGGAAGGGGTCGCGGCCCTCAGCCATCGGCATCCCTCCCGCCCTCGCCCCCGTTCCCGTCCCCGTCCGCGGGCCGGGGGAACGTCACCTCGATCGCCGCCCCCGCGCCCTCCTCCCGGTCGCGCGCCCGCAGGGTCGCCCCGTGCTCGCGCAGGATCGCGGCGGAGATGGCCAGCCCGAGGCCCATGCCGTCCCCGGACGAGCGGGTGGTGTAGAACGGCGCCGTCGCCGTCTCGATATCCGCCCCCCCGAAGCCCTCCCCCGTGTCCCGCACCGTCAGGACGGGCCGCGTGTCCGCATCCGTGCTCACGACGATATCCAGCCTCTTCTCCCGCGCCTCCCGCATGGCGGCGACGGCGTTGCGCATGAGGTTGACGACCACCTGTTCCAGACCGTGCGCGTTGCCCTCGATCACGGCGTCGGCGGCGGTACAGTCGAACGCGTAGGCGACGGACGCCGCGTCGAGATCGTGGGCCATCAGCGCATGGGCGCTGCGCACGACCTCCCGCAGGTCCACCGGCCCGAAATCGCGCCGCGCGGGGCGCGAGAAGTCGCGCAGTTGCGCCGTGGTCCGCTCCATGCGCCGCACGACGCCCTCGATCTGCGGGATCAGCGGATCGTCGCGGCGCGCGGGGTTCAGCTCGGCGGCGACGAGGTAGTTGCGCAGGGCCGACAGCGGCTGGCCCAACTCGTGGGTCACGGTCGCCGACACCTCCCCGAGGGCCGCGAGGCGGCTGGCCCGGGCGAGATCGCGCTGCGCGACGCGCAGACCCTCCTCCGCCGCCCGCCGCTCCGTCACCTCGCCGCGCAGGCGCCTGTTGAGGGTGCTCAGCTTCGCCTCCTCGGCCCGCGACGTGGCCAGCGCCGCCCGCATCCGGGCCGCGCGCAGGAAGGTCCAGGCCAGCGCCAGCGTCCCCAGCACCGCCGCGAACAGCGCGGCGGAGGTCAGCGCCCGGCGGGTCGCGTCGGCCCCGTCCGCCAGCACGTGCAGCGTCCACCCCGCCCGCCCCAGCGCGCGCGAGACCACGAGCACGCGCTCCCCGTCGAGCGTCGCCTCGTTCCCCTCCCCGGTCCGCCAGTCGAGCGGGTCGAGGGTCCGGTCCCCGAAATGCCGGCTCGCCGCGATCCGGTCCAGCGCCTCGGCCGGAAGCGGGGCAAGGGCGCGATAGGTCAGCGCCGGGTCGGAGGACAGCACGACGATCCCGTCGCGGTTCGCGACCATCACGCGCTCGCCCCCCGCCCGCCACCGCGCCACGAGGGGCGACAGGTCCAGCTTGACCGCCACGACGCCCCGGATCGCCCCGCCCGCCTCGACGGCCGCCGCGAAGAAGTAGCCGGGCCGCGCGGTCGTGGCCCCGATGGCGAAGAACTCCCCCGGCTCGCCCCGGATCGCGGCCTTGAAGTACGGGCGGAAGCCGTAGTTCTGGCCGAGGAAGGTCATGGAACGCCGGTGGTTCGACGCCGCGACCGTCAGGCCCGCCGCGTCCATGACGTAGAGCGCCTCGACGTCCATGTCCCCGGCGGCCCGCTCCAGCCACGCATTGGCCGCCGCGCCCTCCCCGTCGAGGGCCGCGACCACGACGGGTATCTGGCCGAGCAGGGACGGCAGGTAGGCGAAGCGGTCGAGCGTGCCGCTCAGCGCCGAGGCGTAGAGCGCCGATTGCCGCGTCAGGCGCTCCGTCTCCGCCTCCTCGCCGCTCCGCTGCGCCCCGAGGAAGACGGCGACCACCGACGCGGCGAGCGCCATGGCCAGCACGATCCCCCCGCGCCCCCGCAGGGGACCGGATCGCCCGAAGGACAAGGACGCCGCGCCTGCCATCGAAAGCCCCTTACCCGCTCCGCAACCCCGGCCGACGACCGGCCATCCGCTCCGGACCTACGCCGCCCCCCGCCGCAGGACAACCCCGAACGACGAACCGGGGAGGCGAATCCCGGGCCGTCGGGCCGTCCCCCGCCGAAAACGGTGGACAGGGCGGCGCGGGGGGTGCAGGGCCGGGGGATGACGGTCTCGACGCCCTCCCCCGGTCCCGCTCCCTCCCCCGCCGCGCCCATGTCCCTGCGCCGCCACGGCGCGCGGACGCTCGCGCTGGGGATGCCCCTCGTCGGGGCGCTGCTGGCGCAGATCCTGATCGGGTTGACCGATACGCTGATGCTGGGGCGCTATTCGGGCGAGGCGCTGGCGGCGGGGGCGCTGGGGTCGACCGTGTTCCACGCCCTGTTCGTGCTGGCCGGGGGGTTCGCCTTCGCCGCCATGGGGGCCGCCGCCGACGCGGTCGGGCGCGGGGACGAGCGGACGGTCCGGCGCACGGCGCGGATGGGTCTGTGGCTCTCGCTCGGGGCGGGGCTGGGGGTGATGCCGCTCATGTGGTTCTCGGGCGACCTTTTGCTCCTCGCGCGGCAGCAGCCGGGCGTGGCCGCCGATACCGAGGGCTACCTGCGCATCGCCATGATCGGCATGGTGCCCGCCCTCCTCACCGCCTCGCTGCGCTCGCATCTCTCGGCATTGGAACGCACGCGCATCGTGCTGTGGGTGACGCTGGCGGCGACGGCGATGAACATCGCGCTGAACTGGGCGCTGATCTTCGGCAATCTGGGGATGCCGGAGATGGGCGTGCGCGGGGCGGCGGTGGCGAGCGCCATGGCCCACGCGGCGACGGCGGCGCTGCTCGCGCTCTACGCGGCGCGGGGACCGGACATGGCCCGCTGGGCGCTGTTCCGCAACCTGCACCGCCCCGACGGCGAGATCCTCGCGCGGTTGTTCCGCCTCGGCTGGCCCGTCGGCCTGACGCTGGTCTCCGAATCGGCGCTGTTCTCGGGGACGGCGCTGATGATGGGCGCCATCGGGGCGGTGCCGCTGGCGGCGCACGGCATCGTCATCCAGATCGCGGCCTTCACCTTCATGCTGCATCTGGGCCTCAGCCAGGCGGCGACCGTGCGCGTCGGCCGGTTCGCCGGTCAGGGCGATCCGGTCGAGCTGCGCCGGGCGGCACTGGCCGCGCTGGCGATATCGGGGGTGGCGGTGGCGGTCTCCGTCGTCGTCTATCTCGGCGCGGGGCGCTGGATCGTCGGGGCCTTCCTCGACCGCAGCGACGCGCAGGCCGCCGAGATCCTGACGCTCGGCCTCTCGCTCATGGGCGTCGCCGCGCTCTTCCAGCTCGTCGACGCGGCGCAGGTCATGGCGCTGGGGCTGCTGCGCGGGGTGCAGGACACGCGCTGGCCGCTCGTGCTGGCGGTCGTCTCCTACTGGCTGATCGGCATCCCGGCGGCCCTGCTGCTCGGCTTCACGCTGGGCTTCGGGCCGGTCGGCATCTGGCTGGGCCTCGTGGTCGGGCTGGTCGCCGCCTCCGCCCTGCTGATGGCGCGCTTCTTCCATCTGGTCGGGGCGATGGAGGGGCGGGCGGATGCGTGACGTGGACCTGACGGACGGCCCCATCGCCGGGCATTTCCGCACGCTGGCCGTCCCGGCGGCCATGGGGATGCTGTTCTCGACGCTCTACAACGTGGTGGACGTCTACTACGCGGGCCGGCTCTCGACCGATGCGCAGGCGGGGCTGGCCATCGGGTTCCAGGCGTTCTTCATCATGATGTCGGTCGGCTTCGGCATCGGCGCGGCCATGGGCGCGCTGGTGGGCAATGCGCGGGGGCAGAAGGACGACGCCGGCGCGCGGCGGGTGGCGATGCAGGGACTGTCCTTCGCCCTCCTCGCCTGCGCGGTGCTGATCGTCCTCGGCGCGCTCGGCGGGCCGGCGCTCATCGACCTCGTGTCGGAGCCGGGGGCCTACCGCGAGGCGGCGACGGGCTATTTCCACTGGCTCCTCGCCGCCCTGCCCGGCTTTCTCCTCGCCTATGCGGGCAACGGCATCCTCCAGGCCCATGGCGACAGCGTGACGATGCAGCGGGCGATGATGGCCGCCTTCCTCGCCAATATCGGGCTGAACCCGCTGTTCATCTACGGCATTCCCGGCCTCGTGCCGGGGATGGGCTTCGACGGGATCGCGGTGGCGACGGTGGTGTCGCAGACGGGCGTGATGCTCTACGTCCTGCGCGCGGTGCGGGCCTTGCGCGTCCTGCGCGGGGCGGGGGCGGCGGAACTGCGCCCCGACGCCACCCGGTACCGCGCCATCGCCGGACAGATGGCCCCGACGTCGCTCTCGCTCGTGGTGATGTTCGCCTCGGGCTTCGTGGTGCAGTACGCGCTGGCCCGTTTCGGCGGCCACGCGGTCGCCGCCTACGGCATCGCGCTGCGGATCGAGCAGATCCTCCTCCTCCCCGTCCTCGGCATGACCGGCGCGCTCCTCCCCATCGCGGCGCAGAATTTCGGCGCGGGACAGGCGGAGCGCGTGCGCGCGGCGCTGTGGTTCTGCTGGAAGGCCGGGGCGGCGATGACGCTGGTCGCCGCCCCGCTCCTGTGGTTCGGCGGCGGGATGGCGATGGCCCTTTTCACGGACGATCCCCGGGTGATCGCGGTGGGGCACGCCTACCTGCGCGTCGACAGCATCCTCTTCGGCGTCTACATGATGCTCTTCTCGATCAACTCCCTGCTCCAGGCGCTCAAGCGCCCGATCTGGACGCTGTGGATCTCCCTCTACCGCCAGGGCTTCGGCGTCGCCTTCTTCGTGTGGCTGCTGGTCGGCGTGGCCGGGATGGACGAGACGGGGGTCTGGCTCGGCATCGGCGCGGCGGTGGCGAGCGGCTGGCTTCTCGCCCTCGCCGTGGCCGCGCGGGTGGCGGGGCGGGAGATCGGCGGCCTGCGGGCCTAGCGGACCCCCGCGCCGGTCGTTTCCCCGCCCGCTCAGGGACGCGCCGCCGCCGCCCGCTCGGGCGCGCCGCGCGGCTGGCCCATGACGAGGCGCTCCGCCGTCGCCCCGGCGGCCGCCGCGGCCCGCGCCTCCTCCTCGCGCTGGAGCTGTCGCACCACGCGGTAGGAGCTGGCATACGGCTCGTTCTCCTGCTGCCGGGTGAAGGCCAGGTCCGCCTCCGTCGGCTCGCGCAGGATGCGGATGCCCGCGTCCGTGCGCTCGATCAGGCCCATGAGCCGGAAGGCGCGCAGCCAATGCTCCATGGTGTGATGCCCCCATTTCGAGCGGAACACCTCCGAATTGTGCAGCACCGAGCGCAGGTGGTGGACGGGGGGCATGTGGTGGGGGTGGTACTGGTGGTACACCTTCGCCCCCCGGCACCAGCGGATCGGCACGCCCATCTCGTCCAGCGTGCGCCCGAAATCGGTGTCCTCGCCGCCATAGCCCGTATACCGCTCGTCGAAGCCGCCCACGTCGAGGAACAGCGTGCGGTGCATCGCGAAGGTCAGCGACCAGAAGCAGCGGTAGTCGTTGCACGGGCCGGACGCCTTCTCGGGCGGGCCGGGGCGGTCGGAATGCTTGACCCCCACGGCGTCGAACGCATCGTACGTCCAGCCCGGCGCGGCGGCCCCGGCGGGCAGGTACGCCACCTCGCCCATCATCACCGCCTCGTGCGCGTCGAGGCAGGCGGCGTAGTCCGCGATGCAGGTCGGGCCGGGGATGCAGTCGACGTCGAGGAAGACCAGCTTCTCCCCCGCCGCCGCCTTCGCCGCGATGTTGCGGGCGCGGGACAGCGGCACGTCCGCGCCCCCGCCGATGACGATCTGCCGGACCGGAAACTCGGTATGGGGCAGGTCGGCATAGGGCGCGACCTGCATCACCCCGATCACCAGTTCGTCGGGCGGGGCGCTCTGGCGGGTCAGGCCGAGGACGAGGTTGCGGAGATGGGCCTCGCGGCCCCGGGCGAGGGTCAGGACGGAAAGGGTCATTCGGCTGCTCTCACGAAGGGTTGGACATCGTTGGCGGGGGGAGGAACGTCGAGCGCGGCGGCAGGTTCCGCGTGCCACAGCGCGGCGGCGCGGTCCTCCAGCCACCCGGCGGCGTCGCGGGCGGCGGATGCCCCGACGAGGGCGCGCTGGCGGGCCGGATCGACCGCCCGCGCCTCGTCGAGCGCGGCCTGCCAGTCGGCGGGACAGGCGGGCCAGGTCTCGCGCATGGCCGCCGCGCCGTGGCGGGCGAGCGCGCGGGCCTTGCACCGCTGTTCGTCGAAATAGCGCCATTCGGGGATGACGAGCCAGGGCCGGGCGGCGGCGGCGACCATGTGCACGGTCGTGTTGCCCGTCGAGCTGACCACCAGGTCGGCGGCGGCGATGTAGTCCGCCGGGTTCTCGACCCAGCCGCGATGCGCCAGGTTGCCGACCGCCGTCTCGTGCCATTCGCTCTGCACGGTGCCGATGGTCAGCCAGTCGGCCTCCGGGTTCGCCCGGGCGGCCATGGTCAGCGGCGCGGACGGCGTGCCCGTGCCCCCGCCCCCCGCGATCACGAGGTGCAGGGGCCGCGACGGGTCGAGGCCGAGGCGGGCGCGCAGGGCGGCCCTGTCGCCCCGGCCCTCGCCGCCGGTCTCCACCCCCAGCCCCCCGAACCACGCCGTCCGGGCGCGCATCCAGTCGGGCCGCTCGGGCGGTTCCAGCCCCTGGGCGTAGGGGGCGAGCAGGCCGACGCTGGAGCGGTAGGCCATCGCGTGCCCCGGATCGTCGCGCCGCCCGTGCTGGAGCACCGCCACCACCGGCACCGACGCGATGCGCAGGAGCTGGCACAATTCGGCCGAGACATCGACGACGAAGAGCGCGGGGTCCGCATCGGCGGCCCAGCCGGTGATGCGCGCCACCGCCTCGCGCACGCCGTTCCAGCCGAGGGGCACGCAATGCATGGTCTCGGGCGTCTCGGCGGCGTCGAGGGCGGACGGGGTGGGGTGCGTGCGCTCGAACAGCGACGGGATCTCGACCACCTCCACGTTGGGCGGCAGGGGCGGAAAGATATCGGCCCGCGCGCAGAACACCGTCATCCGCCGCCCCGGCGGCAGGGCATGGGCGATGGCGGCGCAGCGCTCGGCATGGCCGCGCCCCTGGTGATGCACGAAATAGCCGAAGGGCCGGTCCCCGGTGCCGGTCATCGCGCGCCCCTCTCGCCCAGGCCCAGCCTGTCCAGCCCTTCGAGCACCCCCGCCGCGTGGTGGGCGCGGGCGGCATAGGCCCCGCGCAGCGCGCCCGTGGCGGCCAGCTCGGGGTGGTAGTTCCCGACCGCCACGGCATGATGCGCCCGGAGCAGCATGTCCGCGTCGTTGGCCGAATCCCCCGCCGCGACCACCCGCTCGGGCGCGACGCCGAGGCGGCGGGCCACATGCGCCACCGCCCGCGCCTTGCCCCCGCCGACCGGCAGGATATCGAGCAGGATGTCGTGCGACAGGATCAGCTCCACCCGCTGCCCCGCCTGGGCGAGGCGATGGCGGATCTCCGGCAGGCGCGCGCGGTCGGACAGCAGGTAGCTGCGCTTGTGGTCGCGCTGCTCCGTGCGCGGCTGGGGCACGAGGTCCGGCAGGCCGGCGAGCACCGCCTCCACCGTTCCCGCGCACCAGCCGGGGGCGTCGCCGCGCAGGAAGTCCCCCTCGCGGGCGTAGCCGCTCCCCTGCCCCCAGTCGATCTCCGTCCCGACCGACCCGATCAGGATGTCGGGCCGGGGCAGGCCCCAGTGATCGAGGATATCGAGCGCCGCCTCCCCCCGCCGCCCGGTGGCGAGCGCGAAGGTCACGTCGGGCCGCGCCTCGCGCCAGCGCGCGAACCGCGCCGCCGCGTCCCGGTCGCCCGTCAGCGTGCCATCCATGTCGCAGACCACGAGCGCGCGCGGGGCCGGGGCGGGGCGGGAGGCCGGGGCCAGCCCGCGCACCATCCGCGCGAAGCTCTCGGCATAGCGGTCCCAGCTGTAATGCCCCACCCGCTCGCGCCCGTTGCGCGAGGCCGCCTCCCAGACGCCGCGATTCTCCAGCAGCGCCCGCATCGCCGCCTCGAACGCCGCCGGATCGCGCGGGTCGGCCAGCCGCCCGTGGCGCAGGGCGGCGAGGATGTCGGGCGGGCCGCCGCGGCTCGTCGCCACCACCGGCAGCCCCGCCGCGGCCGCCTCGATGATCGTCAGCCCGAACGGCTCGCTCCCGGCGGGGTTCAGGAACAGGCCCCCCGTCCGCGCGGCATGGCGGTACAGCGCCTGCACCTCCGCCGCCGTGTGGCGCTTCGGATAGGCGACGTGGCCGTACAGGTCGTGCCGGTCCACCGCCTCGACGATCCCGCCCCAGACCCGCCGCGCCGCCGTATCCCCCGCGTCGATCGCCTCGCGCTGTCCGGCGAGGATGGCGAGGTCGGCCCGCGCGCGCAGGGCGGGGCTGCGCCCGTACAGCTCCACGAGCCAGGGCAGGTTCTTGCGCTCCACGGGCCGGGCGACGGCCAGCAGCAGCGGGCGGTCGGTCCGGCTCAGGAAGGGCCGCAGCAGCGCCTCCGCATCGCCCTCCCCCTCGTCGGTCAGTTCCGCGCCCGGGGGCAGGACGTGCACGCGCCGGCGGTCGTAGCCCCGGTAGGCGGCAAGCTGGCGATCCGCCTCGTCGTGGGAGGAGGCGACGACGGCGTCGGCCCCGGCGATGACCTCCTCCTCCTGCGCCAGGCGCAGGGCCAGCCCCGCATCGTCCGCCGCGCAGGTCTCCGCCTTCTCCTTCGCCAGCGAATGGGCGTTGTAGACGACCGGGATGCCGAACCGCTCCCGCACCCGCAGCGCCACCACCCCGGCATCGGCGAAATGGGCGTGCAGGGCGTCGGGCCGGCGGTCCGCGCGCGCGATCTCCGCGATCAGGGCGTCGGCGTAGCTGTCCAGTTCCGCCGCCAGCTCCTCCTTGTCGAGATAGTCCGTGCGCCGGGTGGCGAGGCGGACGATGCGGCAGTTGCGGTAGATGCTCTCGTGCTTCCGGGCATAGCGCAGCCCCAGCCTATCATCCTCGAACGCCCGCCCGTAGAGCGTGACCCGGCTCGCCGGATAGCGCCGCGCCATCGCCATCGCCGCCCCCAGCGCGTAGACCAGATGGCCCCCGGTATCGGGCGTAAGGCCCAGGTCGAGAGGGGGCGGGGCGAGACACCCGCCCAAGAGAAGATGTGCGATATCCAAATGACTGCCCCCGTCTATTTAAAAAATTCAAGACAATCCTTGTCCATTCAGACTCGGCTATCTATAAAGAAGGCTATGAAAGGCAAATATATATTTTCATTATTACATCGTATTAAGGATTTGACTTCGTGACACCCCGATACATCTTCGTCGGCGGACTCCATCGCAGCGGCACCTCGCTCATCGCCCGCTGCATCGCTGCGCATCCCGCTATCGGAGCCATCGCCGGTTCGCCCGCCCCCGAGGACGAGGGCGTCTACCTACAGGGGGCCATCCCCCACACCGCCCTCGACGGCCGGCCCGGCGCCTTCGCCCACGACCCGGAGCAGCACCTGACCGAGCGCAGCCGCTTCAATACCCTCGACACGGCGCGCTACCTCGCGGCGCAGTGGGACCCGTGGTTCGACCCCGCCCTGCCCTGGCGCATCGAGAAGTCGCCGGTGAACCTCCTGCGCGCGCGCCTCTATCAGCAGCTCTTCCCGTCCTGCGTCTTCGTCTTCGTCACCCGCCACCCGCTCGCCGTGACCATGGCCACGCGCAAGTGGTCGGACCGGAGCGCGCAGGAACTGGTCAAGCACTGGGACGCGGCGCATGGCCTGCTGGCGGCGGACCTGCCGTACCTGCATCGCTGGGTCCTGCTCCGCTACGAGGATTTCGCCGCCGACCCGCGGGCGCAGCTCGACCGCGTGACCGCCCTCGCCGAACTGCCCCCCGTGGCGGCGGTGGCCGAGCCGGTCGCCTCCTCGAACGCGGCCTATTTCGATGCCGCCCCGTCCGGGCTGGCCAGCGCCGAGGCCGCCCGCTTCGGCTACGCCCTCGACCCGCCCGCCACGACCGCCCCCGCCATGGCTACCGGGCACCACGTCTATCGCAGCGTGACGGAGGTGGTGACGGGCGCGATGCTGTAGACTGGCCGCCCCGCTCCCGATTCGCCCCCCGCCGCCGATCACCGAAGGCCGCGCCATGACCGACGACACCGAAGACGCCCCCGTCCGCCTCACCGAGGATGCCGATACCGGCGACCGCTTCCTCGTCTACGGCGAGGGCGACGCCCTGCGCCTCGACATCCGCTACGAGGGCGAGACGCTGTGGATGACCCAGGCGCAGATCGGCGACCTGTTCGGGCGCAACGTCTCCACCGTCTCGCGCCACATCGCCAACATCCTGGCCGAGGGCGAGCTGGAGGAGGCGACTTCTTTGCAGAAACTGCAAACAAGTGGCGGCCGCCCGGCGACGATCTACAGCCTCGACATGGTGATCTCCGTCGGCTACCGCGTCTCCTCGGCCCGGGCCACCCTCTTCCGCCGCTGGGCGACCGGCGTGCTGGTGCGCTTCGCGCGCAGCGGCTTCGTGGTCGACGCGCCCCGGCTCAAGGCCCCCGACAACGCCGACCGCATCGCCGAACTGCGCGCCCTCATCCGCGACATCCGCGCCGACGAGGCGAACCTCTACCGCGAGCTGCGCCTCATCTGCTCGATGTGCCAGGACTATACCGAATCTTCGCAGGCGACGCTGGCCTTCTACCGCACCATGCAGGCCAAGCTCGTTCACGCCGTCACGTCGCACACCCCGTCCGAGATCGTCCACGGGCGGGCCGATGCCGCCTCCGAGACCATGGGCCTGACCGCGTGGCCGAACGCGAATATCCGCAAGGCCGACGTGACCGTCTCGAAGAACTACCTCTCCGAGGGCGAGGTCCGCGAACTGAACCGCCTGACCACCATCCTCCTCGACATCTTCGAGGATCAGCTGGAGCAGGGTCGCCTCGTGGTGATGGAGGACGCCATGCGCCTCCTCGACGCGCAGCTGAGGGGGCTGGGCCGGGCGGTCCTCGACGGGGGCGGATCGGTCTCCGCCGCCGATGCGCGGGCCAGGGCGGAAGGCGAATACGCCGCCTTCGACGCCCGCCGCAAGCGCCTGCGCCGCGAGGAAGCCGACGCCCGCATCGCGGCGCTGGCCCGGGAGGCGAAGGCCCTGCCGAAACCGCCGCGCAAGCCGCGCGGGAACTGAGAGCGGTCGGAGACGTCACCCCCGTCCCGGGCAAGGACCCGGGACCTCGACGGGCAGCGCACAGGCTTCGAAGATTTGCTTCGCTCGGCGAGGCCCCCGGTCTCCGCCGGGGGCGGAGTGCTACCCTTTACCCTTTCCTCAACCCCCTCCCCTACCCTCCCGGCGACCCATGACCAACCGGGACGGACCCATGCCCCTTGCCCTGCCCCGCCTCCTGCGCTCCGCGGCCCTCGCCCTCCTCCTGCCCGCGCCCGGCGCCCTCGCGGAGGACGGCTTTTCCCTCGCCAACCTCCAGCGCCCCGCCAACGCCCCCGAGGTGATCCGCCCCACGATGCCGAACGCGGTGGTCGGGCTGCGGCTCGACGGGTTGCGGGGGCAGGGCGGGCGCATCACGCAGGTCGGCCACGTCTTCCGCGCCGGGGACCTGCCGAAGGGCACCACCCTCGCCGCGCAGGGGAACGGTGGGCCGGTGCGCATCCAGACGGACGTCATGTCCCGCCACCCCGACGGCTCGGCCCGCCACGCCGTCCTCGCCATCGAGAACCCGACCGGGCTTGCAGCCCTGCAAGTCGCCCTCCTCCGCGTCCCCGAGGGACGCCCCGACCGCGCCCTGACGGCGCAGGGCATCCTGCAACGCGGCTATTCGCTCGACCTGCGCCTCGACATGGCGGACGGGCGGCGCGTCGGCGCGTCGGCGGACGAACTGCTGCTTGCAGGGCTGCAAGCGGGCACGCTCCGCCCCTGGCGATCCGGCCCCCTCGTCACCGAATACCGCGTCGAGCGCCAGCTCACCCCCGAAATCCGCGCCGTCTTCGATATCCGCAGCTTCGCGAACGGCGCGGTCAGCACCTCGGTCGGCGTGCATAACGACGCGATGTTCGAGAACGAGAACGAGGCCTTCGCCTACGACGCCACCATCACCCTGGGCGGACAGGTCGCCGCGCGCCATGCCGGCATCGCCCATCACCATCATTCGAACTGGCGCGAGGTCGTCTGGGGCGGGGGGCAGCCGTCGCGCGCCGTGCCCGTCTTCGACATGGCCTACCAGATGGCCACCGGCATCGTCCCCAACCACGACCTCGCCTTCCCGATGGACCGCGCCGCGCTTGACACCTTCGGGGACGAACTGGCCGCGCGGGGACGCCCCGCCCCGCTGGAAAACCTGTTCATCGAGCAGAGCATGCCCGATACGGGCTATCGCGGCGATCTCGGTCTCCTGCCCGCCTGGGCCAGCGCCTATCTCATCGGCCAGTCCCGCGCCGCACTCGACGCGCTGATCGTCAGCGGCGAGCAGGCGGGCGGCGTGCCGTGGCACTTCCGCGACCCGAAAACGAACACGGGCGCGACCCGGCTCGACCATCCGAATCTCGGCTTCGACTACCGCGTGCGCAAGGACAGGCACGGCATCGCCCCGGCGGATTACAAGCCGACCGGCTGGCGGCCCGACGTCGCGCATCAGCCGAGCCTGAGCGCCCTGCCCTATCTCGTCACCGGCGACCGGCACCTCCTCGATCAGCTCCTGTTCCAGGCGACGTGGAACATGCTGCGCAACCCGCCCAACACCTCCGGCAACCCCATGGGCCTGTGGATCAACGACGAGACGCGCTCGCACGCCTGGATCCTGCGCGAGCACGCCTATGCCGCCCAGCTCGTGCCCGACCGGCACAGCCTGAAGCCCTATCTCGACCGCACCCTCGATCAGCGCCTCGACCACTACATCCGCACCCATGTCGAGACCGGCGAGCTGGGGGCGGGGAAGGGCGCGCCGCTGGAGGGCTACATCCACGGCTACGGCCTCGACAAGCCCAAGGGCAAGCTCGCCAACTTCATGCAGGACTACGCCGCCATGGCCTTCGGCCAGGTCGCGCTCATGGGCTATCCGAAGGCCGCGCGCATGGCCGACTGGATGGCCGGGTTCACCGCCGGGAAATATCTCCAGAACGAGATCGACCCCCTCGTCGGCGCGGCCTACAAGCTGCGCATCCGCGACGAGGCGGGCCGCAAGCTGGCGACGTGGGGCGAGATCTACCGCCACTCCCTCGCCGCGAAGGTGCTCAAGAAGCCTCCCGAAGGCCTGACGAACTATCCGGACGACGCCGCCGGCTTCCTCGGCTCGACCCGCGCGGCGCTGGCGGTGCTCGCCTCCGCGAACGCGCATCCGGACGCCGCCGAGGCCTACGCCTTCGTCGCCGCCAACGCGCGCGAACCGTTCGCGAGCGGCGGGAGGCGCGGCTACGCGGCGGTCGCGCAATGGGCCTACGCCCCGCGCTTCCCGAACGGCGCGACGCTCGGCAAGGCGGACGAGCGCATCGGCGGGCCGGGTGCGGACCGGCTGGAGGGCACGGGCGCGAACGAGGTGCTGATGGGCCTGGGTGGAAACGACACGATCCTCGCCGGGCCGGGCAGCGACATCCTCGCCGGATGGGACGGCGACGACACCCTCGCGACCGGGACGGGCTACGACAAGGTGGCGGGCGGGCGGGGCGACGACACGCTGGTGCTGGAGAGCGGCACCAAGCACGCCACGGGCGGCCCCGGCCGGGACCGCTTCCACATCCGCGCGCGCGGGCGCTCGACCGTCGTCATCCACGATTTCCGCCCCGGCGAGGACATGCTGGTCTTCGAGCGCGCCCGGGGGGCCGACCCGGCGGTCTTCGCACGGTCCTTCGGCCCGGACGGGCAGGGCGGCTCGGCCCTCGCCTTCCGCGACGGCCTGACGGTCACCCTCCGGGGCGTCGCGCCGGGCGCGCTCGGCCGGTCCATCGCGGTGCGATAGGGGAGAGGTACACCCCGCCCCCGGCGAAGACCGGAGGCCTCGACGGACGAGGCTCGATGCCACGGCGGCGCACCGTCCCACGAGGTCCCCGGTCTTCGCCGGGGACGGGGAAGGCACCCTTTCGCCCCCCGAAACCGTCTCGGACCCGCTCCGTTACAACGGTTATTGCCTTTCGGGCCTCGAACCACCATACTCACCGCCGTGAATCGGAGGAATCGGCGTGCGGGACGCCGGTGCGGTTCGGTGGGACATCGCCATGGCGGAAGGCGCGCTCGAAAGCTACCTGCGGCGGCTGGACCGGGGTCTCGACCGCGCCCTGCCCGCCATCAACCGCCGGGCGACCATGGCCAGCCGCGTGCGCCGGTCCTTCTCCATGCGCCGCTGCGCCGACCTGATCGGCGTCTCCTACGCCTACCTGACCAAGGCCGCCGCGCAGATGCCGGGCTTTCCGGAGGGCACCCATGTGGGGCGCGAGCGGGTCTTCACCCTCGACGAGCTGATGCGCATCCGCGCGCTGCTGGCCGCCAGCGCCAAGCGTCCGCGCGACATGCTCGCCTGGCGCCGCCCGCTCGACCCGCTGCCCGTCATCTCCTTCGCCAGCCAGAAGGGGGGCACCGGCAAGTCGCTCTCGGCGGCCCATTTCGCGCAGTACCTGTCGCTGCGCCACGGCATGCGCGTCGGGCTGATCGACGCGGACCCCCAGCACACGCTGACGCTCTACTTCCTGCGCGACGAGGGGGGCATGGTCTCGGCCGAGACGCCGACCCTCGTCGATTTCGCCGGCCTCTATGCGCACGGTGAGAAAGCGTATACAGATCACGATGCCGCCACGCTCGATTCGTTCTTCGTGCCGACGCCGTGGCCGGGCACGCGCATCCTGCCCGCCTCGGGCGAGACCTCCGAGGGCGAACTGCAGATCGCGCGCCTCATCCGCGCCGCCCCCAAGGATCGCCGCTTCTACCGCTACGTCGCCGACGCGCTCGACCGCTGGCGCGAGGCGCATTCGCCCGCGACGGACCCCGCCGCGCTGACCGACGGGGCCGGGCGCATCGACGAGGGCGCGTTCGGGGCGGCCCTGTCCGAGACCTTCGACGCCATCGTCATCGACTACCAGCCCGCGCTGACGATCTTCCAGCTCAACAACCTCCTCGCCACCACGCATCTGGTCATCCCCCAGACGATGAAGGGCTTCGACCTCGCCACCCTCTCGACCTTCGTGAAGGGGATGCTGGGCATGATCGAGGAGATCCTCGCCCGCGACCCGCTGGAGATCGGCCCCGGCTCGCACATCCTGCTGCCGACCATCGTCCAGCGCGCCAACGATCAGGACATCGCCCAGATCGGCAGCCTGATGGAGCAGGCCCCCGGCCTCGTGCTCCCGGTCTTCTACATGCGCTCGGACGCGGTGGCCAACGCCGCCGACCTCTACCAGAGCGCCTACGAGTTCGACCCCACGCCGGGCCAGCGCCGCGGTCTCGCCCGCTTCGTCGAGAATGCGGATGCGGTGAACGACGCGCTGGTCGCGCGCATCTGGCCGGGGATGGAGCGCGGGCTGGCCGATGCCTGGATCGCGAAGTTCTACGCCGAGGAGGAGGGCTGATGCCCCGCAAGTCGCTGCCCCGTTCGCTCATCTCCCGCGCCGAGGATGCCGCCGCCGACACGCCCGAGGCGCGCGAGGCGGACCGTCCCGCGCTGGCCGGGGCCTGGCGTGCGGGGGCGACCGCGCAGCTTCGCGCCGATCTGGAGGCGAGCGAGGCCGAGACGCTGGCGCGGGTGCTGGACGGGCGGGCCGAGCTGTCGCTGTCGCCCGACGCGATCGACGATCCGCTGGGGTCCGACCGCCGCCCCGACTGGCGCGAGCGCGAGGATTTCGTCGCCCTGCGCGAGTCCATCGCCGCGAACGGGCAGGACGTGCCGGTGCAGGTGACACCCCTCGACCCGGACTGGACGCCGAACCCGCGCGATCCCTTCGACACGGCGGGCGCGCGGTTCGCGCTCCTGGCCGGGCGACGGCGGCTTGCAGCCCTGCAAGAGCTTGGCCGGACCGTGCGCGCGGTCATCGTGCCGCCGGGCGGGGACGGGCAGGGCGGTGATGCCGCCCGCGACCCCGCGGCCCGCCGCGCCTGGATGCTGACCCGCCGCTGGCGCGAGAATGCCGAGCGCGCGGACCTGTCGCCCTTCGAGCGGCTGCTGGCCATCGGCGAGATGTTCGATGCCGCCAAGGCCGCCGATCCGGGCGAGACCGCCGCGCGGTTCGGGGAGCGCGTCGGCGTCTCCGAAAGCGTGGTGAGCCGGGCGCGGGCCGTCTCCGCCCGGCGCGAGGCCATCCTCGCCGCCGTGCCCGACCCCTACGCGCTGTCCAACACGGCGCTCTACAAGCTTCTCCCCCGCCTCGACGCGCCCCCCGCGCCAAAGGCGCGCCCGGCCCTGTCGGCCCGGCGCATGGCCGGCGCGGTCGCGCTGAAGGCGACGGTGAAGGACGGCACCCTGACCCTGACGGCGAAGGGGCTGACCGACGGGTACGACGGCGAGGCGCTCGACGCGCTGCTCGCCGACGTCGCGAAACGCTTGAAGAAGGAGGGCGGGACAGGGGGCTGAGCGCCCCGAAAACCATCGCATGACAGAAAAAGCCGGACCGTTCCGGCAGGCACACACGGGAAGACCGCGAGGCGCGTCGTAACGATCCGGCAGGACTGAACACCCACGGTTCTACGCGCCCCCGCCCTCCACCGCAATGAAAAAGCGCGCCCGACGCGCCACGGTGAAGGTGCGTCTTGCCACACCCGCCTTCGCTCGCCCCCGTGCGAGCGGCCGGGAGAGCCGTGCCCGCCCGCCGGTCCTCGAACCCCTTGAGGACGAGCCATGACGACGAAGATTCCCTCTTCGGCGAACGGGACAGCCATGCCCGACGCCACCCTGCCCGAAGGCTGCGACAGCCCCTTCGACCTCCTGCGCGCCGCCAAGCGCGCGGGCCGCCATTTCGGGCTGGGCCCGCAGGACCTGACCCTGCTGGAACTCTACATCTGCTGCACCCGCCGCGAGGATTGGGCCGAGGGGCGGCGGCCCCTGTGCACCCGCCCCGTCATCCGCACCGCCGCCGCCCTCGGCGTCAGCCCGCGCAGCGTGAACACCGCCGAGCGGCGGCTGGAACGGCTGGGACTGATCCGCCGCGCGACCCGGGCCGACGGCATGCGCGGCGGCTGGGACCGGGAGGAGGGCGGGGCGCTCTACGGCATCGACCTCGCCCCGCTGGTCGCCGCCTATCCGGCGCTGCTGGCCTGTGCCGAGGCGGCGCGGGCGCGGGCCGAGCGGGTCGCCCGCCTGCGCGCGGCCATCTCGCGGAGCCTGGGCGCGGCCCGGCGGCTGGCCGAGGGGTGGCGCGCGGCCGTGTCGGACAGCATCGCGGCTCTCCTCGCCCTGCTGCCTGCGCGCACGCCCCAGAGCCGCGACCCGGAGGCGCTCGAAGCGGTGCTGGCGCGGGTCGAGCGCGTGGCCGAGGCCTTGGGCGCCCTGCCCGGCGTGGCGGGGGAGCCTGTGGATAACTCCGTCGTGACGCGGGTGTCTTCCGGCGCGTCGGAAGAATCCGGCCCGCTCCTATACACTGCTGATCCTTCTCCTGAGTCTACGGGTAAGGCCCCGCCCCCGACGCCTGCGCGGCGGTGGGGGCGGGATCGTGCCGGGAACGGATCGGCGCGGGCGGACGGGGCGGCGCACGGATTGCGGTACCTCAAGGATCGCGACATCGGGCGGGCGATGCCCGATAGCTGGCACGAGGCGGCGGGCACCCTGCCGGGACAGTTCCTGTGGCATCGCTTCATCATGGCGGCCCAGACCCGGCTACGGCCCCTCGGCGTCCCGGAGGCGCTCTGGCGCGAGGCGGTGGCGGTGATGGGGCAGGAGGCGGCGGCCCTGTCGCTGATGATCCTCGACGTCAACCGCCGGCGGCCCGGCACGCCCGTGCGCAACCTGCCCGGCGCGCTGCGCGGCATGGCCCGGCGGGCGGAGGAGGGCGGGTTGCGGCTTCATGCGAGCGTCTACGGCATCCTCGCCCGCCGGGGACAGGTCGCCGCGTGAGGCGGATTTGGGCTTGATGCCCCGGGCCGGGCGCGGCAAGGCTCTGGGAAGGGGAGGGACCACGCATGTACGACATCGCGCGACAACCGGCCTGGACCGCCGCCTTCGAGCGGGTCTTCGCGCTGTGCGACATGCAGAAGGGCGAACGGATCGTGCTGTTGTCCGAGAGCGGATCGCGGCGGGTCAACGTGACCCTGGCGCACGAGGCGCTGACGCGGATGGGTCTCGCCCACGAGGCGGTGACCGTGCCCTCGCCCGCGCCGGCCCCCGGCCCCATCGTCCGCTCGACCGGCGCGAGCGTCGCCCTGGACGATGCGGCGGCGGCGGTGTCGAAGCTGCGCGCGTCGGACGTGGTGATCGACCTGACGGTCGAGGGCCTGATGCACGCGCGCGACACGGGCCGCATCCTCGCGTCGGGCGCGCGCATCCTGACGGTCTCGAACGAGCATCCGGACATCCTGTGCCGCCTCGTTCCCGACCCGACCACCAAGCCCCGCGTGCGCGCCGCCATGGCCGCCTGCCGCGCCGCGCGGGAGATGCAGGTCGTCTCGCCCGACGGCACGGACCTGACGGTCGCGATGGAGGAGGCGACGACGGTCGGGGTCTGGGGCTATACCGACCGCCCCGGCACGCTGGCGCACTGGCCCGGCGGGCTGGTGGTCAGCTTTCCGCGCGCGGGCGCGGTGAACGGGCGGCTGGTCTTCGCGCCGGGGGACGTGAACCTGACCTTCAAGCGGTATTTCGAGAGCGCCGTCACCGTCACCGTGCAGGACGACTACGTGACGGCCATCGACGGCGAGGGGGCCGACGCGCGGCTGATGCGGCGCTATTTCGAGGATTTCGGCGAGCGCGACGCCTATGCCACCAGTCATGTCGGCTGGGGCCTGAACCCGGCGGCGCGGTACGAGGCGCTGACGATGTACGACAAGGCTGACCTGAACGGCACGGAGCTGCGCGCGCTGGCCGGGAATTTCCTCTACTCCACGGGGGCCAACGAATTCGCGGGCCGCTTCGCGCGCGGGCATTTCGACCTGCCGATGATGGGCTGCGACATCCTGCTCGACGGCGTGCCGGTGGTCGAGGGCGGGGTGCCGGTGTGAGGATGGCGCGTCCTGCCCCGGATCGGGTCCGGGGCAGAGGTCCGAGATGATCGACGGCATCGCCTACGAGAGCGCGGGGGAGGGCGCGCGCACGCTCGTCTGCCTGCACGGCATCGGCGGGGACGGATCGAGCTTCCACCACCAGATGCGCGCCTTCCCCGGATGGCGCATGGCGGCGTGGCACATGCCGGGCTATGGCGGGTCGGAGGCGCGGATGGACCCGCCCGACTTCGCCCACCTGTCCGACCGCCTCGGCGCGTTCCTCGACGGGCTGGGCGGCGGGCCGGTGGCGCTCATGGGCCATTCCATCGGCGGCATGATCGCCCTCGACCACGCCTTGCGCCGTCCCGAACAGGTGTCGGCCCTCGTCCTCCTCGCCACGACGCCCCGGTTCGGCGGGCGCGACGACAGCTTTCGCGACGCCTTCCTGAAGGCCCGCCTCGGCCCGCTCGACGCGGGGCAGACCATGGCGGAGATGGCGCGCGGGACCGCGCCGCGCCTCGTCGGTCCGGATACCGACCCCGGCGAGATTGCGCATGTCGAGCGCGGCCTCGCCGCCGTGCCGGAGGCGACATGGCGCGGCATCCTGCGCTGTCTCGTCACCTTCGACCGGGCGGCGGATATCGGTAGCCTGCGCCTGCCCGTCCTCGCGGTGGCGGGCGGCCTGGACCGCAACGCCCCGCCCGCGACGATGGAGAAGATGGCCGCGCGCATCCCGGGGGCGCGCTACCACGAGATCGAGGGGGCGGGGCACATGCCGCATCAGGAGAGGCCCGCCGCCGTCAACGCCCTCGTCGCCGTGTTTCTGAAGGATACGGACGCATGATGCCCGACCCGATCTTCGACCCCGACGCCTGGGGCCTGACGCCCAGGCAGGCGGACCTCACCGCCCGTATGCGCGCGCTGGCGACGGAGAAGTTCGCCCCCCGCGCCGCGCGCCACGACCGCGAGGCGGCCTTCCCGACCGAGAATTTCGCCGACCTGCACGAGGCCGGCCTCCTCGGCATCTGCATCCCGGAGGAGGAGGGCGGGGTCGGGGCGGACCTGAAGACCTACATGCTCGCGGCGGCCGAGATCGGGCGGGCCTGCGGGGCGACGGCGCTGACCTTCAACATGCACGTGTCCTCGTGCCTGTGGACCGGGGCGCTGCTGGACCGGCTCGACCTAGACCCCGCCATCCACGAGGCGCAGCGCGCGGCGCGGCGGCTGCATTACCGGCGCATCCTCGACGAGGGCCGCATCTACGCCCAGCCCTTCTCCGAGGGCGGGGCGGCGGCGGCGGGGTTCAAGGCCTTCGGCACCACCGCGCTCAAGGTGGAGGGCGGCTGGCGGGTGACGGGCAAGAAGATCTTCGCCTCCCTCTCGGGCCACGCCCATTACTACGGCGCGCTGTGCACCGGCCTGCTGCATCCCGGCGACGAGCCGTCCCGGCGCAACACCATGTACCTCGCCGTTCCCGCCGACGCGGACGGGGTGCGGGTGGAAGGCGACTGGGACCCCCTCGGGATGCGCGGCACCGTCTCGCGGACGCTGCTGTTCGAGGACGTGTTCGTGCCGGAGGAGGCGGAACTGATGCCCATGGGCGTCTACCCCAGCGCCGCGCGCCGCTGGCCGCACATGTTCATGACGCTGACCCCCGCCTACATGGGCATCGCCCAGGCGTGCTACGACTTCACCGTCGCCTACCTGCGCGGCGAGGTGCCGGGCACGCCCCCCGTCAAGCGCCGGATGTACGCGACCAAGCAGATGGCGGTCGCGCAGATGCGCGTGATGCTGGAGCAGACCAAGGGCCTGTGGTTCCAGGCGATCTCCGAGGCCCGGCCCGACCCGTCGAAGGACAGCCTCATGCGGGCCTGGGCCGCGCAGCACACGGTGATGGAGAACGCGAACGAGCTGGCCCAGCTCGCCATCCGCACCTGCGGCGGCCAGTCCATGCTCCGCTCGCTGCCCCTGGAGCGTCTCTACCGCGACAGCCGCTGCGGCTCGCTCATGCTGCCCTGGACGGCGGAACTGTGCCTCGACATGCTCGGCAAGGGGGCATTGTACGAGCCGGGGGAGACGGACGGGTAGGGCGGCTCACCGCCCCTTCCGCCGCCCGATCAGGCCCTTGGTCGGGTCGTAGGCGTAGATCGCCGCGGCCATGAACAGCGCCGTCACCCCGAGGCACACCGCCAGCACCGGCCCGTTGAACTCCGCGTACAGCGAGAAGCGGATCAGCTCGACGGCGTAGGTGAAGGGGTTGAAGCGGCAGATATCGTAAAGCAGGACGCTCGATTCCCGCATCCGCCACAGCGGGTAGAGCGCCGAGGAGGCGAAGAACATCGGGAAGATGACGAAGTTCATCACCCCCGCGAAGTTCTCCAGCTGCCGGATGGCCGAGGACAGGAACAGCCCCATCGCCCCGAGCATCATGCCGGCGACCACCAGCGCGGGCAGGACGGTAAGATAGCCGACGGGCGGCGGGCGCACATCCCAGAACCACGCCACCGCGAGGAAGGCGTAGACCTGCACGATCGACACCGCCACCCCCGCCAGCAGCTTCGACAGCAGCAGGAACCAGCGCGGATAGGGGCTGATGAGCAGGGTACGCATCACCCCGTTCTCCCGGTCGTGGACCATCGACAGCGACGACTGCATCCCGTTGAAGAGCTGGATCATCGCGCACAGGCCCGGCGCGATATAGACCTCGTACATCACGTAGGTCTCGTAGGGCGGCTCGATGGAGACGCCGAGAACCGAGCGGAACCCGGCGGCGAAGATGAACAGCCACACCAGCGGACGCACCAGCGCCGAGAGGAACCGCTCCCGCTGCTGGGCGAAGCGCAACGCCTCGCGCCACACGATCCCCCCCATGGCGACGAACCGCCCGCGCCATCCGAGGCGATCCGGACCGCTCACGGGGTGCCTCGCCGGGTCACCCTCGGACTTGTTCCGAGGGTCCATCGCGCAGCATGGGCAATCGCGCGGAATGGAGACATGGACCCCCGGGACAAGCCCGAGGGTGACGGGTGCCGATGGCGACGATACTCCCCCGTCCCCGGCGAAGACCGGGGACCTCGATGGGTAGGACACGGATGCCGGGTTTTCGCGCCACGTCCTGCGAGGCCCCCGGTCTTCGCCGGGGGCGGGGGTGGAAAGGACGTCCCCTTCCTGACGGTGACCCGTCCGCACCAGCCGAGGCGACCGGGGGTGCCCTGTCTGCCGCCAAGATCGGTCACCCTCGGACCTGTTCCGAGGGTCCATCGCATAGCATGGGCAATCGCGCGGAATGGAGACATGGACCCCCGGAACAAGCCCGAGGGTGACGGGGGCCGGTGGCGACGACAATCCCCTGTCCCCGGCGCAGACCGGGGACCTCGCAGCGCATGTAGGCGCGCCGTTCTGCGAGGCTCGGGGCCGAGCATCGCCGATTTTCCGGACGGCAT
>JAHDDY010000052.1 GCA_020629115.1 Paracoccaceae bacterium | reverse complement strand
TGTGGTGGCACGCCAAACAAGCCGCGGAGACTGCCGCCGGCGAGGCGCTCGACGCAGCCCAGATCGAGGACGCAACGGCAGCCCACGGCCAGGCGGGCGCGTCAGCGATTCTGAGTCAGGCGGGAAACCTCGAGAACGTCACGGTTAGCGTCGATCGATCCGCCACAACCGTCACCGTCACGGTGTCGGGCGAACTCGGTTTCAGCCTCTTCCCGGGAGCCTGGGGCGTCACGGCGCACGCCGAGGGCGATATCGAACAGTTCATTGCGCCGGGGGAGCGATGAGAAGGCTCGCTTCCGAACGTGGCGCGGTGTCCACCGAGTTCGCCGTGGTCATGGCCGCATTCCTGACCTCGTTCATGCTGATCGTCGTGTTCGCCGGGCGAGTCGCAACCGCCGAGAACCACGTGCGTGCCGCAGCCCAAGAAGCGGCACGCTCCGCCAGCCTCGCCGGCACCCCCGAAGCCGCCGTTGCCGCAGCGCAACAGACGGCCGCAGGCAACCTCTCGAGTAGCGGCCTCACCTGCGCCTCGGGACTACGTGTCGCCGTCGACACCGCACAGTTCGCTCCCGGCGGATGGGTCGGTGTGACGGTCTCGTGCGACACGCCGTTCAGCGATGTCGCATCGCTATCGGTCCCGGGTACGAAGACCTTCACAGGGACCGCGACCGAGGTGATCGACACGTACCGGAGCGACCCGTGAATCGCCTCGACCTCTCCGACGAGCGTGGTTCCGTGAGCGTGCTGGTGGCCGTGCTGGCCATCGCCTTCCTGATGGTTGCGGGACTGGCGCTCGACGGCGGCCGCAAACTCGGCGCGCTGTCCGAAGCGCGAGACCTCGCCGACAACGCCGCCCGAGCGGGAGCGCAAGCCGTCGACACCGACGCCTACCAACTCACCGGCGCTCCGGCCCTCGACCCGGCCGACGCCGAGCAAGCAGCGCTCGCGTACCTCTCCGCCACCGGCCACACCGGAACGGTCGCCGTGGACGGATCAACCGTGACGGTGACCGTGAGCCTCAGCGTCCCGACTCGATTCCTGCCCGGCCCGTTCACCGTCCACGCAACCGAATCGGCCACCGCAGTCTTCAGCGTGGAAGGAACCCCATGATCCGCCGACTCACCGACCTCGCCAAGGGCCTCCTCGCCATCGCCGCCATCGCTGCGCTGCTCGTCGGCGTGCCGTTGCTGCTCTACCGCCTCGGCGGCATCCCCGGCTCCTCCGTCGTCGAAGCGTTCACCGATCCGCTGACATCCGACAACACTCGCAGCGAGCGGCTCCTCGCCGGCACCCTCGGAATCATCGCCTGGCTGTGCTGGGTGCAGGTGGCCTACGCCCTCGTCGCCGAGATCGTGGCCGCGGCCAGGGGCACGGTCGCCAACCGGGCACCGATCCTGCCGGGCATCCAGGCAGCGGCCTCTCGTCTGGTCACCACCGCCACGCTCGTCGCTGGGTCGTTCGGTCAAACCGCAACAGTGATGGCCGCACCGCTCGCTCCCGTCATGGTCATGGAGCCTGCCGTCGCCGCGCCGCTCATAGCCGACGCCGACATTCGAACGGTCGACTCGGCCGCGAGTCCGATCGAGACCTCCGGCCCGACCTACACGACGGGGGAGCGAGACACCTTCTGGAGCGTCGCCGAGACGCTGCTCGGCGACGGGCTCCGATGGAGTGAAGTGCGCGACGCCAACGTCGGTCGCCTCATGCCCGACGGAACGACCATTCACTCGACGACCGAAGAGCTCGGCGCCGGATGGGATCTCGTCCTGCCGAACGACGCCGTCTTGCCTCTTCAACCGCAGGTCGACAATCCGACACCCGCGAGCAACGCAGAGGCCGTCGAGGACTGGATCGATGTCGAACACGGCGACCACTTCTGGGCCATCGCCGAAGAGGCGCTCTCTGATGCGTGGGGACGTGCACCGACCGACACCGAGATCGCGCCGTACTGGGCCGAGTTGGTGCAGACCAACGACGGCCGACTGCTCCCGCCTGAGGATCCGAACCTCATCTACCCCGACCAACGATTCCTGCTTCCGCCAATGCCCGAGGACCCCACCGTGCCCGAAGCCGAGGAACTCCCGACCGACGCGGCCGCACCCACGGAAGCGGCTCCGGCGCCAGCCGAGGCAACGCCCGAACCTGCTCCATCAACCACGACATCGCCGACGACTGCCCCGCCAACCACGATCTCTGAGCCGCCGACCACGACCGGCGTCAAGACACCAGACGTCACCTCCGAGGCCGCAGCCGCAGACGAAACGAGTCTCCCGTTGGCGTCGGTAGCGCTCGGGCTCGGAGCGGTCGGCGTCGGCGCCGGCTCCCTCGCGGTCACACTGCGCCGCCGCCGGGCCCACCAGGCAGCGAAGCGCAAGCCGGGAACCACCCTCGAGCCACCTGCCGACGAACTCATCGAATACGAGCAACGAATCCGGCCAGTTGCTGACACCGAGGCATCCCGGTGGGTCGCCGCCACCAACAAGCTCATCACTGCCCGTCTGGCGACCCAGACGTCGCACCGCCTACCGGCCGTCATCGCCATGCGTGCCGGCCGCTTCGGCGTCGAAGTTCTGCTCGATGAGCCTTGTGCTCCGCTCGACGGCTTCGTGCCTGGCAACGCGCAGAACAGCGCATGGCGTCTCCACCCCGACCTCGAACTCCGAATGATCGAGGCGGAAACGGAGGATGCGCAGCCCTACTGCCCAGCGCTCGTCACGGTCGGCACAACCGAGGCAGGAGACCTGCTGCTCGACCTCGAACAGATCGGCGTGCTCAGCGTCGAGGGTGACGAGGACACCGCGCACTCGTGGTTCCGCAGCATTGCGACCAGCATCGCTGCCGCCGAATGGAGCCAGCTCTGCGAGGTTGTTGCCGTCGGAGGAATCGAGGGGATCGACCGTCTTGCTTCGGTCACGGCTCCCGAGGATGCCGAGGCGTGGGTCGCCACGACGGAGACGTCGATGCGGAAGCTCCACGACCGGCTCGAAGCGACTCCGTACGAACAGCGCGTGAGGCCGGGCGAGATCTTCCACCCCACCGTGGTGCTGATCTCGGCCGACAATGCGGACGCAGCCAACGCGCTCGCCGAGGCCGCCTCTCTCGTGAACACGCCGCTGGCGGTCATCGCCGCGTGCCCGCTCTCGGTCGCCGACCGAGTTCATCTCGATCCGAGGCAAAGCACCCTCGAACCCATCGGCGTCGAGTTCCAACCCGCTCTCACCGAGCCCGTCGAAGCGGCCGCCGTCGCCGAGCTGCTCGACAACGCCGAACACGCCGAGATGATCGAAGCCCCTGGCCCGGAAGTGGTAGCTCCGGAGCCGGCAGAAGGTCGGGAACCGGTTGCTGACCTGATCGAGCGTGTGATGGCACCCAAACCGATCGAGGTCCGCTTGCTCGACGCAAAGCCGACCGTCGAAGGGCTGGAGAGCGATCCTCCCGCAAAGCAGCTCTCGGTCATCTGCTACCTGGCGTACCACCGCTCGGTCACCTCGCAGCGCCTGCGCGATACGTTCTGGCCCAATGCCACCAGCCGCAAGACGGCCGACAACGCAATCAGTCAGATCCGCACGATGCTCGGCGTCTCCGACGATGGCGATCAGCGTCTCACCCAGGCGATCAACACCGGCGAGAACCAGCTGAGCGACGAAGTCGGCTGCGACTGGCGCCGAGTCGAAGCGCTCATCGGTGCTGCGCGAGGCCGTCCGGCCGCGGAACAGGTGGAGCTGCTGGCTACGGCTCTCGGACTCGTCGGCGGTCAGATCGGAGCGGACGCACCAGCACGGCAGTTCGCGTGGTTGGTCGAGGACCACCAGGTCTACGGCCACATGGAACGGGTCCTCGTCGACGCCGCAGCGGAGCTCGGCGAGCTGGCCCTCCAAGCGGGCGATCGACCTCTCGCCGACCAGGCCGCAGGGATCGGCGGCCTGCTCGTGCCTGGAAGCGAGGCGATGTGCCGCCTCCACATGCGGGCCGCCGCAGCAGCAGGGGACTTGAGGGCTCTCGAAGCGGCGTACGAACAAGCGCAGCGCTCGACTGCGGAGGAGGACCCGTGGGTCGAAGTGGATGATGAGACGGAGGCGCTCTACCGCGACCTTTCGGAGCGATCCGAGGCCCAGGCGAGCTGACGCGTACCAACGATTAGCTAGCTCGGAAACCTGCGAGGTGGTCGAGCACCTTCGCGTTCGCCTCCCAGCCGTCCGGGAACTTCTCCGGTTCGTCGAGGAACACCGGGTCGGAGTCCGGGAACTCGTCCAGGAGCCGATGAGCTCCAGCGCGACCGACGACGACGCACGCATGTCGATGGCGGGACAGCATGACGCACATCCGGCCGGCCTCGAGGTGGAACGCGGTTGCGTCCCGGCGCCCTGCTAGCGGGTGCCACACGAACACGACGTCGTATTCGCGTCCTTGCACCCGATTCGCTGTGGAGACGACAAGCGAGTCCGGGTCGACGCCGAGCTCGTTCAGTGCGTACCGGACAGCGTGGACCTGATCGTTGTGAGCGGCGATGACAGCCACGTCGCCCGCTGTGAGCGGCCGTCCCTCTGGGTCGAGCTCATCGGTGACGATCGCTCCTCGGCGCAGGAGACCGGCGACGAGGCGAGCGAGCCGATCCGCGACCTCGTTGTCCGTGCGAACGGTGAATCGTTCGGGTAGCTCGACGTAGGCCCAGCCGTCAGCGGCGGCGCGCTCGAGCACAGCGCCCTCGGCGGACCGGGCAGAAGGCTCCAACTCGAGCTTGCGTTGTTCCTCGAGCGTGCCGGACTCGAACGAGGCGAACGGGTAGAACGCCGGTGCGACGATCTCGGTTGCACTCGGCGGAAGGCGCCACGACGTCGGCAATTGGTGCGTAGCGATGCCCGGGTGGAACGCCCGAAGCGTGCCCATCGCCGTCCGGGAAGGGGAGTGTTGGAGGCCCTTCCAGTGGGCGTCGTCGATCGTGGTGAACGGGTCGAGCTGGCCCGGGTCGCCTACGCACACAATCCGTTCGAACAGCCCGGCGATTCCAAGAAGTGCGTCCGACCGCATCTGGTACGCCTCGTCGATCAGCGCCGCCCGGTAGCGGCGGATCGCTCCACGGCGTTGCTGGCCCGATCGGACGAACTCCCACTTTCGGGCGGTGGCGACAACGACCTGAGCCCTCTGCACGTCCGCTGATTCGTGATCAGTGTCGAGCACGAGTCCCGGGCTCAGCTCGGCGACCATCGCCGGGGATGGACCCTTGCTGCCGTGGAGGCGCGCCACCAACACGTGTGGGTGCTTCCGGCGCAAGGACCGCACGATGTCGTCCGCCTGCTCGTTCGTCTGCGTGACGATCGGGAGACGGAACCCGTCGTCGGCTGTGACGAGCTCCTCGGTGACGGAGACAGCCAAAGAGCTCTTTCCGGCTCCGGGCGGTGCCTCGACGAGCACGGCTCCGTCCTCGCCAGTTGCTGCGAGGTCGTCAACGACCTTTCTGGTGAACGTCTCGTTGATCTCCGAGAAGTCCGGTCGTTCGCTCACAGAACTACCCCGCCGACGTCGTCCGGGCTCACGATGCCCACGATTGGAACGGCGGCGAGCTCATCGAGCGACATGTCGGGGCTGTCGTCGGGCGGCGCATCGCCGTCGACTGGTTCTTCTCCGTCACGGTGCGTCCAAGGCACCTCGTTAGGTCCCCACGGGTCCTGGCCCTCCCAGGGATCAAGACCGACGAACACGATCTCGTGGCCCGGACGGATCGGTGCGTCGCAGAACGCTCGGGCGGCATCCATGACCGCGAGTCGAACTGTCTCTTCGTCGCGCCAGCGCACGACCGCTGCGATCCTCTTGTCAGTCACAAGACGAGCGCGTTCTCCGGCGAGGAGGCGGGTGGGGCCCGTCAGCCGGACGTCAACGAGCGGAACCGACGATCGCCGACTGTTGCCGGGCTTGACTTCGCTGTTCTGCCTATCCACCTCCTCGACAACTCCGGTTATGCACCGTCCCTCGGCGTCGAGTCGGGCGAGCACGAGCGGGTCGTCGAACGCCTGCTGGGTTTCAAGGCGCTCGGCGGCCGCGCTCCACTGCTGAAGCGCCCTCGCCGCTCGCAACGGGTCATGACGGCGAGCAAAGCGAGGGATGCCCTTGCTGGCTCGAATCGCGTGGGTCGTCCAACTGCGCTCATCCGTACCCCAGCGTTCCGCCACTCCGGGCGCTGGCGGGATCTTCCGCAAGATCTCGATGGCCCGGTGCGTCGCCTGATAGGCCTCGGCCAGCTTCGGTCGCACGGCCTTCTCGACCTCGTCGAGCGCTCGTTGCTCCGCCTCCTTGTCACCCGCCCGCAGAGCGTCGCCGTATGCGCGAACGAGGGGTTCGAGCTGGGCCTCCCACTCCGGGTTCGGGACAGGGCCGTAGGCGCTGTCCTCCACGGACTCGAGCATGGCGAGAGCGTCGTCTGGGAGTCCGTCGATCCATGCCAGAAGCGACGCGAGGTTCGCGTTCTCGAGGGCGGACTGGCCAGTTGCGTAGTGGTCGGCGAGTGCCTCCGTCGCGGCCACGAACACGGACTGGCCGGGCAGGTTCGAGTGCTCGGCCAGCCATGAGAGGTGCGCACCTGCCCACTGGGTCGGTTCCGGAACCTCGTGCGTCTCTCCGAGACCCAGGTAGCGGAGTGATCGTCCGAGCCGAGCACCGAGGTACGAACGGGTCGCACTGTTCGGCACCACGATCTGTGGCGCAGCCTTCGCCACTTGGCGGAAGCCGCCTCCGCGACGCTTCGGCACCGTCTCCAGCCTGAGGTACGGACTGAGGTGGCGGGTGAAGTCGTCGCAGAACGCGTTGATCGCCTCGAAGCGCGATTCGCGGTTGCGCGGCTCGCCCGACACTGCGAAGTCTGCGTCATCGGCGCTACTGCCGGTGCCCCACATGAGGCCGATCGGTGCCGCCGCCTCGCCGGACAGGTTGAAGGCAACGACTATCAACGGTCGCTCGTCGAGGTGCACGTGACGGAACGCCGTCTTACGCACGGCCGAGCGAGACTCTGCCGCCTCCGCCGTCAGGATCAAGTCGACAAGACTCATCTCGGCCCATCTGTGACGGTTCGTGAGAGCAGCGACTGGTCGCCTGACCGCGCTCGGGCCCGTTCGAGGGCGCCGAAGGCGTCGCGCAACGCGCCTCCGACTTCCGCATCGCTTCCATCTGTCGCGTTGGCGGATCGCGCGAGCGCAAGCGCCTCCGAGAGCGATGAGACGCCAGCCAGACTGTCGCGAGCGGTCCGTCCAACTCGTGACGGATCGTCATTCGACCACGCTTCCGACCTACAGAACTTCGCCATATCGCAGTTCTGAACACACTCCGGCACATACAAGGCATCGATCGCCGACACGACGACGTTCAACGCCTCGCTGGCAGCTCTGCTGTCCGTGTTCGTCGAGCCGACGTCGAACGACAAGTCGTGCGGTAGGTCATCCAGAAGTTCGCCCACCCTCGGCACCGATCCGAGCACGCGTGCGAGCGCTGCGGACTTCTTCCTGAGCGGGATCCGATGCGCAGTCGGCGTGCGACCGAAGTTGCGGGGGGCGACGAGGATCACCGACCACGCCAACAGTTCCGGGTCGAAGCCGAGCCTCTCGAGTGTTGCCCGAAGAGCCATGTGGTACACGGCTGACTGAGCCGCCGTCGCCGATACCTTCGCCGGGTCCGCCTGGCCGTCGATAACGGCGTAGGACTTGATCTCGACCAATTCGAGTCTGTCTCCGACCCGGAACGCGAGCGCATCCGGCTCGAGGTTCACGCTCGATCCCGTCAGATCCAACCGCAGCACCGGGTGATCCACGACGTGCGGTGCGTCGGCGCCACCCCGCGCGATCCGTGCGAGGGCCTCGTCCGTCTTCGCCACCCTCGCCTCCATCCAGGTCTGGGCGTCCGCAAGCCGTCCGACCGAGTTCACGTCTTCGACGTTCAGATCCGGCGGAGCGGGCAGGTCAACGAACGGGGCGAGGGCTTCGACCAGAAGTGCGTAACCCGACCGCTTCTTGAGGCGATCTTCGAATCGGTTCCCCGTCTCAATAGCGAACGGAGACTGCCCGCGCAGGGTCGGATGTCCGAGCCGATCCGCCAGCTCGTGGGCTTTGAGCCCGGCGGCGTCGACGATCCGCCGCCGCGAACAGCCCGGGTTCTCGGTCAGCGCAGCCACCGACCGTGCGTTTGCGCTCGCTCTAGGCAGCGATCCGCGGAGTCGGTCAAGCCTCGGATCGACGTCGGTCAAAGTTTGGCACCTGCTTCCACGTATTCACGCCGGTGCTGACTCTAATCTTGTCGGACGCGGCGTTCTGGGAACGCGGCAGCAAACCTGAGGAGTCTCCCTGTCCCGCCTGAACGACCTGCTACGCCAGATTCGCCACGACAACCCAGCGCTCGCAGCCGACCTACAGCACGAGTTTGACGCACTCGCGAATCGTCGTGCGTTCGGACTGAACTTCGAACGCCACGTGCCCGAAGCAGTCGAGCTACCCGGCCGCAAAGTGCGCAAGGGCGACAAGGTCCGGGTGCTCCCTCCGCGGGGTGTACGTCGAACCGTCGAGAACGACCGGCTGTGGCGCGTTACCGGCTTCGAGCAGCGAGCCGAAGTCCGCACGGCGAAGCTTGCTGCCCTCGAAGACAGCGACGTGACAACAGTGTCCGCTGCGGATGACCTAGTGGTCGTCGCCGAGTTCCGCGATCCGATCTACCCGGGTCTCGTCTCGACGGGCAAGGTCGAGCGAGGCGGCGACAAGCCGTTCCACACCGTCATCAACGCCGAGAACTTCCACGCACTCCAGACCCTTCTGTTCACCCATCGCAACAAGGTCGACTGCATCTACATCGACCCGCCCTACAACACCGGTGCCAAGGACTGGAAGTACAACAACAACTACGTCGAGAGCGATGACCTGTACCGGCACTCTAAGTGGCTGGCTTTCTTGGAGCGTCGGCTCGAAATCGCAAAGGAACTCTTGAATCCCGATGAGTCGGTTCTGATTGCAACAATCGACGAGAAGGAGCGAAGCAGACTTGAGCTACTCCTGGCGCAGGTCTTCCAAGGTTGTCAGATCCAGATGATCACCTCCGTTATCAACCCCAAGGGGGCTTCACTCGGGCGCGACTTCGCTCGTGTCGACGAGCAAATCTTCGTCGTCTACATCGGTGGTGCGAGCGTTCAGGCCGAAGTGCGAGACATGCTCGATGACTCGAAGAACGCAAGTGCATCGACCTCCGTCAAATGGTCGAGCCTGATTCGTGGGGGTGCCCAGGGAATTCGGACCGACAGTCCTGGCGCGTACTATCCCGTGTTCGTCGACGTCGAGGCCCAGCGCATTCATTCGTTTGGTGAGGCGCTCGGGTGGGATGAGGAACAGTCGAGCGTCAAGCCGCCCGCGGGCACAGTCGCGGTTTGGCCTCCACGCCACACGAGTGGCGTCGAAGGCAGATGGGGCATTGGCCCTGAGAAGGCACGCGAGCTGTTTTCCATGGGGGCCCTGCGACTCGGCAAGGTCAACGCCGACGCCGGGAAGTACCCGCTTTCGTACTTGTCCTCCGGCATCATGGAGAAGGTCGAGTCGGGAGAAATCCTCACGGTCGGGCGTAAGTCCGATGGAACCCTCATCGTCGAGTACCCACCGAACACCAAAGTCACACAGCCGAAGACTGTGTGGAAGATGGCGAGCCACAATGCGGGAGAGTACGGAAGCAAACTCGTGACCTCCATGCTGCCCGGCCGCAAGTTCCCCTTCCCGAAATCTCTCTACGCCGTCGAGGATACTCTTCGCTTTTTCTTGCAGGAGAAGCGCGAGGCCGTGATTGTCGACTTCTTTGCCGGGTCGGGAACGACGGCGCACGCTGTGATGAGGCTCAACCGCCAGGACGGCGGCCAGCGCCAGAGCATTCTTGTGACGAACAACGAAGTCGCGGTATCGGAGATGTCGAGGCTGGAGGCCGATGCACTCCGACCTGGTGATCATGCGTGGGAAGCTCTTGGCATCTGCGAGCACATCACTAAACCCCGACTTGCGGCTGCGGTGTCCGGTCTCGATCCCGACGGAGCAGCACTCGTCGGGAGCTACAAGTTCGTTGACGAGTTTCCGTTCGCAGATGGTCTTGAGGAGAACGTCGAGTTTCTGACGCTCACCTACGAGGCTCCCTTGCGAGTGGCTTCGAACCGCGAGTTTCGGAGGGTTGCCCCTCTGCTTTGGCTGCGCGCAGGATCGCTCGGTCGACGAATCGAGAGCCTCCCGAACGGATGGGACGTCGCAGATTCGTACGGTGTGATTGCCGACCTGGACAAGTCCGAGGACTTTCTAGCTGCGGTCGCGCGAGATGAACGTATTGCGACTGTCTTCATCGTGACGAACGAGGACCGCCTTTTCGAAGCAATCGTTGCGGAGCTGCCTGAACACGCAGAATCGATCCGCTTGTACGAGTCGTACCTGCGGAACTTCGAGATCGACGCTGGAAGGAGCGCTCGATGAAGTTCACGCTCAAGCCGTACCAGGTTGATGCTGTTGACGACGTACTGTCGCAGCTGGAGAAGGCCCGGGCGCTGTTCAGAGACGATGGCGTCTGCTCGAGCATCTCGCTCTCGGCGACCACCGGTGCCGGTAAGACGGTGATGGCGGCAGCGGCGATCGAAGCGTTGTTCTGGGGCAGCGACGCTTTCGGATTCGATGCGGACCCGGGTGCGGTCGTCATCTGGTTCTCGGACGATCCGAGTTTGAACGAGCAGACGAAGGACCGGCTTCGCCAGGCCAGCGAGAAGTTCACCTACGACCAGCTGGTTACGATCCAGCCGCCGTTCTCGAGGCACCGGCTCGAGCCACACAAGGTGTACTTCCTGAACACACAGAAGCTCTCGAGCTCCTCGCTCCTCACCCGCGGCCACGAGGGGGAGGCTCCGCAGTTCGAGTCGATGACCAGAGATGCCCGCCCGGATCTCCAGGGCTGGACGATCTGGGAGACCATCGCCAACACGATCGAGGACGACGACACGACGGTCTACTTCGTCCTCGACGAGGCGCATCGTGGCGTCCAGTCAAGAAGCAGTAGCGATCGGCCGACGATCGTGCGACGTCTCATCGACGGCCACAACGGCCTGCCCGCGATGCCCATCGTCTGGGGGATTTCGGCGACGATTCAGCGTTTCAAAGATGCGATGTCGGAGGTACAGGCGACGAGGCGAGAGCTTCCGCCGATTCACGTGGACACGGCCCGCGTTCAGGAGTCCGGTCTCGTCAAGGACACCATCGTGCTCGACATCCCTGCCGAGGCGGGGAACTTCGACACCGTCCTCGTTGAACGAGCGGCCAAGAAGTTGCGCGACTCGACCGAACGATGGGAGCGGTACGCCAAGTCGCAGGAGATGCGCACGCCGGTCAAGCCGTTGATGATCCTCCAATCGCCGAACACGCCGGACGAGGACCAGATCGCTCGAGCGTTGGACCGGATCTTCAGCGTGATGCCCGAGCTCAGCGGCGACTCGGTCCGGCACGTCTTCGGTGATCACAAGACGCAGAAGTTCGGCACGTGGGACGTGGACTGGATCGAGCCCCAACGTGTCGAGGAGTCGACCCACGTGCGGGTGCTAATCGCCAAGGACGCGATCAGCACTGGCTGGGACTGTCCGCGAGCCGAGGTGCTGGTGTCGTTCCGGCCGGCGAAGGACCAGACACACATCACGCAGTTGCTTGGGCGGATGGTTCGCAACCCGCTGGCCCGTCGTGTCCCGGGTGACGAGCGGCTGAACTCGGTGGACTGCATCTTGCCGTTCTTCGACCGTACGAAGGCGGGCGAAGTAGCGAAGTTCTTGTCCGGGGCGATCGAGGACCTGCCAGCGGCGGACCGGAAGAAGATTCTGTTCGACGGACGAGAGCTGGCTCCGAACGCCGAGATCGACGATTCGGTCTGGGAGAAGTGGGACAGGCTTCCCAAGATGACGCTGCCGCTGCGTGGCAGCCGGCCGGTGAAGCGGCTCGTTTCATTGGCGCACGCGCTGTCCGCAGACGGCCTTCGGCCGCGGGCGATTGCAGAGGCAGAGCAGACCATGCACACGGTGCTCGACTCACTGTCCGTTCGCTTCGACGCCGAGCTTCGGACGGCGATGGAGGAGATCTGGGCGGTGCGCGGCATGACGATCTCCGGCAGTCGCAACACCGGCAAGCTCACGTACACCGATTTCGTGGAACGTGCGGACGACCGCGCCATCTTCGTCGGCTTCGACGACGCTAAGAAGGCGTTCGGCGCCGACGTGGCCCAGTCCTATGTGAACCATCTGGCTGGCGACGACGAAGACGGCGACGATGATGATCTTCGCGAGGCGTTCGTCCGAGTGTCAGGTCTGGCGATCGTCAAGGAGGTTCGCGAGCGCATCGATCGGGAGGCGGACGAACTCGCGGAGCGCTGGTTCGCCGAGCAGCGCGTGGCCATTCGAGGTTTGTCGGACGAGCGCCAGCAGGCTTACGAGGAGATACGGGCGGCGGCTACTCAACCGCTGCGAGGCGAACTGAAGCGGCCTCGGTCGCGCATGGAGGACTTTCAGGTCGAACTCGATGACGGACAGCTTGCGGTTGCGCCGACGGAGCGGCTCCACCTCATGTCTGACGAGAACGGAGACTTCCCGCTCGGCTCGTTGAACGAGTGGGAGTTCGACGTCGTCGCGGCCGAAGTCGCGCGTGGCTCCTGCCGGGGGTGGTACCGGAACCCGCCGCGTCAGGCGGTGGACTCGCTCGGCGTGGCGTACCGCGATCCTGTCGGGAACTGGCGCTCGATGCATCCCGACTTCGTCTTCTTCAATGAGGTCCAAGGCGAGGTGGTTGCCTCGATCGTCGACCCGCACGGGTTCCATCTTGAAGACTCGCTTATCAAGCTCCAGGCGCTCGCTGACTTCGCAGCTGAGTACGGACCCGAGTTTCACCGGATCGAAGCTCTGGCGAAGGTCGGCGATCAGATGCGGGTGATCGACCTGCAAGACCCGGACGTTCGAGACCGGATCAAGGTGAGCACAGCAACCCCGATGGAGCTGTACTCGAGCGAGCTGGCCGTCGACTACGACGCTTAGGCACCTCCGGTATTCGCCGGACGGTTCCCGCCAGTACATGTACCGGCGAAGGAACTCGCCGGTCATGGCAAGGGCGCTCGATCCTCGCTCGAGGATGACTCGCCGCGAAGAAAGTCGACGTCTCGTGCGGTGACGACCAAGCGGGTTCGCTTCTCGCCGGTGGTGGCGTCGGCCCATTGCTTCTGGGTGAGGCGGCCGCTGACGAGGACGTGGCGTCCCTTGGCGAGGTGCTGGTGACAGGTGCCGGCGAGGCGTCCCCAGGTGTCGACGTCGATCCAGAGTCGCCCGGACTTCGAACCTGATCGGCCCGAGGTGATTCTGAAGCTGGTGACGACGCTGCCGTTCGCCTCCTTGCGGACGGGATCTTCGACAAGTCGGCCGGCGATGGTGATGTGGTTCACGAGGCCTCCTTCGGGCCGTGGCTCTCGAAACCCGGGAGTTGGAGTTGGCGTGTGTCGGCTCGCTGGCGGTTTCGACGCGGTCGAGCTCGTGGGCGCCACCGTCGAGCGGCTGGAGGCATCGGCTTCACCGTCGTGATCCGGCGAAGTCGCTCGATAGCGGAAACGGCGCTCGCCCGAGTCGCTCCCTTTCCACCCGAAGCGATCAGAGCGATGTCGCTGCCGAGCTGACCTGGTGGCCGTGGTCCGGTGTCGAGTTCGTGGAGTGCAGCATCGAGCGCGCCGGGTTCGGGCCGGTCGCCGCTCGCCAGGCCGTCGTAGATCTCGACGACCTTGCGGGCTCGTTGGCTGATGTCGGCGAGGTCGATGACGACGCCGGTGTCTTGTTCCAGGTCTTCGTCCATGCACTCACGAGGGACCGGGGTCGGGTGGGTTCGCGACATCTCGAGGGCGGTGTCGCGCCGCTGGTGAGCGGGCGTCCCTGGTGGTGGCCGTGAGCATTCGCTGATCGAAGGAGGCGCTCATGGGAACGTGGAGACTCGGACTGGGCCAGGTGCTGGCTCAGGTGGACGCGACGCCGGACAACGGCTTCCCCGGGGCGGATCTCGCCCAGGATGTCCTGAACTGGCTCATGTGGCTGGGGCTCGCCGGCTCGTTGGCCTCGCTACTGGTGGGTGGCGCCGTGTGGGGCCTGTCGCAGGTGACGGGCAACTCGATCCAGGGCGGCCGGGGCCGGGTGTTCGCCCTCGGTGGCGCAGCGGGAGCGATCGTCACCGGTCTCGCCCCGACCATCGTCAACGAACTGTCGGGTCTGTGATGCGCAAGCGTCTTCGCCGAGTCCTTCCGGCTCTCGGTGTTGTGGTGGCAGGGCTCGTTGCTGTTGGCGTGCTGCTCGGAGGTGGGGACGCCTCGGAAGGAACGCCTCGGATATCGATGCCAGACACCTCGAGTCCCGCCGTCGCAACGTCTCGATTGATCGGCGTGCCGAGCGGGCAGGAGGGACCAGCGGCTACAGCCGCTGAAGAGACGGAGCGCCCCGAGGTCGCAGCGGTCAGATTCCTGGAGCTCACCGAGGACGTCGTCCGGATGACCCCGGAGGAGGGCGCTCGGGCGCAGCGCTCGATTGCTTCTTCGTCCTCCGCCGACCGGCTCTCACAGGAGGTCTTCGACACGCTGACCGGGTTGGCGAACGACGTCCCCGGCGGCGTAGAGGTGCAGATCGCTCCGCTCGGCGTGCGTTCGGTCGAGACCAGCGGTGGTTGGGACGTGTCGATCTGGTACGTCGAGGTCGTCGTCTACGGGAACGAGCTCGCCGTCGAGCAGTGGCGCACGGCGACCTACTCGCTCGTGGATGAGGACGGGGAGTGGCGGATGGATGCGCTTGTCTCAACCGACGGCCCGGTCCCGACACGCCCCGCCGCTGCGGTGGCCTGGTCGACCTCGGCGTTCATCGCCGGCATCGCCGGGTTCGATGACGAGGTGCTTCAGCTGTGATCTTCGCCATCGATCTCAACCCGGTCGACGACGTCATCGACGGAGTCGGCGGACTGATCGGCGGTGCCGCCGAAGCCGCTGGTGAAGCCGTGCTCGAGCTCGTTGTGCAGTTCGTGTTTGGGCTCATCGCCGACGCCGTCGCAGCGGTGACTGGAGCCATCGTCTCTGCAATGGACTCGACGACCGCCGTCGATCTCAACGGCGGCTTCTTCCCCGCACTGACCCCGATCCGCCAGACCGTGCTCGGCATGTCGGTGACCTTGGTGCTGGCGCTGTTCTTCGCCTCGATCATCCGCTCGCTCGCCGCCGGCGAACCCGGAGCGATCATCCGCTCGGCACTGGTTGACGTTCCGTCGGCGATGCTGTTGATGGTCCTGTCGGTGACGGTTGCGTGGATTCTGATTCGCATCGTCGACGAGGCCTCGCTGGCTGTGACCGGCGACGTCGGCGCAGCGATGGGGGAGTTCACGGCGTCGCTCGTGCTGGTCGAGGCACTGACCGGTGCGGGGCTGCTGGGCATCATCTTCGGCCTGTTGTTCGTGATCGGAGCGATCCTCGTATGGCTCCAGCTGATGGTTCGGGCGGCGCTGATCTACATCCTGATCGTTCTCGCCCCGCTCGGCTTCGCCACTCGAGCCCATCCCGGTACTCGCCAGATCGCTCGCCGCACGATCGAGATGGGCATCGCGCTGATCCTGTCGAAGTTCGGCGTCGCCGTTGCCTTCGGTGTCGGTGCGACGGCGATCGAGTCGAGCAACGGTGTCGTCGAGGGCGACGGTGTCGATCTCACCGGGATGATGGCTGGCGTTGCCGTGATGCTGATGGCGGCGTTCATGCCGTGGTTGATCTGGAAGGTCTTCCCGCTGGTGGAGGCTGCAACCGCCGCATCGGGAGTTGAGCGTTCGCCGGTGAAGGCGGCGGTGAGCGCGGCGTCGCTCGGTGTTGCTGCCGGTGTCGGGGTCTCGAAGCTCGCTGGCGGTGGTGCTGCAGCGGGAGGCGGCTCGGCGGGTGGTGGCTTGGCCTCGACGATCCCGTCCGCTCCGCCGGCCGTGGCCTCTGGCGCAGCGGGCGGCTCAGGGGGCGATCGGCCCGCTGGGAGCGGCGGTGGCGGAAGTTCTGGGCGGCAGAGAGGATCGGCTGGTTCCGGTGGGGTCGATGCCGTGCCGGTGTCGGGCGGTGGCGCGCCGACGGTGACGCTGCCGACCGAACCGTCGAAGCCTGAGCCGAAGCTGTTGGGTGCTGACCGAGGCGACCAGGCATGACGAGCTACTCGGCCAAGCAGTATCGGCTGTCGCCGGTCGATGGCACGGGTTGGATGTTCGGGCTGTCCTTGGTGCAGCTGCTCACGGTCGCCGTGGGTGTCGCTGTCGGGACCGTCGTGATGGTCACCGTCAACGTCATTGCCGGTGGCGCCGTGATGGCGCTCGTTGTCGGCCTCGGCGCAGCACGGATCGGCGGGACTTCGCTGTTGGAGTCGATCCCGCTGGGTCTGCGATTCGCCCGCTCACGCGTCGGAACGGAGGCGGTCTGGTTCCAACCCGTCCCGTTGCTCGGAGGCGACGCTGACGTACCCGCTCCGCCTGCGCTCGCTGGGCAGGAGCTACTCGTCGTCGACGCTGCTCAGGTCGGCCTCGGTGCGCCTGGAACCCAGGTGGCTGTGTCACACGATCGAGAGGGTGACCTCGTCGCTGCATCGATCCGCGTGTCGGGCCGTCAGTTCGGTCTGCTCGAGCGAGCAGAACAGGACTGGCTGATCGAGGCGTGGGGCAACGCGATCGGTTCGTTCGTGAGCGAACGCAACCCGGTCGTGAGTGTCCGCTGGTCGCAGTGGGCTGCACCGGCCGGACTGGATGAGCACCGGAACTGGATCGGCGAGCATCTCGCCGCTGAACCGTTGACCGAGGTCCGGGCCGCCTACGAAGCCTTGCTGCGGGAGGCCGGAAGCCAAGCGACTCGACACGAGGTGCTGGTGACGGTCACGGTGGCCATCGGGAAGGTGCGCCGTCGACGAAGCGAATCGGATCGTGTGTCCAACGCGGCCGAGTCGTTGCTCGGGGAGATGCGTCTCTTCGCTCAACGTCTCGAAGGGGCCGGGCTTGTGGTGTCTGGAGTCTTGAGCCCGTCTGAGTGGGCCCGGGCGATGCGCCTTCGGCTCGACCCGTCGTCTCGACTCGTCCTCGATGGGCGCCTTCGGAGTCTCGGCGACACGGCGGGAGCAGCGAACCCGGCGAGCGCTGGCCCGAGCGTTGCGGTCACAGAGTGGAACGCATGGCACACGGACGGCTCGTGGCATCGAGCACTGCTCGTCACCGAGTGGCCCCGAATCGACGTCGAAGCGACCTGGTTGTCCGACCTCATGCTCTACGCCGGCAGCGTCCGCACGATGGCCGTCATCCTCGAACCCGTCGCTCGTTCCAAGAGCCAGCGGTCGATCGTCCGCGACGCAGCCAAGATCGAGTCCGACGCAGCGCATCGAGCCGAGAAGGGTTTCCGGGTCGGAGCGAAGCACCGACGCGCCAAGCAGGCCGTCGAGGAACGAGAGGAGGAGCTCGTCGCCGGCTACGGCGAGTTCGTGTACGCCGGTCTGTTGTGCGTGACGGCGCCGACGCTCGAGGAACTCGACGAGGCGACCGACGAAGTCGCCCAGGTCGCCGCGTCGCTCGGCGTCGAGGTGCGCCCGCTCCACGGCCGACACGACCTCGCCATCGTGGCAACGCTCCCGGTGGCCCGAGGTGTCGTCCCCAAGGAGTGGGTATGAGCACATCGGCAAGCTCGAAGCCGAGGCTGCTTCGGCGGCGCCCCGGGCTTCGCATCCCACGCCACCGGGCAACGAACGCCCACGTGTCGGCGCTCTATCCGTTCCACTCCGGCACCGGGCTCGGCCCTCGGGGTGTGTACATCGGCGAAGACGTCTCCGCCGGTGGATCGGCGTGGTGCTACGACCCGTTCCAGCTCTACACCGACGGCGTCATCACGTCGCCGAACATCCTCGTGCTCGGCATGGTGGGCTCGGGCAAGTCCTCGGCGGTCAAGACACTGCTGTACCGATCGATCGGGTTGCTCGGTTCGCCGGGAGGCCGTCCTCGCTGGTGCGCAATCCTCGACCCGAAGGGCGAGTACGGCCCGCTCGCCGACGCACTCGGTCTCACCCGGGTTCGTCTCTCGCCGGGCGGGCCGACGCGCCTGAACCCGCTCGACGCTGGTCCCCACATCGCCGACCACGACGAGCTCCGCACACGACGCACGCAGATGGTCGCTGCGTTGGCGGCCTCCGTCCTGCACCGAGAGCTCTCGCCGCTCGAGGAGGCGGCCCTCGGATGGGTGATGGAGACGATCTCCGAGGCCAACCACGCAGCACCGACACTGACGGACGTCGTCGACCTTCTCGTCACGCCGACATCTGGAATGTGCGAACGAGCCCAAGTCGACACACCCCGCCATCTCGCCCGAGACGTGATGGACCTCCGTTATGGCATCGGCAAGCTTCTCGACGGCCAGCTGCGAGGCATGTTCGACGGACCCTCGACCGTGCACCTCGACTGGTCGGGCAGGGGAGTGGTCATCGACCTCTCCGCCGTCCACCAGGACACCGCTGCCCTCACGGCGGTCATGATCGCCGCCACCGGCTGGCTCCAGTCGCTGCTCGCGGCGCCAGAGTCGGCTGACGTGCCTCGCCGAGTCCAGGTGCTCGAAGAGATCTGGGCGCTGCTCGGCAGCGAGCGAGTGGCGAAGTACTACCAGTCGTGCCAGAAGCTGGCCCGCTCCTACGGCGTCGCCAACATCTCCGTCGCCCACCGGATCGCCGACCTGCGAGCCCAGTCAGACGACGGGACCTCGGCCGCCAAGGTCTCGATGGGCATCCTCGCCGACACTCAGACCCAGATCCTGTTCCGGCAGTCGTCCGATCAGATCCCCGAGGCGACGCAGATGCTCGGGCTCACGAGCCACGAAGCGCAGCTGCTCCCGAAGCTCGCCCGAGGCCGATCGCTGTGGCGAGTCGGCGATCACGTCGCCGTCGTCCAACACCGCATCGGCTCCGCCGAGTGGTCCATCTGCGACACCGACCAGAGGTTGAACCTGTGAACGAACTCCCCGAACGACTGCCATCACGCCCGCTGCGCAACTGGTTCCTCGCTTGGCACATCCACACCGGCGACCCCGCCGACGTCATCGCCAAGGGCTTCGATCTCGATTCGGCGGTCGTCGCAAACTTCCTGACTGGAGACGTCCCGCTGATGATCTCAGCGGCTCAAGCGATCGAAGTCTGCCGTCGGATCTCGTCCGATCCCGGGTGCTTCTGGGGCCGGGTTGCAGACCCGTTCGTCGGTGACGCCATCGTCCGAGAGGCATCCGATGATCTTCCGGAGCCGTTGCTGATCGCTCTCGGAGTGGAGTGCGGTCTCGATCGAAGCTGATGGTTGCTCTACCCGGACGGCGACAACCGGCACGCCTAAGTTGTCGCGATGCGCCTACTCACTATCTCGCTTGATCTCGGCCCGTCGTGTTCCCCGGAAAGGTTGGAGGCGGCGGTTCGTGCGGTGCGAGTAGCGACCAGCGTGGGCTCGTCAGCTGAGCGAAACCGTGTGCGGCGTGAGGCCGAAGGGCTGATGAAATGGCCGACTGACTCCGATCTGTCGTCAGCACTCGAACGCTTGTCGCAAGGCAGCGAAGAAAGTGCGCACTACCAGGCCCGACGGCTACTCGAGGCGCGTCGTCGACTTCGTGAAGATGCGCCTAGGTTCCCGCCCGAGTACTGGTTCGAGTACTGGTACGAGTCTCAGAGGGGACGGGGCCGCGTAGCGAAGTGGATCGAAGGCACGGGCTACGAGCGAGCGCTGGCGAGCGGCCTACCAACTCCCTTGATGTCGGCGGGAGCGTTCAACCTCGACGATCTCAACCCAGGGCTCTACCGGGCTTTGGTCGCCGACTACATCTCACAGCACTTCAGTGACGAACCGATAACTGTTCGCGAGCTCACGTATCGAAATCCCTTCGGCGAGGAGCTTGCTGCCGCCGACGCAGCGGCGGGAGCGCTCGAGAAGACTGCCGGGGTCATCGAGACGTCGGCGACGTTGGGTTCTCGTCGACGTTTGAAGAAGGTCGAGGCTGATCTCGCCGAAGCCACCCTTGATGATCAGGTTGAACGGTCGCGGATCGATGTTGAGTCCAGGCGCGAGGACCTGCGCCGCCAGCAGATCGAGAACGAGATCGCGGAACAGGAGCTTCTCGCCAAGCGGATCGCAAACGCACGAGAGATGGAGGCGCTAGGTCTTGATCGTCGACGGAACGCTCTCATCGACCACTTCTTCGACTCGGGGCAGCTGGATGAGGCGGAGGCAATTGCATCGCTAGACGAGGGCGACGCGAATGCTCTCTTGATGTTTGCCGCCAATCAGCCGCAACTCGAGCAACGCTATGAGCCAGACGATGGACGGGGCCAGTAGCTGATGGGATTCTGCGCAGCGGCCGTGAACTCCACCCGGCGGCCGAACTCCCCGACCCAGGCATCGACGACGCTGTGGTCCTCGACAGCCATTGCGCCGAACGCTCGCCGTCCATCTTCTCGGGTTGTCCAGTCGCCGATCCGTAGGACGCCCCGGGTGATGCCTTCGTGGACTGCAACTGCGTACTCGATGCCTCTGCGCTGAACGTTCGCCTCGCTGACCTTCCACCAAGCTCGAGTTGAGTTGAAAAGGTCAACCTGGGACATGCCCGGCCGGTAGCCGTTTCCTCGTCTCGAGACACCGGGCTCGATCTGTTCGGGGAGGTCTCGCCACTTGCTCAGGCGAATGAGCAGCGCTGGCGGAGCGTCGTCTGCGACGGGGTCTGCGCCGTAGCAGACGAGGTACTCCGAAAGGGTGTCGCGGCTGCCGTCGATTCCGTGGCCGGCGACCTTGTTTGTGAGGTCACCAAGGCAGTCGATCAGCGAAGCCTCGACGAGAAGTGCTTCCGATTCGGAGAGGCCGTGACGCACGATGTCGAGCTGCGGTTCAACGCCGTCCTTTCGGATGGCCTGGATCCGGGCGGTCTTCGCTGATGTCCTGCCGTCGCCAGACAGATCAGCCTCCCTGCCATGGTGCAACAGTCGTTCGCCGGTTCCCTTGCCGACGTAGAAGATCTGGTCGTTGCGAGGGTCCACGAGCACGTAGACATAGAACGGCCCGAGTCGCTCCGCTACTTCGATGGGCATACCGGCCATCAGTCCCAATCGGCTGCCGGCGGTCGGAGGTAAGACGCTGACGAAGCGGGCCGGTGGTACACCGTCAGAGTCTTGCTCGGCTGAGTTGGCCGGCGTACACCGTCACGATCGTTCGGCCGTGGCGGTACTCGTCGGGGCCCCATTGGTCGAGGGGCAGACGGGCGAGCCAATGACCGTAGGCGACGTGGTCTGAAGCGAAGCCGAGACCGTCACGTTTGACGGCGCCGTCGCACACGGATGCGAGGTAGCGAACGGCCTCGGGAATGGCCTCGGCGGGTGTCTGCGGTGGGCTTCGTCGGAACATCGGGCTGGACCTCCATTCGGTTGCCGCGAATCGTGACAGGGAGGTGGGACACACCGAATGGGAGGTGACCGGGAGGTGGATTTGGCCCGGAAACAAGGGAATTTCTCGATTGGGAGGTGGATCGGGACGTGAAACGGGAGTTGGGCCCGGAGGTGGCTCCTCGACCGTTCGTCCATGAACCAAACACAACGAATTCTCGACACCCTCGACCACGAGTGGGACCAGATCTCTGCCGGTCCCTCGACCCGCCGCCATCTTCGTCGGTGGCAGGAACGGCAGCCCAGTCTGCGAGGAGTCAGGAGCCTCGTTGAGCTCCGTTCTCAGATCGAGTCGGCGTCGCTCGAAGATTCCTCGGAGATGGTCTGGGCGTTGCTGGCGATCGCCGCTGAGGAGCATCTGGCGGATCGGCTTCTGCTGCAGGTCATCGTCCCCGGTCTCGCCGGAGAGGCTCGGTGGTTGATGAGCTGGGCGCGTCGCGTCGAGCCGGACCTGATCGGCAACGGCGACATCGACCAGATGCTCGTTCTGGCTGGGATCGAGGCGATCCGGCACGCCCATGGTCATCGTCGCTCCTATCCCATCTGCTCGATCCTGCGACGTACCCACCGGCTTCTCACCAAGGAGACGCGTGAGATCGAGGCATGGCACGCCAAGACGGTGCTCGACGAGATTGAACTAGCGCCGCCGGCGACTCCTGACCCGGCGGCTCGACCCGGTCAGATGCTCCTGGAGCTCCTGTCGGAAGCGACCGAAACGGGCGCGGTCAGTCGCAGCGACGCGGACCTGATCTGGATGATTGATGTCGCCGGATTCTCGAGCGCGGAGCTCGCACCGTCGCTCGGTATCGCTCCTCGGTCGGTGGCCCAGCGGCGGCTTCGAGCCGAAGGTCGTTTGTCCAAGATGGTGGGAGAAGCGGCATGAGCGAACGAACCGCTTCGAAGCCGCTCGGCGGCGACGAGATGATGATCGCAGCCGTGGTCCTCGTCGGCGGTCTCTCGCTGGGCATCTGGGCCGGAGCGCAGCTCGCAACGTTCGTGACAAGCGGGCGATGGCTCCCGGTCACGATCGGCGACGGGCTCTCGGCGATGCTCCGGCTCCCCGCCAGTGCCGGTGAACCTGCCGCGGCGTGGCCGGCGTCGGTGCGGCACCTGCTGCCGGGTGCGGTCGTCTACTGGCTCGCCACCGTTCTCGTGGTGAGTGTCGAGCTACTGGCCTTGGCGTGGGCGTGGCTACGACTCAGCGCGCTGCGCGTCGGTACGCATCGAAGGGAACGACTGGGCGTACGAGTGGGAGCTCGGTTGGCCGAGCGGTCCGACATGGAACCGCTCTTCGTCGATGGCGTCGTGCCGGGCCGGTTCATCTTCGGGAGGTTCGCCGGACGGCTGATAGCGACCGAGCACCCGGCCTCTTCCCTGGGCTCGTCGAGGCGACGGCGCAGGTTGGTGCGCGGGCGACGAAGCGCCGTTGCGGTGATCGGGCCGAGCCAGTCGGGCAAGACGGCAACCGTCGTCGCCGGCATCCTCGACTGGGACGGTTCGGCGATCCTCTCGTCGGTCAAGAACGATCTCTTCGACGAGACGGTCGCCCGTCGGCTCCAGCTCGGCAAGGTCTACGTCTTCGATCCGATGCGGACCATTCCGGAGCTGCCTCGTGGAGTGACGCGGATCGGGTGGTCGCCGCTGCATGCTGCCCGGACGGTGCCGGGAGCGATCGAGGTCTCGCTCGCGCTGCTCGACGCTGCCCCGACCGATGGCGTGACGAACGCGAACTACTGGTCGAGCAAGGGACAGGCATTGCTATGGCCGATCCTGTTCGCTGCCGCCCACGACTCGAACGCAACGATGGCCAACGTCGTTCGATGGCTTGCCTCCCAAGATGGGAACACCGACGGCGAGGTGAGCCAGCCGGGAGCGGCTGCCCCAGTGCCCGAGCAGTTCAGCGAGGTGCGCGGCATCCTCGCTCAACTCGGACAGAGCACCGATCGGCGAGTGGCGATTCAGGCGCGGCACGCGCTCGAACAGTTCGACGGCTTCTTTCGGCTCGACCAACGGACCCGCAGCGACATCTACTCGACGTCCCAAACGCTGGTGCAGCCGTGGGAGGACCCGAACATCTCGTTCGCCTCATCTAGCGGAGCCGGTCCGGTGGCCGACCTCAGCCTCGTGCTCTCCGGCCGGAACACGCTGTACGTGTCGACACCGCTCAAGGACGCTTCTCGCTACGCCGTCGTGTTCGGCGGACTGCTCGGCTCGCTCCTTCGGGACCAGGCGTACGACGTTGCCAACCGGTACCGCAAGCCGCTGCCCGGGCTGCTGTGTGTGATCGACGAGGCCGGCAACACGCCGCTGCGTTGGCTGCCCGAGGTTGCCTCGACCTGTTCGGGCATCGGCGTGCAGTTGGTGACGGCGTGGCAGTCGAAGGCGCAGATCGATGCGACCTATCAGGCGCAGTCCGGGCCGATGCTCACCAACCATGCGACGAAGATCTTCTTCGCCGGAGCGTCCGACGTCGAGACGCTGCGATACGTCACGTTCCTCGGGGGAGAGGAAGAGGTGCAGCAGCGGACGGCCAACGCCGATGCCCATCTGGGCGGCTACCGGCGAGGCGTGGGCGACTCCACGATCCATCGTCCGCTACTTCCCGCCGAGGTGCTCCGCCAGGCTGAACCCGGCAACGCGATCCTGTTCCACCAGACGCTGCCACCGGCACACATCGAGGGCCGCTTCGTCGGAACCGACGATCGGCTGACGGCACTGTCGTCCGGTCGGGGCTCGGCGCCCGATCCGTCCGTCGCCGATCGGGCCATGCAGCGGGCGCTCTCCTTCGACTCGACTCCTCCGATCGAGGTACTGGAACACCTGGAGACCGAGACCGCTCGGCTCCAGCCGGGCGCTGCGAAGCGCTAGTAGAGCTGCCTGCGACCGGTCGCTCGGAGTGCCACTTCGATACTCGATACTGGAGAGATGGCAGCCACGTCCCCGCAGCCCCTGACGTACAGCGAGATCGGCACGATCGTCTACGACTGGATCGGGGTCGACGGCGGGTACCTCGGCGACTTCAGCTACGCCAAGCACGACCGATTCTGGCGCCAGGTGGCCAGCCTTCATGTCGACACGGCTAGCAACAGCCCGACACGCCAGTGTTTCGAGGACACCCTTGGATCGGTAGATCCTGGTACCCAAGCGGCTGCGCTCCGGGAGATCCTCGTGCTCTACCCGCCACTCGACGAGCCAGACCCGGAGAATCCTCGCTTCCGCTCGGCCGCCACCCATACGAAGATTCTTGGCTGGATATCGCGTCTCGAAACCGGCACCGCAACGGTCGGCGTAGCACTGGCTAGTCCCTCCGACTTGGTGCAGCGTGCACTCAACGACGCCGACGCCCTGCTGGCCTCGAGCGGCCCTCAGAGTGCCGTGGACAGAGTGCACACGGCGCTGCACGGCTACTTGCACAGCCTTTGCGAAGAAGAGAACATCGTCGTAGGTGGTGACCGGCCCACCCTGAACCAGCTGTTCAAGGCGCTTCGAGACAACCACAGCGCTCTGGCGAATCTCGGAAGTCGTGAGGACGACATCCGCAAGATGCTCGGATCGATGGCAACGATTCTCGACGTGCTCAACCCGATTCGGAACAACGCCTCGGTGGCTCATCCCAACGAGGACCTCGTCGGGCCGGCAGAGGCAGTACTCGTGATTAATCTCGTTCGCACGATGCTCGGCTACCTCGAACAACGGCGAGTCCAGAACTCGCGATAGGCGTCGTCTATCGCTCGATCGCCGCCAGCACGCCTATGCGTGGCGACGAGCTCGCCGTCAGAGCTGTGGCCCAGGCCTCGGCCCGAAGCGGATCCTGTGGTCGACGGCCGAGTGTCGGATTGTCGTCGAGTGATCCTGCGCTCGGCTCGATGCCCAGTGTTGTGTGGCGGTACGTCTCGATCGAGCGGGCTGCTGAGGTCCACCGGTCAGATCGATTGGCGGGTCGCTCTCCGATGGTCTCGGTGACGTACTTGGCTGGGGAGTCGATGGCTGACTGGATGCGCGGTGCGAGCGCCGCGTCGATGTCCTCGACTCGAGCAACCAGCTCCTCCTTGTCGTGCGATCCGCCGGACCTCACGGTTCGGACGAGGCGGTGCCTCGCCGCGGCAAGTTCAGCGGTCGGGCGTTCGGTGAGGCTCGCAACTCGGGACGCACGGAGTGCTTGGCTCACGTTGGCGTGTTCAGCTCGCTGGCGATCGTTGGCCCCGGCCGGTGCGCTTCCCAGAGGATCGGCGTTCCACCGGTCCTCGTAGACCGCCGCTGCCTCCACGCCAGAGTCCCAGCGTTTGCCGAGCGCTGGTTCGGCCGGCCGGGGTCCGATGCGTTCCACGACTGCTGGGTCTGGCTCGGAGCGGGCGTCGAAGCGGATGCGCTGCTCGACGATCTGCTCGGCTTGAAGGGCCAGCGGGTCGTCTGCGGACGCGAGTTCGGAGAGGGTCAGACGGCTGAGGGCGAGGAGGCGGTCGATGTCTGCGTTGGCGACGGTGGCCAGTTCGGTGCCGTGCTGCTTGCTGAGTTGATCGGTGAGTGCCTCGATCTCGGTGCGGGGGTCTTCGATGCGGGGAAGCCGGGGGTCGGTATCGGCGGTGTGTGGTTCGCTGCGGACGGTGTAGATCCGTGCGTCGTGGGTGCCGCGGGTGAGGCCGACATAGACCGCCTCGGTGCTGGCGGTGTCGGTGGCGACGATGCGGCCGGTCCGGTAGGTGTCGCCTTGGGCGGCGTGGGAGGTGACGGCGTAGGCGGGTGCGAGTCCGCCGACGAGGCCGGGGCGGAGCTCGGTGGTGAGCCACTCGTGGGGAACGGTGATCTCGCCCCGGTTCGTGAAGTTGACGGTGAGGTTCTCGGCGCCCGGTTCGCCGTTGATGGCGGTGACGGTGCCGGTCGTTCCGTTGCGGATGTAGGCGGTGCGGTCGTCCGCCGGGTGGAGTTGGCGATTGGGTGCTCGGGCGATGACTTCGTCGCCGACGTGGAAGGCGGCGTCGCCGATTCGGATGCTCGGCCCGGTGAGGGTTCCGTCGTGGCGGAGTAGCTGTTGGGCTCGGGCGTTGAGGGCTCGGCGTTCTCGGTGGTGTTCGGCGATCATCCGGGTCTGTGCGTCGGGGTTCGTGGACCGGTCGACGTACCAGTCGGCGGCGAGCTGGTCGAGTAGCTCACCGCTGTTGGCGGCGGTGACGATTCGTTGGTTGGTTTCGAGCCGGGCGATGGCCTCAGCGATCCGACCGGCTCGGTAGTCGTTGTTGGCGAGACGGACGTCGGCCATGTCGGCGCTGTTCTGGCGTCGGTTCTCGGTGAGGATCGGTGTGCGGTCGGGGTATTCGGTGACGAGGTGGGCCCACATGCCTCCGGCTTCGACGGCGCCGTGTTGGGTCGGGTCGCCGATGGCTCGCATGGCGGCGCCGGCTTGGGAGACGTGGTGGACGAGGCGGGCGTGTTGGCGGTTGCCGAGGGTGGATGCCTCGTCGACGAGAAGGACCGTGTTCGGCTGGAGGATCTGGCGGTCGGCGGTGTCGAGGCGAGTAACGAGGCCGGCGACAGTGCGGCTGGGCACTCCGGTCGAGCGCTCGAGAACTTCTGCGGCCGTGCCGTTCACCGCGGCACCGACGACGGTGTAGCCAGCCGACTCCCAAGCACGGGCAGCGACCTCGAGCGCGGCGGTCTTGCCGGACCCGGCAGGCCCGACGACGGCCTGGAAGCGGTCGCCCGAACCGCAGATCGACCGGACCATCGCAGTCTGGTCATCGCCGAGGCGGTGTCCGGTGGTCGTCTCCCAGTTGGCGATGGCGGTGTTGATCAAGTGGTCGGGGACGATCGCCGCTTCGGCGTCGTGCCCGCTCGCGTACTCGTCGGCGATGGTGGTTTCGAGGCGGACCATGGCGGGCGTCGTGTAGGTGACGGCGTTGCGGTCGACGTGTTGCTGGTCGAGGTTGGTGAGGGGAATGGCGGCGTCGGTGTGCAGCCATCGGTCGGCATGGAGCTCGACCTCGTCGGCGGTGAGGCTTCCACCGGCGTAATCGACGATGGTCTGGATCACGTCTCGGCGGTCGAAGATGGCT
>JAHDDY010000051.1:13581-27553 GCA_020629115.1 Paracoccaceae bacterium | reverse complement strand
AGGATGCCGCCGTCGCCTCGATCTCGATCATCAGCGGCGGCAGGGCGAGGCGGGTGACGCCCAGCAGGGTCATCGGCGGCGCAACCCCGGCCGCGCCCATCCGCGCGCAGAGGATATCGAGGCTCGCCGTCGCGGCATCCACGTCCGTCGCGTAGATCGACAGGCGCACGACGTCGCCGAGGCCCATCCCGGCAGCGGCCAGCACCGCCTCCAGATTGTCGAGGGTCAGCGCCATCTGCGCGCGCATGTCGCCCGGATGCCGGGGGGTGCCGGTCCCGTCCACGGCGGTCTGGCCCGCGCAGTGCAGATGCCGGGACGCACCCGAGACGATCTCGGCCTGATTGTAGCCCAGCCTCAGCGACCAGGGCCATGGATTGACGGGGGTGCGGTGCATGGATCGTCTCCCGATGAAGGATGCCTCGCCCCATCGACCACACCCCTCCCCTCACCGTGGTGAGAGGAGCCTTTCCCATAGGGCAATCGGGTAATTGGATTTTCATGCCGGCGATGCCGACAGCGATGGTCCTTCGGCGTGATAAAGCCGTCATCGTCGGGCTTGACCCGACGATCCAGGGTTGCAGGACCTGCACGTGCCGCAGTCATGGATTGTCGGATCAAGCCCGACAATGACCTCACGTGCATCAGACATGCCTCACCCGATTGCCCTGGCCTTTCCCGCCCATCCGATTGACAACCCGGCCCCGGCCTGCCAGATGCCCCGCAACCTTCCCCTTCACGAGACAGGACGCTGGACATGGGCTTCAAGGTCGGGATCGTCGGGCTGCCGAACGTCGGCAAGTCCACGCTGTTCAACGCATTGACGCGCACCGCCGCCGCCCAGGCGGCGAACTTCCCCTTCTGCACCATCGAGCCGAACGTGGGCGAGGTCTCGGTCCCCGACGCGCGGCTGACCGCCATCGCCGGGATCGCGCAGTCGAAGCAGGTCATCCCCGCACGCATGACCTTCGTCGACATCGCGGGCCTCGTGAAGGGCGCCTCGAAGGGGGAGGGGCTGGGCAACCAGTTCCTCGCCAACATCCGCGAGGTGGACGCCATCGCCCACGTCCTGCGCTGCTTCGAGGATGGCGACGTGACCCACGTGGCGAACCGGGTCGATCCGGTGGACGACGCCCAGACCATCGACACCGAGCTGATGCTCGCCGACCTCGACAGCATCGACAAGCGCCTCGTCAACGTGGCCAAGAAGATCAAGTCCGGCGACAAGGAGGCGAAGAAGGCCGCCGAGCTGCTGGAGGCGGTCAAGGCGCTGCTGGAGGAGGGCCGGCCGGCGCGCGAGCTGGCGGTGGACGAGGAGGACGAGAAGGCGTTCCGCATGCTCCAGCTCCTGACCTCGAAGCCCATCCTCTACGTCTCGAACGTGGGCGAGGACGATGCGGCGACGGGCAATGCCCTCTCCGGGAAGGTCGCGGCCATGGCCGAGGCGCAGGGGGCTGCGCACGTCGTCATCTCGGCGGCCATCGAGGCCGAGGTGGCGCAGCTCGACGACGACGAGCGCGAGGCGTTCCTCGACGATCTGGGGCTGGAGGAGTCGGGTCTCGACCGCCTCATCCGCGCGGGCTACGGCCTCCTGGACCTCATCACCTACTTCACCGCCGGGCCGAAGGAATCGCGCGCCTGGACCATCCCCAAGGGCTACCGCGCGCCCCAGGCGGCGGGGACGATCCATACCGATTTCGAGAAGGGCTTCATCCGCGCCGAGACGACCTCGTACGAGGACTATACCGGCCTGGGCGGCGAGCAGGCGGCGAAGGACGCCGGCAAGATGCGGCTCGAAGGCAAGGAGTACCTCGTCAAGGACGGGGACATCATGCATTTCCGCTTCGCCAACTGACGCGGCTCTACCCGCCGATATCGCCCTGTCCGCCCAGGCCGCGCGTCGAATTTGCCCCATGCGGAATGGCGCGTTCGGGCGCGGGTGGCAGGTAATGACCGGCGTTGCGGTGATGGAGCGGGATCTCCCGCGCAATCCGTCGCCGCCGCCGCTCCGCCCGCAGGGCGAGGACGATGCATACCGCCAGTCCGATGACGACGGCGGCCAGAAAGAGGGCTTGGACGGTCGGATCGTACATGCCTCACCGTACCGCGCGCGGTCCCGATTGCAAGGTCCACGCGCCTCGCGGTCACACCATGATCGGGACGACCACCAGGGAGACGATGGCGGACAGGGTCGCGAGCGTCAGGACGGCGGTTACGGCGAAGGTCAGGGCGTTCATCGGTCTTTCTCTTGAATATCGAGGGTCGGTGCTGACAGAACAGATAAGCCGCCCCGGAGTTCCGCAAAGGGGGGCGTCCATCACCTCGCCGCGCGATTTCGTGAAGGCGGTGGCGGAAACCCGCGTCAGCCCGCCCCCGCCCGTCGCAGCCGGTTGACGAAGGCCGCGAGGAACAGCGCCGTCAGCACCAGCACCACCGTCGGGGCGGGCGCGCTGTCGAGGTGGAAGCTGAGCCACACCCCCGCCACCATCGACCCGAGGCAGGCCGCCACCGCGACCGCCAGCATCCGCCCGAAGCTGCGCACCGTCAGGAACGCGATGGCCCCCGGCGTGATCAGGAGCGCCACGGCGAGGATCAGCCCCACCGCGCTGAGCGTCGCGACCACCGTCACCGACAGGATCGTCAGCAGCCCGTAATGCAGCCACCCCGTGCGCAGCCCCGAGGCGCGCGCCTGTGCCGGGTCGAAGGCGTGGAGCAGGAAGTCCCGCCATTTCAGCCCCAGCGCCGTGCAGACGAGGATCGCGATGCCCCCGGCGGTCAGCAGGTCCTCCCGCCCCACGCCCAGCATGTTGCCGAACAGGATGTGGTCGAGATGCGCGCCCGTCGGGAAGGCGACGTAGAGCACCATCCCGACCGCGAACATGCCCGAGAAGACCACCCCCATCACGGTGTCGCGCTTCACCCGGCTGTTCTCGGCCAGATACCCCGTCAGCAGGGCGCAGCCCATTCCGGCGGCGAAGGCCCCGAGGATGAGCGGCAGGTTCAGCAGCGACGCCAGCACCACGCCGGGCAGGATCGCATGGCTCACCGCATCGCCCATCAGCGCCCAGCCCTTGAGCACGAGGAAGCACGACAGCAGGGCGGCGGGCGGCGCGACGATCAGGGAGATCAGGAAGGCGTCCCGCATGAACGGGAACTGGAAGGGGGCGAGGAGGGCGTCGATCATGGCAAGGTACTCCGCCCCGGACCCCGATCCGGGGCCTCTTCGGGTCGGGCGCTTCGCTGCAACAGGCCCCGGATCAAGTCCGGGGCAGCGCCTGTAGCCATCACGCCGCCCCCCGCCGCAGCCGCGCCTTGCGCCGTGCCGCCAGCAGCCCGTGCTTGGGCGCGAGGAGGAAGGCGAGGAGGAACACGAGCGTCTGGAGCGCCACGATCACGCCCCCCGTCGCGCCGTCGAGGAAATAGCTTGCATAGGCCCCGAGAAAGCTCGTCCCCGCCCCGATGGCGACCGATACCATGAGCAGGCGCGGAAAGCGGTCGCACAGGAGATACGCCGTCGCCCCCGGCGTCACCACCATCGCGATGACGAGGAAGGCCCCCACCGTCTGCATCGCCGCGACCACCGACGCCGCCAGCAGCGTGAAGAACACGGCGCGCAACAGGTCGGGCCGCAGGCCGATGGACCGCGCGTGGCTCTCGTCGAAGAAGACGACCATCAGGTCCTTCCACTTCGCCAGCAGCACGGCGAGCGAGACCCCGCCGATGAGCACCAGTTGCAGCGTATCCTCCGGCGTGATGGCGAGGATGTTGCCCATCACGATGGCCTGCACGTCGATGGGCACGGGGGCGACCGAGACCATGAACAGGCCCAGCCCGAAAAACGAGGTGAAGATGATCCCGATGATCACGTCGATCTTCAGCCCCGAGCGCCCGGACAGGAACAGCATCGCCCCCGCCGCCAGCCCCCCCGCGAAGAACGCTCCGAAGGCGAAGGGCAACCCGAGCATGTACGCCCCCGCCACCCCCGGCACCACCGAATGCGCCAGCGCATCCCCGATCAGCGACCATCCCTTGAGCATCAGATAGCACGACAGGAACGCGCACACCCCGCCCACCAGCGCCGAGACCAGCATGGCGTTGGTCATGTAGCCATAGGCGAAGGGGTCGAGGAGGGCGGTCATGCGCAGTGACATGCCGGAACAGTGTCATTGCCCGGCTTGACCGGGCAATCCAGAGCCGCAGGTGCGGTGCTCGTTGCCCTGGACCACCCGGTCAAGCCGGGTGGTGACACCGAAAGCTGTGAGAAAGCCTTCACCGCTCCCCCTCCCCGTAGATCACGAAGGGGCGCTCGTCGTCGGTGATGATGCGCACCTCGCGGGTGTCGTCGTCGTCGTGCAGCTCGTCGCCTGCCAGCGTGAAATGCCGCAGCACCCCGCCGAAGGCGCGTTCCAGGTTCTCGCGGGTGAAGGTCGTCTCCGTCGGGCCGTGCGCCACCACCGTGCCCTTGACCAGCACCGTCCGGTCGCAGAACTCGGGCACCGAGCCGAGGTTGTGCGTCGAGACCAGCATCACCCGCCCCTCGTCGCGCATCTCGCGCAGCAGGGCGACGATGCGGTCCTCCGTCTTCACGTCGACGCCGGTGAACGGCTCGTCCAGCAGGATGACGCGCCCGTCCTGGGCCAGCGCGCGGGCGAGGAAGACGCGCTTGCGCTGCCCGCCCGACAGTTCGCCGATCTGGCGATGGCGGTACTCGGCCATCCCGACCCGCTCCAGCGCCGCCGAGACCGCCGCGCGGTCGGCATCCGACGGGCGGCGCAGGAAGCCCATGTGCCCGTAGCGCCCCATCATCACGACGTCCTCGACCAGCACCGGGAAGGCCCAGTCCACCTCCTCCGACTGCGGGACGTAGGCGACGACGTTCTCGCGCAGGGCCTCGCGCACCGACTTGCCGAGAAGGCGGATATCGCCCGACGCGGCGCGCACGAAGCCCATGATCGCCTTGAACAGCGTCGACTTCCCGGCCCCGTTCACCCCCACCAGCGCTGTCACCGTCCCGCGCGGGATGGCGAAGCTCGCATCGCGCAGGGCGGTGTGGCCGTTGCGGTATGTCACCGTCAGGCCGCGCACGACGATGCCGTCGGCCTCGCTCATGCAGGCGTCTCGCTTCGGATGTTGGGCCGACGAGGGGCGTATCCGTGTGCAGGATCTATCGAGAATGTCATGCCTGGGCTTGACCCGGGCATCCATGCCTTCGCAGGGGACGACCCAAGGGATGGGGAGATGGACCCCCGGGTCAGGCCCGGGGGTGACGACGCTCCGCGACAGGGACGGAATTCCGCAGGGGCAGTTACGGCGTCCATCACCCCCTCATTCCCCCGCCAACCCGTCCGCCACCGTCTCCGAGGTGACGCGCAGCAGGTCGAGATAGGTCGGCACCGGCCCGTCCGCCGCGCTGAGGCTGTCGACGTACAGCTCGCCGCCGTAGCGCGCGCCTGTCTCGCGGGCGACCTGCTCCGCCGGGTCGGTGTTGACCGTGCTCTCGCAGAAGACGACCGGGATGGCGTTGTCGCGGACCCCGTCGACGACCCGGCGCACCTGCTGCGGCGTACCGACCGCGTCGGCGTTCATGGGCCAGAGGTACAGCTCCTTCAGCCCGAAATCGCGCGCGAGGTAGCTGAACGCGCCCTCGCAGGTGACGAGCCAGCGCCGGTCCTCCGGGATGGCCATGATGCGCGCGCGCAGGGGGTCGAGCGTCTCGCGCACCCGCGTCTTGTAGGCGTCGGCATTCGCGCGGTAGGTCTCGGCATTGTCCGGGTCGTGCCGGACGAAGGCGTCGCGGATATTGTCGATGTAGACCATCGCCGCATCCGCCCCGATCCAGGCATGGGGGTTCGGCCGGCCCTCGTAGGCCCCCGAGGCGATGGGAATCGGCGCAATGCCCTCGCTGACGGTGGCCGAGGGGACGTCGCCGAGATTGCGCAGGAACTGCTCGAACCACAGCTCCAGGTTCAGCCCGTTCCACAGGATCAGGTCCGCGTCCTGCGCCCGGGTCAGGTCGCCCGGCGTCGGCGCGTAGCCGTGGATCTCCGCGCCCGGACGGGTGACGGAGACCACCTCGGCCGCGTCCCCGGCCACGTTGCGCGCCATGTCGGCGATGACGGTGAAGGTGGTGACGACCTTGAACGTGTCGTCTCCGGAGGACGACGTCGCCGCCGTCTCCTCCTCGCCGCAGCCGGCCAGGGCGAGAAGGGCGAGGGCGGCGAGGACTCTGCGCGGGGCGATGTGCATGGGGCGGGTTTCCGGTTGACGATGCCGCGAAGCTAGGGCGCGAGGGGCGGCGCGTCAATGCAGTTGAGAACTATTTGCAACAAGAAGCGTGTTGCGGATGCGACGCAACAGGCTACAGTTCGCACCATGACGGCGGAACCGGCATCATCGGCCATGGAAGGCGCGTTGCGCGATGCGGGGGTGCGGATCACGCGCCAGCGGCGGGTCCTGCTGCGCGTGCTGGCCGAGGCGGAGGATCACCCGGACGCCAACGAGCTGCACCGCCGCGCCCACGCCCTCGACCCCGGCCTCTCGCTCGCGACGGTGTACCGCACCCTGTCGGTGCTGGAGGAGGCGGGGGTCATCGACCGGCACGCCTTCGAGGGCAAGCCCGCCCGGTTCGAGACCAGCGACCGCCCGCACCACGACCATCTCATCGACCTGGAGACGGGGGCCGTGATCGAGTTCCGCTCCGAGAAGATCGAGCGCCTGCAAGCCGAGATCGCCGCCGAGCTGGGCTACGACATCGTGCATCACCGGCTGGAGCTGTACGGGCGCAGGCGGAAGGGGAAGGCGGGCGGAAACACGCCGCGATAGCCGCGACCGAAGCGGCACGACGGTCGATGCCCGACGCTACCGGCCGAGCTGCCGCTCGATCAGCCGCACCGCCTCGTCCACCGCCGCCTCGATCCCCATCTCCGTCGTGTCGAGCAGGGCGGCGTCCCCGGCGCGGGTCATCGGCGCGTCGGCACGGCCTGCGTCCCGGGCGTCGCGCTCCTCGATATCGCGCAGCACGTCGCGATAGGGAATGTCGCGGTCCTTCGAGAGTTCGCGCCAGCGCCGGGCCGCGCGCACGTCCGGGTCCGCGGTCACGAACAGCTTGGCCCGCGCCTGGGGCAGGACGACCGTCCCGATATCGCGCCCGTCGAGCACCGCGCCGGGCGCGCGGTCGGCGAAGGCGCGCTGCCAGCCGAGCAGCGCCTCGCGCACCGTCCCGTGCGCCGCGACGACCGAGGCGCCGCGCCCGGCCTCCGCGCTGCGCAGGTCGCCCCGCTCCAGGTCGGACGGGTGCAGCATGGCGGCCCGCGCGCCGCTGGCCTCGGCGTCGGTCGTGTCGATGCCCTCGGCGGCGCAGAGCATGGCGACGGCGCGGTACAGCAGCCCCGTATCGAGGTGGCGCAGGCCGTAGCGCACGGCGATGCGGCGCGAGATGGTGCCCTTGCCCGAGGCGGCGGGGCCGTCGACGGCGATGGTCAGCGGCACGCTCATGGTGTCGCCCCCCGCGCGGCGCGCATCGTCTCGATTTCCGCCGCGAGGGCCGGTCCCTCGTGCAGCCGGGCCGTCCAGGTCGGCGGGGGCGGATCGCCCGCGCCGAGAAGCGCGCCGAGGAAGATGGCCCGCCCGCAACTGTCGCCCCCCGCGCGGGCATTCGTCTCGATGGCCTCGGCGTATCCCCGCGCGGTCCCTGCGATGCGGAAGGCGAGGGATAATGACTGGGGCAGGGGGCAGGCGCGGCCGACCGTCTCCGCGTAGTCGAGCGGATCGGCCTCGCTGGCGAGCGCCTCGGCAAGGGGGCCGCGCGCCGCCTCCCCGGCGGCCTCGACCCCTGCCGTCAGGGCCTCGGCCACGCCCTCTCCCGCCAGGGCCGCGCGCAGGGCCGCCGTCGCGGCGGGGGCGTAGGCGGCGCTGGTCGGGTGATCGCTGATGCAGGCCACCGCCCGCGCGCAGGTCGGCGCATCCGCTCCCGTCGCCAGCAGGGCGGGCAGGCCGGAGAGCGCGGGGATCTGATCGTCGTCGGCCCCGGTCGGGGATCGCCCGGCCGCGATGCCGGCCAGCGTCCCCGTGGTCGCCTTGTCGATGTAGCCGTGCCACCAGCCGCCCGGCCCGAACGCCGCCCGGAAGGCATCCGCGTAGGTTTCCGCATCGAAGGCCCCGCCCGACAGGGCCCGGACCATCGCCCGCATCTGCGCCCCGTATTGCGAGATGTCCCCCGCGCGTTTGCCGTGATGGACGAACACCCCCGTCGCCCCCTCGAAATCCGCCGCGTCGGGCGTGCGCCACAGCACGCCGTCCAGCGCGGCGAGGCGGCCCGGATCGTAGAGCCAGTGCACGCCGAGCGTGGCGGCGTCGGCGGCATAGGCTCCCATCAGGGCGGCGGCGGCGCGGTCGGTCATGGGGCGGGTCCGTGGCGGTTGTCGGTGACGCCCATGTATCGCGCCCGCCCCGCGCGACCATGCCCCGCAGTCATGCGCCGCCCGTTCCGAACCGTTCCTCCATCGCCCGGCGACAGCGGACCGCCGGATCGGTCGCGTCCACCGCGACGTCGGCCCAGGTCACCGCCTCGCCCGCCGCGACCGGACGGGTCAGCGTCACGTCCTGCGCCAGTCCGATGGGCAGCGCTCCGGCATCCAGCGAGGCGCGGGCGGGCATCAGCCGCCCCCAGACGCAGCCGCCCCCCTCGCCGTCGAGCGTCTCCCCGGCGGCCAGGTCGCGCTTGGCGGTCGCCGCCACGTCGCCCGCGAAGGCGCGCGTCGCCCCCGTGGGCCTGCCGTCCAGCGCGGCGGAGAGGACGGAGATGCCCAACTCCAGCCCGATGAGGTGGAAGGGCTTGTACATCGCCGAATACCGCCCGCTCGCATCCGTGTTCATGCCGTATTGCCGGAAGCAGGCGGCGGCGTAGTCGGTCGGGGCCTCGAACACGACGTAGACGCCCCAACGCAGGTCCCGCGCGACCTCCCGCCCGTCCCGCTCCAGCGACGACACCACCTCGACGCTCCCCGCCGTCTCCAGCACGCCCCCCGCCGCGCGCGGGCGCAGCACCTCGGCCAGATCGTCCATGCCGCAGGGCGGGAAGGCGAGGCCGCCCTCCGGCACGGCGAGATCGCAGGCATTGGCCACCGCCGCCATCTCCAGCGCCGATTTCGTGCCGTCGAGGAAGGAGTTGAACATCTTCGGGTTCATGCCCGCCGCCCGCGCCTCGTCCGCCGTCAGGCCGTAATGGTCCCAGACGGTGTCCGGGGTCGAGGCGTGGTAGGCGGGCAGGTACTTCGTGCCCTTGCCCGCCGCCGTGACCGCGAAGCCGCAGCAGCGCGCCCAGTCGACCATCTCGGCGACGAGCGCGGGCTGGTCGCCGTAGGCCAGCGAATAGACGACCCCCGCCTGCCGCGCCTCCGCCGCCAGCAGCGGCCCGGCCAGCGCGTCGGCCTCGACGTTGACCATGACGACGTGACGCCCCGCCGCGATGGCCGCGCGGGCATGGGCGATGCCCGCCGCCGGATGGCCCGTCGCCTCGATCACCACGTCGATATCGTCCCGCCCGATGGCCGCGCCCGCATCGTCGGTGAAGGCCGCTGCCGCGATGCGTTCCTCGCTCCAGCCCACCGCGCGGCAGGCATCGCGCGCCGCGTCGGGCCGCAGGTCCGCGATGGCCGCGACGGCCAGCCCCGGCGTGGTCGGCACCTGCGACAGGAACATCGACCCGAACTTGCCCGCCCCGATCAGGAGAACCCGCACTGGATCGCCCGCCCCGGCGCGGGCCATGAGGGATGCGTGGAGATACATGGCGGACGCTCCTTGTTACAGCGCGCTCACGCTTCGTCACGGGTTCGGCACGGGGGGCGGGAAAGCGGTGCGCGGCCCCTACCATGAGATCCACGGCATCGACATGCAAGCACACGGGAGACAGACCATGATCGCCAGGACCATCGCCATCGCCGCCCTCGCCATCGCCCTCGTCGCCACCGCCGCGCAGGCCGCCACCGGACGCTCCGGCAACTTCGTCGGCGAGAACGCCCACACCGTCTCGGGCGGCGTCTCCATCGTCGATTATCGGGGCGGCAAGGCCGTGCGGCTCGGCCCGGGATTCTACCTCGACGGCGCGCCCGATCCGAAGGTGGGTTTCGGCCAGGGCGGGCGGTACGTGGACGGCACGCTCATCGGGGCCTTGCGCGCGAATACCGGCGAGCAGGTCTTCCCCATCCCCGCCGGGATGGACGTCTCCGCCTTCGATACCGTGTTCATCTGGTGCGAGCGGTTCTCCGTCTCGCTCGGCAAGGCGGCGTTGCGCTGACCGCGGGACGGCGGATAGGCTCGGGGCACCGTTGAGAGGAGCGCCCCATGCCGACCGCCGACTACGCCCGCACCATGGCCCGGTACGGCGCATGGCAGAACGCCGCCCAGACCGCCGCCGCCGGGACGCTCGACCCGGTGGTGCGGGAGCGGGACGGCGGCGCGTTCTTCGGCTCCATCGCCGGAACGCTCAACCACCTGCTCTGGGGCGACCGCATCTGGATGAGCCGGTTCGCCGACACGCCGAAGCCTACGCAGGGCACCATCCCCGATTCGGTGCGCGAGACGCCGGACTGGAACGCCTACGCCGACGCCCGGCGCGAGACGGACGGCCTGATCGGCACGTGGGCGGCGGGCCTGTCGGACGAGTGGTTCGCGGGCGACCTGACCTGGTGGTCCGGGGCGGCGGGGCGCGAGGTGTCGAGGCCCAGGGCCATGCTGGTCGTGCATTTCTTCAACCACGGCACCCATCACCGCGGCCAGGTCAACGCCCTGCTCACCGCCGCCGGGGCCGTGCCGGGCGATACGGACCTGTTTCTCATGCCCTGACGTGGTAGTCGGGACGGGACGCTTGCCCTCGAAAGGATGCCCCCCATGATCCATCACCGCGCCAACGCCCGCCCCTCCGTCACGCCCTCCGCCGACTATTTCACCGGCGACGTGCTGATGGACCCCATCATCGAGGCCCCGGCCCCCGCGCGGGTGAAGGCCATCCGCGTCACCTTCGCCCCCGGCGCGCGCACGGCCTGGCATACGCATCCGCTGGGGCAGACGCTCCACGTCCTGTCCGGAGTGGGGCGCTTCCAGACCGAGGGCGAGGCGATGGTCGAGATCCTGCCCGGCGACACGATCTGGATTCCCCCGGGCGAGAAGCACTGGCACGGGGCCGCGCCCGATACCGGCATGGTGCATCTGGCGATGCAGGAGGCCGAGAACGGGGTCACGGCCACCTGGATGGAGAAGGTGACGGACGCGCAATACGGCGGATGATCCGCGGCCCCGCCGCATCGCGTCGCCCGACGTGAAAGCGGCCCGTTCCGGCATGGAACGGGCCGCTTTCGTCATTGGACGATATCGCCGTCTCAGAACCCGTAATACCGCAGGAAGTGATCCACGCGCATGGCGTGGTCGCGGCAGTCGGGGACCGCGCAGGGCAGGACGTACCCGTCGATGAACCGCACATGCGACCGCCATCCGAGGTGGCAGGTGGCCACGAGGCCGATGCCGCGCCCGTACCAACCCGACATGCAGATCGGCGGGAGCGAGACGTTGAACAGCACGCGGGCGTGGCGGTCGATGGCGGGCATCCCGAAGAAGCCCTGGGCGTAGGACGGAGACAGGCTGGAGAGGAACAGAACCAAGGCGAGCACGAGACGCATGGCATAACTCCCATACCTAGGGACACGAACGCTCCGGGGAGCACGCATCCGGTTTTCGTCACCCCCTCACCTCATATAGCCGTTTCCTTAACACCTGTAAACCTTACGTGGAACGATCTGGGACACTAATCGCTTCAAAATATTACAAAGGAGCGTATATGTCCCATCATGCGCATACGGAGGAACGGCAGGACGTCACGCCTGCTCCTCCGGGACCGGCTCGCGCATGGTGACCAGCTCCTCCGCGCCGGTCGGGTGGACGGCCATGGTGCGGTCGAAGTCGGCCTTGGTCGCGCCCATCTTCACGGCGATGGCCGCGCACTGGATCATCTCGCCGGCATGGGGGCCGACGATGTGGACGCCCAGCACCCTGTCGTCGGCGCGGTCGACGATGATCTTCATCAGCATCTTCTCCTGCCGCCCGGCCAGGACGTTGACCATGGGGCGGAAGGTGCTGCGGTAGATCGACACCGCGTGGCCCTCCCGCGCCTCCTCCTCGGCCATGCCGATGGTGCCGATCTCGGGCTGGGTGAAGATGGCGGTGGCGATGAGGTCGTGGTCGGGGCTTGTCGGATTGTCGTTGAACACGGTCTCCGCGAAGGCCATCCCCTCGCGGATGGCGACCGGGGTGAGTTGCGCGCGGTCGGTCACGTCGCCGACGGCGTAGATCGACGGGCAGGACGTGCGCGAATAGGCGTCCACGGGGATCGCGCCACCCTCGCCGGTCTCGATGCCGACCGATTCGAGGCCCAGCCCCTTGGTGTAGGGTGCCCGCCCCGCCGCGACGAGAACCGCCGCGCCGGTGGCCACGCTGCCGTCCATGTAGGTGACGTGCTTCAGCCCGTCCTTCTCCTCGATCCGCTCCACGTCGACGCCGGTGCGGACGTCGATGCCCCGGTTCATCAGGGCTTCGGTCAGGTGCGCCTGCACGTCGCCGTCGAAACCGCGCAGGAGGGGCGACCGGTTGGTGACGGCCGTGTGCGTGCCCAGCCCGTTGAAGATGCACGCGAATTCGAGCGAGATGTAGCCGCCGCCGATGCAGACGATGCTCTCGGGCTGTTTCTCCAGATCGAAGATGTCGTCCGAGACGATGGTATGCTCCATCCCCTCGAAGCCGGGATCGGCGGGGCGGCTGCCGGTGGCGATCAGGATGGTCTTCGCCGTGATCGCGCGCCCGTCGCGCAGGGTGACGGCGTTCGGGCCGGTCACGCGCGCGTGCTGGTCGAACCGGGTCACGTCCGAGTTGTCGAGCAGTTTCGCGTAGATGCCCTCCAGCCGGTCGATCTCCGCATCGCGCGCCGTCTTGAGCGTGCCCCAGTCGAAGCGCGGGACGGCGTCCACCGCCCAGCCGTAGCCGCGCGCATCCTCGAAATGGTCCGAGAACTGTGAGGCGTAGACCATCAGCTTCTTGGGCACGCAGCCCCGGATGACGCAGGTGCCGCCGTAGCGGCTCTCCTCGGCGATGGCGACCCTGGCCCCCATCCCCGCTGAGACACGCGCGGCGCGCACGCCGCCCGAGCCGGCACCGATGACGAAGAGGTCGTAGTCGAATTGGGACATGGGAGGGGCTTTCCTGAAGAAGAGGGCACTCGCCCTTTTCTAGTGCGCCACCCCTCCTCCTGTCACGCGGCGGGATGCACCGCCCGCGCCGTCCCGTCCGTCGATCCGATCAGCGCGCGCGAGGCCATGCCGAGGAACAGGCCGTGCTCCACGACGCCCGGTACCGCGCTCAGGGTCGCGGCGAGGGCGGCGGCGTCCTCGATACGGCCCATGCGGCAATCGACGATGTAGTTGGCCTCGTCGGTCAGCACGGGGTCGTCGCCCCCCCGCCGGGCCATCGGCACCCCGCTCAGCGCCTCCTCCAGCCGCCGCACGGTCGTGCGCCAGCCCAGCGTGGCGATCTCGACGGGCAGGGGGAAGGCCCCTAGGACGGGCACAAGCTTGCTCTCGTCCGCGATGACGATCAGGTCGTCCGACGCGCTGGCCACGATCTTCTCGATCAGATGGCAGGCCCCGCCCCCCTTGATGAGGTCGAGCGCGGGGTCGATCTCGTCCGCCCCGTCCACGGTCAGGTCGAGCCTCTCGAAATCGTCGAGGGGGCGCAGGGGGATGCCCTGTTCGCGCGCAAGCGATTCGGTGCGGCGGGAGGTGGCGGCGCAGGCGATGTCGAGCGCCTCGCCCCGCATCCGCTCGCCCAGCAGCCGCACGAACCATTCGGCGGTCGAGCCGGAGCCGAGGCCCAGAGCCATGCCGGGCCGCACATGCTCCAGCGCCATGGCGGCGGCGGTCTTCTTGCCGAGGTC
>JAHDDY010000051.1:0-13481 GCA_020629115.1 Paracoccaceae bacterium | reverse complement strand
TGCCGGGCCGCACATGCTCCAGCGCCATGGCGGCGGCGGTCTTCTTGCCGAGGTCCTTGCCGTCAAGCATGGAGCGCCGCCGCATCTACAAAAGCTGTCATCGCCCGGCTTGACCGGGCGATCCAGGGAAACGAGCGCCGGAGTCTGTTGCCCTGGACCACCGGGTCAATCGCTGCGCGACGCGCCCCGGTGGTGACGGTCGAAATAGCATTTCGCGTCATGCCGTCAGCACCTCATGCGCCGAATCCAATCCCTTCGCGATGGCGTCGAAGATCTCGTCGATCTCGCTCTTTGTCACGATCATCGGCGGGCAGATGCCGAGCGCGTCGCCGGGGAGGGGGCGGCACAGGACGCCGTGTTCGGCCACGTGGTTGTAGAGCGTCGGCGCGGCCTTGGCGGCGGGGGGGAACGGCTCCTTCGTCTCCTTGTCCGCGACCAGCTCCACCGCGCCGAGCAGGCCGCGCCCGCGCGCGTGGCCGACCAGCGGATGATCGCCCAGGGCGGCGAGGCGCTTGGCGAAGTGCGGGGCCATGGCCTGCACGTGGCCGAGCATGTCGCGCTCCTCGTAGATCTTCAGCGTCTCCAGCGCGACCGCCGTGCAGACGGGGTGCCCGCCATAGGTCATCCCGATGCCGAACACGCCGTTCTTGGGGCTGTGCGCGGCGATGACGGAGTAGATCTCCTCGCTCATCATGGTCGCGCCGATGGGCAGGTACGCGGAGGAGAGCTGCTTCGCGACCGTCATCATGTCCGGCTGCACCCCGAAGGTGGCCGACCCCCACCACTCGCCCGTGCGCCCGAAACCGTTCACCACCTCGTCGCAGATGACCAGCACGTCGTGCTTGCGGCAGACCTCGGCCATGGCGGGCCAGTAGCCCTCCGGCGGGGGCATCACGCCGCCGGCGGCCATCATCGGCTCGCCGATGAAGGCGGCGATAGTCTCCGGCCCCTCGGCGACGATCAGGCTGTTCAGCTCCTCCGCCAGCCGGGCGGTGAACTCGGCTTCGGTCTCGCCCGGCTGGCCGTAGCGATAGTGATGCGGGCACGTGACGCGCAGGAAGCGGTCGTTCACCGGCAGGTCGAAATCGTTCTGCTTGTAGGGCAGGGCAGTGAGCGAGCCGGCGGCGACGGTGACGCCGTGATACCCCCGGTCGCGCCCGATGATCTTCTTCTTCGTGGGCCGCCCCAGCGCGTTGTTGTAGTTCCAGACGATCTGGATCGCCGCATCCACCGCCTCCGACCCGGAATTGACGAAGAAGGCGCGGCTGATGCTGTCGGGAGCGAGCTTCGTCAGGCGGTCGGCCAGCTCGATGGCGCTGGGGTGCGAGCGGTGGCTGAAGACGTGGGAGAAGGAGAGCGTCTTCATCGCCTCGGCGGCGGCCTTCACCAGTCGGTCCTCGCCGAAGCCCAGCGCCGTGCACCACAGCCCCGCGACCCCGTCGATATACCCGCGCCCGTCGCTGTCGTAGAGGCGGATGCCCTCGGCCCGCTCGATGATGTGCGGTCCCTTGTCGTCATGGGCGTGCAGGTCGGTATAGGGATGCACGAGCGTCGCGCGGTCGATGGCGTCGAGCGAGTTGGGGTTGTGGATGTTCATGGCGGCGGCCTTCCCTCAAGCGTTCCGCCCGACCATGCCGGGAAGGGGAGGGGGGTGCAAGGCGGCATCTGCGCCATGCCGCCCCGACCTTGCGTCATCAAACCGTTGCACGCACCGCGTACGCCCTGTCGCGTCACTTCCTGAACCCTTCAGAACAGATCATGGGGACGACGATGACGACGATCGACAAGACCGACCTGTCCGCCGACGACTGGGACGAGATCACCTTTCCGCGCGCCGAGGCGAACGAGTTCGACGACGTGGTCGAGCGCGCGGTCTCGCGGCGCGGCTTCCTCGGCGGCGCGCTCGCCTTCGGCTCCGGCGCGGCGGCGATGGGTCTCGGCGCGCTGAACTCCACGACGGCGCTGGCGGCGGGCGGCAACCGCTTCCCCTTCGAGCCGATTCCCGTCTTCACCGACGGCACCGTGCATCTGCCCGAAGGCTATTCCTGGCAGACGCTGGCGAGCTGGGGCGATCCGCTCTTCTCCGATGCCGACGGCTACGACATCGCGAATGGCGGCCCGGTCGAGAAATCGGACCGCGTCTTCGGCGAGAATACCGACGGGATGGAACTCTTTTCCTGGCGCGGACACCAGATCCTCGCCATCAACCACGAATACACGAACCGCAAGATCAACCTGCCCGCCGGGCAGGACGGCACGCCCGCCGACGCGGACGACGTGCTGAAGCTCCAGAACCTGCAGGGCGTCGCCGTGGTCGAGGTGGCCGAGACGGAGAGCGGCTGGTCCCTCGTCAAGGACAGCCCCTTCAACCGCCGCATCACCCATAACACGCCCATGACCATCGTCGGCCCCGCCGCCGGGCACGATCTGCTGAAGACCTCGGCCGACCCGACCGGCACCGAATCGCTCGGCACGCTCAACAATTGCGGCTCGGGCCGGACGCCGTGGGGCACGTACCTGACCTGCGAGGAGAACTTCAACGGCTATTTCGGCGCGACCGCCGAGCCGGAGGTCTCCGGCGCGGTGCAGGCCGGCTTCGAGCGCTACGGCATCGGCACCGACGGCTGGGGCTACGACTACCACAAGTGGGACGCCCGCTTCGACGTGTCGAAGACCCCCAACGAGCCGCACCGTGCGGGCTGGGTCGTCGAGATCGACCCGACCGACCCCGATGCCACGCCGGTCAAGCATACGGGCCTGGGGCGTTTCAAGCACGAGAATGCCGAGGTCGTCGTGGCCCTGGACGGACGCGTCGTGGTCTACATGGGCGATGACGAGCGCGGCGAATACCTCTACCGCTTCGTCTCGAATGGCGTCTACGCGCCGGGCGGCTCGACGGAAGGGTTGCTCGACGACGGCACGCTCTCCGTCGCGAAGTTCCACGACAATGGCACGGGAACCTGGCGCGCGCTGACCCCGGCGAGCACTGGGATGGACGATGCCGAAATCCGCATCTTCACGCGCATGGCGGCGTCTAAGGCGGGCGGGACGACGATGGACCGGCCCGAATGGGTCTCGGCCAATCCCCATGCCGCCGAGGTCTATTGCTGCCTGACCAACAACAAGAACCGGGGCGTCAAGCCCAATGCCGGCGGCGATGACACATCCGTCAACGGCCCGAACCCGCGCGAGACCAACAAGTACGGCCAGATCGTGCGCTGGCGTCCCCTCAGGGGCGATCATACCGCCGACACCTTCGAGTGGGACCTCTACGTCATGGCCGGGAACCCGGAGGTCTACGGCAACGAGTACGGCGGGTCGGCGAACGTGACGGCGGGCAACATGTTCAACTCGCCCGACGGCATGGCCTTCGATTCGAACGGCCTCGTCTGGATCCAGACCGACGGCGACGACAGCAACGAGGGCGAGTTCGCGGGCATGGGCAACAACCAGATGCTCGTGGGCGACCCGGCGACGGGCGAGATCGCGCGCTTCATGACGGGGCCGAACGGCTGCGAGATCACGGGCTTGGCCTGGTCGGCGGACCGGCGCACGATGTTCGTCGGCATCCAGCATCCGGGCGGCAGCTGGCCCGAGGGAGGCGACGCCCTGCCGCGCTCGTCCGTCATTGCCATCAAGCGCGACGACAACGCCCTCGTGGGCTGACACCTGTTCCGGTCCCGAACCGTCACCCTCGCAACGGATGCGAGGGTGACGGGATCACAAGAAACTCCACAAGGCCCGGACGGTTCGCGCCGCCCGGGCTTTCGTCACGCGCCCTCGTCCTCCTCCGCCATCGCCGCCACGATGGCGCGCAGCCAGTCCTTCGCATCCTCGGAATGCCACTCGGCCTCGCCGGTCAGGCGCCCGATCTCGCGCGCGTCGGGGCCGAGGATGGCGGTGACGGGCAGGCCGCGGATGCCCATCTCCCTACCGAGACTCGCCTTGGGGTCGGCATAGGCGGGCAGGTTGTCGAGACCCTGGTCCTTCAGGAACTTCCTCGCCTTGGGCACGCCCTGCCGGTCGAGCGAGATGGTCACCACGCGGATGCCCTCGTCGCCCAGCTCGGCCTGCAATTCGTCGAAATAGGGCAGTTCCTTGCGGCAGGGCGGGCACCAGGTGGCCCAGAAGTTCACCACCGTCACCCCGCCCTCGAACTCGGACAGGTCGGTATCCCGGCCGCGCGGATCGTGGAACGCGCTTCCCCGGAAGGGACGCGGCTCGTCGTGCAGGGCGAACGCATCCATGTCCAGCGGCAGCAACTCCTCGATCAGCACGCGCTCGTCGTCGGTCAGCATCGACGGCGAGGTGTTGTCGGCGAGGGCCGTGCCGCCGTATAGGAGCGTCAGGGCGGCGACGAGCGTTCCGGCTGCGGCGTTCATGTCGGGGCCTCTCTCAAGGATAGGATGTGTCATTCATGGCCGATGATAAGGGTGCCGGGGGATCGAATTCAATGTGGGGCGGGCGTTTCGCCGACCGGCCCGACGCGATCATGGAGGAGATCAACGCCTCCATCGGCTTCGACCGGCGGCTCGCGGCGCAGGATATCCGCGGCTCCCAGGCCCATGCGGCGATGCTGGCCGACGTCGGAATCATCTCCGAGGAGGACCGTCGCGCGATATCACAAGGGCTTGATGAGATCGGCGGCGAGATCGAACGGGGCGATTTCGCCTTCCGCCGTGACCTCGAAGACATCCACATGAACATCGAATCGCGCCTGCGGGAGCAGATCGGGGACGCGGCGGGCCGCCTGCACACCGCGCGCTCGCGCAACGATCAGGTGGCGACCGACTTCCGCCTCTGGGTCAAGGAGCAATGCGCCGAAGCCGAGGCGGCGCTGGGCCGTCTGGTGAACGCGCTGCTCGATCAGGCCGAGGCGGGGGCCGGCACGGTCATGCCGGGCTTCACGCACCTTCAGGTGGCCCAGCCCGTCACCTGGGGCCATCACATGCTCGCCTATGTCGAGATGTTCCGCCGCGATGCCGCGCGCTTCGCCGATGCCCGTGCGCGGATGGACGAATGTCCCCTCGGGGCGGCGGCGCTGGCCGGGACGGGCTTTCCCATCGACCGGGAGGCGACCGCCCACGCGCTGGGCTTCGCCCGGCCCACGGCGAACAGCATCGACAGCGTGTCGAGCCGCGATTTCGCGCTGGAGTTCCTGTCGGCGGCCTCGATCTGCGCGACGCACCTGTCGCGCCTGTCCGAGGAGATCGTGATCTGGTCCTCCGCGCAGTTCGCCTTCGTCACCCTGTCGGACAAATTCACCACCGGCTCGTCCATCATGCCGCAGAAGAAGAACCCCGACGCCGCCGAGCTGACCCGCGCCAAGGTCGGGCGCATCCTTGGCTCGCTGGTCACGCTGATGACCGTGATGAAGGGCCTGCCACTGGCCTATTCGAAGGACATGCAGGAGGACAAGGAGCCGGTCTTCGACGCGGCGGACGCGCTGGCCCTGGCGCTGGCCGCGATGGCGGGGATGGTGGCGGACATGCGCCCCAACGCGGACCGGCTGCGCGAGGCGGCGGCGCAGGGCTTCTCCACCGCGACCGACCTGGCCGACTGGCTGGTGCGCGAGCTGGGGATGCCCTTCCGCGACGCGCATCACGTCACCGGCGCGCTGGTGAAGGCGGCGGAGGATCGCGGCGTCGATCTCGACGCGCTGTCGCTGGCGGAGATGCAGGCCGTCGAGCCGCGCATCACGGAAGCGGTGTTCGACGTGCTGAGCGTCGAGGCCTCCGTCCGCTCGCGCACCAGCCACGGCGGCACCGCGCCGGCGCGAGTGGCGGAGATGGTGGCGCTGCGGCGATCGGGAGACTGACCGACCGCTACATTCCCTCGCGCTGCCCCGGATGCAATGCAGCACGGGGCGCCCCGCGCCGCAAAGCATCCGGGGCGGCGGGGATAAAGAGATCAGCCGTTCACGTCCACCACCACGCGCCCCTTCACCTGTCCCTTGAGGATGGCCGGGCCGAGGTCGGCGAGGTCCTTGAGTGTGGCGGGCGTCACCATCGTGTCGAGCCTGTCCATCGGCAGGTCCTCGACGATGCGCTTCCAGGCGCGGACGCGGCTGTCGTAGGGCTGCATCACGCTGTCGATGCCGAGGAGGTTCACCCCGCGCAGCAGGAACGGGATGACGGTCGCGGGCAGCTTCGCGCCGCCCGCCAGGCCCACGGCGGCGACCGATCCGCCGTACTTCATCTGTCCCAGCACGCGGGCGAGCATGTCGCCGCCCACCGCGTCGACGCAGCCCGCCCAGGTCTCGGATTCCAGCGGCCGCTTGACCGTCTCGTTCAGCTCCCCGCGCGGGATGATGCGGGTGCAGCCCAGGGATTTGAGGTAATCCTCCGTCTCGGGCCGCCCGGTCACGCCGACGACCTCGTAGCCCCGGTTCGCGAGGATCGCCACGGCCACCGACCCGACGCCCCCGGCGGCCCCCGTCACCAGCACCTCGCCCTTCGACGGCTCCAGCCCGTGATCCTCCAGCGCCATGACGGCGAGCATGGCGGTGAAGCCGGCGGTGCCGACGGCCATGGCCTGCTTCGGGGTCAGGCCCTCGGGCAGCGGCACGAGCCAGTCGGCCTTCACCCGCGCCTTCTGCGCGTAGCCGCCCCAGTGCGCCTCGCCCACGCGCCAGCCGGTCAGCACCACCTGGTCGCCCGGCTTGTAGCGGTCGTCGCTCGACGCCTCCACCGTGCCCGCGAAGTCGATGCCGGGGATGTGGGGGTACGTGCGCACGAGGCCGCCATTGCCCGTCAGGCACAGGCCGTCCTTGTAGTTGACCGTCGAATACGTGACGGCGACCGTCACCTCCCCCTCGGGCAGGCGGTCCTCGCCGATCTGCTCGATGGCGGCGGAGACGGTGCCGCTTTCCTCGTCCTTGGTCACGATCAGGGCGTCGAAGCTCATGGAGGCGTTCCTCTTCGTATGGTGTCGGTTTTCAGCTGTCGGCAATCGAACGGGCCGAGCGATGGTCTATCGGATGTACCCCCCGAGCGAGTCGACGCCATCGAATTTGACGCTCGCATCGCAAAACGGGTTCGCATCGAAGACATCCGTCTCGGATAGGATCTTCTTGTAGAGGAAAGAGCCGCCGGAATGCTGCTGTCTTTTCGAGGCGTATTCGAACCCCGTCTTTCCCTTGTAGAACTTGAAGTGGAGCATGGCGGCGAGGCTCTCCGACATTCTCAACGAGGCGTCCACGAAGTGGGGCGCACGCGAAAACGTCATTCCCTTTCGCCATTGCAGCAGCGCGAACTTGTTCATCACCAGAGGGCTGTCGGAGAAGAGGTTCTTCGTGAGAAGATGCGATATCCGGTTCTGGACCCGATGCACGATGCCGGGGGCCAGGGGGCGGCCCATGTTCGCATAGTTGCGGATGAGCCACCGTCGAGGAAAGTTCAAATCCTTCTGGACGAAGAACATCCTGTCCCGCATCCCCCCGGCGAACTTGACCGATGGCGTGGGATAGCGCCGCGAAAGCCTGGCGGACTTGGCGACGATGCGCATTCCCGCTGGCGGGTCCCCGCATCCGTCGAAATAGGGGAACTCCTCCAGCAGCGGGCGTTCCCCGGTATAGAACTGCTCCGACAGGGGCTTGTCGCCGTACATATCCAGCATGACGGCCAGGAGCGCTTCCTCGCCCCGCGCCTCCAGACGGGCGCTCAGGTCCGACAGGCTGGCCGTCGTATCCTTGTAGTACAGGAACTCGTCGATATCGGGCAGCGTCACCCAGGTGCCGTCGCAGAAGGCGTCCAGAATCTCCTGCCTCCATGCCGCGATATGGGTCCTGAACGCCGTGCCTTCGACCGGCGTGAAGACGGACACGTCGTCCTGATCCATCAGGAACTCTCTGGTGCCGTCGTCCGAGCGGTCGTCGACGATCAGGAAGTTTCCGCATCCGAGGCTTCGGTAATGGTCGATGAACTGGCTTATGATCCTAGCTTCGTTGTGGCAGATCGAGACGCACGCGACGCCCGGCCCGTGAAATCCGGTGCCGAGCTTCAGGGCGCGTACGACATCACCCTCGAAAGGAGTAGGCATTCGATATCATTTCAGTTCGTTGCTACGACCCTCTTCGGCAGGAGGCGCATCGGCCTTGCCGCGCCGGTCTATCCGCGCTGCTCGTCGGGTTTCTCGAAAGGTAGGGTGGTCACCTCGGCGGGGCGAGTCTCGTCGGGGGCGTCGATCCAGACGGTGCGCCCCGGTTCCCAGTAGCCGCGGTCGAGCATGCCGATGGCGACGTTCGTATCGAAGGCCGGGGACCAGACGGCGGAGGTCACCTGACCGACCCGCTCGCCCCCGTCGCTGAGGATGGGCCAAGGCGTGCGGCAGGGCGGCACCCGCTCGCCATGGATGCGCAGGCCCCGGATGACGCGGCTCGGCCCGTCGCGCTCGACCCGGATCAGCGCATCGCGCCCGACACAGCCGATGGACCCCCAAGGGTCGCAGAACCGGCCCAGCCCGCATTCGTAGGGCGTGTTCTCGCGGGTCATGTCGTTGCCGTAGGACAGCAACCCCCCCTCGATCCGCTCGATCAGGTTCGGCCCGCCCGCGCGGACGGACAGGTCCTCCCCGGCGGCGAAGAGCGCGTCCCAGAGCGGCTCGCCGAGATCGAAATCGTCCACGTAGATCTCGAAGCCGCCCTGCTTGGAATACCCCGAGCGCGCGACGAACAGGTCGCGCCCCTCGAAGGACAGGTGCCGCCCCCGGAAGAAGCGGATATCGCGCACCGCATCCCCGAACACCCGCGCCATCAGCGTCTCGGCCTTCGGTCCCTGCACGGCCAGCGGGCTGACATCCGGCTCGAAGACCTCGACCTCGAAGCGGAAGCCGTAGGCGAGGCCCTTGGCCCAGTACAGCACGTCGCTGTCGGCGATGGAGATCCAGAAGCGGTCGGGGGCGAGCTTGATGGCGACGGGGTCGTTCAGCATCCCGCCGCGCTCGTCGACCATGGGGATGTAGAAGCACTGGTTCACCTCGGCCTTGCCCAGGTCGCGCGGGGTCATCAACTGGACCATCTTCTCGGCGTCTGGGCCGAACACCTCCACCTGACGCTCGACCGCCACGTCCCAGACCTGCACATGCTCCTTCAGATGCGCGCATTCGCCCTCCGGATCGCCGAAGGAGGCGGGGAGGAGCATGTGGTTGTAGACGGTATAGGCCGCGACCCCGGCCTCCTCGACCCGGCGGGTGAAGGGCGTGCCGCGCAGGCGGCGGGAGAGGGCGATGTTTGTCATGGGCGTTACTCGCACCGGGGTCGGCCTCCAGCGGCGGGCCGGTGCATCTGGATGGGGGAGCGGGGTCCGCAGGTCCTGCGGACCGTCGGATGCCTAGGAATGCCAGTGGATATCGAGAATCTCGGCGCTCTTGCCCTCGAAGTTCCAGACGCGGCCGAAGTCGCGGATGCGGCTCTTGAGGCCCCTTGCCAGCGTCACGTCCGGTCCCATCCAGTATTGCGAGTTCACGATCCTCACGTCCGAATCGGGGTCGCCGCCGGGGATCGGCTCGATGGCCCCGGTCAGGACCTTCGGCACGCCGACGATGCGGGTCTTGCCGTCCGTCTCGTAGGTCACCTGCTCGCGCCGCGCGCCGAGGAAGGTGCTGACCAGCAGCTTGAGCACGCTGGTGGTGCCCCCGGCCTGACCGGAGAAGATGGCGATGAGGGCGTCGTACTGCGCCTCGGTCGCGCGCTCGTCGATATAGGCGGCGGCCTTCCAGTCGCCGTCGCCCATCTTGCCGGGGATGTCCAGCAGCAGCGCGACGTTGAGGCCCGAGAGCTTCGCGCGCCCGAACTTGCCCTCGTCGATGCGCACGGCCATCCAGGCGTGGCAGTACCCTTCGGTCGGCGGGTGCTGGCCGAGGCTGACGACGCAGGGGCAGAAGACGTCGCACGAACAGTTGAGCGCCAACTCGCCCCTGATCGACCAGTCCGGTTTCTTGCTCGCGGCCATCGGCCCTCTCCCCTCTAGAACAGCGACCGGGCGAGGGTCGCCCCGCCGGCCAGGATCATCGCCGCCCCCGCGACGCGGCTCCACCGTTCGGCGGCGGGGGCCAGCTTCTCGGCGACGAAGTAGGCGGCGATGATGGCCATCCAGACCACGTTCATCGCGCCGAAAACGAACATTGTTCCCATCAGCGCGACACAGCAGCCCACGCAGTAGGCCCCGTGATGCGCCCCCATGCGCAGCGCCCCGCCCGCGCCGGGTCGCCAATGCGCGATGAGCCAGGCGAGCGGGCGGCGGCAATGGACGAGGCAGACGTCCTTGATGGCGGTGAACTGCCACGCCCCGGCCGCGATCAGCAGCACGCCCGAGACCGCCGGGGTCGCCAGCGTCCCGCCCATGGTGAACAGCGCCGTCTGCGCGGCGAGGAGCTGCATCCCGGCCAGCGCGACCGAGACGATGCCCCAGGCCGAGAAATACCCCGCCCCCAGCAGCGTCACCCGCCCCGCGAGCGCGGCCCCGCGCGTCTCCTTCGCGGCGAGCGTGGCGTATTGCATCATCACCGGGGCCATGGCGGGCAGCATCATGGCCAGCATCATCACGATCCACATGACCGACGCGCCCGCGAACGCCCCCGGCGTCAGGTCGGTGGCCATCTCCATCGAACCCCCGCCCATCGACGCGGCCAGCATCCACCACAGCAGTCCGCCGACGAGGGCGATGCTGGCGAGGGTCGCGAGGCGGGGATCGTCGAGCCGGAACATGGGCGCAGCCTGTGCCGACGGGGCGCGGGGCTGTCAAACCATTTCGCGGTGGAGCGCCGCGGAATCGTCGCGGTCCCGATAGGCATCCGCGGAAAATCGGGTTGCGGAGCGCAACCCGTCCCGCATAGCCTGCGCCCCGTCCCCGCCGTCACTCCCGAAAGCCCCCCATGTCCGATACCCTGCGCGTCGCCACCTACAACATCCGCAAGGGCAAGGGCACCGACCGCGCGCGCGACCCGGAGCGCATCCTCGCCGTCATCCGCGACCTGCGCGCCGATCTGGTGATGCTCCAGGAGGCGGACATGCGCCTGCCCCCGCGCCCGCCCGCCCTGCCGGTCGAGCGCATCCGCGCGATGACCGGGCTGGTGCCGGTCGATCCGGGCGGGGAGGGGCCGAGCATGGGGGCGCACGGCAACGCGCTGCTCGCCGCGCCGCACCTGACGGTCGAGGCGGTGGCGGCGCACGACCTGCCGGGGCTGGAGCCGCGCGGGATGCTGACGGCGCGCCTGCGCGACGGGGAGGGGCGCGTCCTCCGCGCCGCCGGGGTGCATCTGGGCCTCCTGCGCCTCAACCGCCGGAACCAGTTGCTCGCCATCCGCCGCATCCTGAAGGGCGACATGCCGACCGTCGTCGCGGGGGACTTCAACGAGCGGTCGGAGACCGAGGGGCTGGAGGAACTCGGCCCGCGCCTCGCCCCCCTGCCGCCGCGCGACAGCTTCCACGCCCGCCTCCCCCGCTGGCCCCTCGACCGCATCGTCGTCAGCGCGCATTTCGAGGCGGACGAGCCGGAGACAGTGCAGGACGCGCGCACCCGCCTCGCCTCCGACCATCTGCCGCTGGTCGCGGATTTGCGGTGGAAGGGGTAGGAATACCCGTCCCCGGCGCTGCGCGCGGCACGAAGACCGGGGACCTCGCGGATCTGCTTGCACGTCATCGAGGCTCCCGCGTCCCCGCGCAGCGGCTTTGCCGGGAGCGGGAGCAAAATCTCAGGCCCGCGCCGTCGCCCCGAACATCATCTCGCCGACGACCGTCGCCCCGGCGGCCTCGCGCTCGGCGGCAAGGCGGGCGTCGAGGGTGCCCGCGTCGATCTCCGCCGCCGTGGCCACCCCCGCCGCCTCGATGCGCGGGAGCATCGCCTCCACGATCCTCGCCGTCTGCCCGGCCTGCGACGGGGTCTCCACCACCGCCTCGGCCACGATCGCGATATCCGAGAAGCCCGCTTCGGCGAGGATGGCGTGGAGGTCGAAGCCCGTCTCCGTATCCGCCCCCTCGGTCCGCACGGTGTCCCAGATCCAGCCCCGCGCCCGGCGGTGGAGCGGCAGCGGCGCGGTGGCGTGGAAGATCGAGACGTCGTGCTCCTGCACGACCAGCAGGCCGCCCGGTTTCAGCAGCGCCCGCATCGCCCGGGCCGCGCCCACCCGGTCGGGCAGGTACATGAGCACGCGGCGGCAGGTCACCGCGTCGAACCGCGCGCCGGTCGCGCCCATCGCGAGAAGGTCGCGGTCCTCGAAGGTCACCTGATCGAGGCCACCGTCGCGCGCCCGGCGCCGGGCCACATCGAGCGCCGCCGCGTTCGGGTCGATCCCCACCACGCGGCCCTGCGGACCGACCGCCCGGGCGAGCCGCACGGTCACATCCCCGCCCCCGCAGCCGATATCGAGCGCCGCCGCGCCCGGCGCGATGTCTACGCCCGCGAGCAGGCGATCCGTGAAGGCCCCGCCATTGTCCATCCCGTCTATTCCGCCGCCCCGGTCAGCGCGCGGGCGAACTCCTCCGGGTCGAAGGGTTGCAGGTCGTCCACCTGCTCGCCCACCCCGATGGCGTGGATGGGCAGGCCGAAACGCTGTGCCAGCGCGACGAGGATGCCGCCCTTGGCCGTGCCGTCGAGCTTCGTCATCACGATCCCGGTCACGTCCGCCGTCTTCAGGAACACGTCGGCCTGCGAGATCGCGTTCTGCCCGACCGTGGCATCCAGCACGAGGAGGGTGTTGTGCGGCGCGTCGGCGTCGAACTTGCGGATGACGCGGACCATCTTCTCCAGCTCGCCCATCAGGTCGGCGCGGTTCTGCAACCGGCCCGCCGTGTCGATCATCAGGATGTCGACCCCCTCGGCGCGCGCCTTCTCCAGCGCGTCGAAGGCGACCCCGGCGGCATCGGCCCCCACCGTCTTCGCGATCACCGGCACGCCCGCCCGCTCGCCCCAGACCTGAAGCTGCTCGATGGCCGCCGCGCGGAAGGTGTCGCCGGCGGCGATCATCACGGATTTCCCCGCGCCCTTGAGCTGCGCGGCCAGCTTGCCGATGGTGGTCGTCTTGCCCGACCCGTTCACCCCGACGACCAGGATCACCTGCGGCTGCGCCTGCGCATGCAGCGGCAGGGGCCGTGCCACGGGGTCGAGGATGCGCGCCACCTCGGCGGCGAGCAGGCGCTTGATCTCCTCGGCCGCGATCTTCTTGCCGTAGCGCCCCTCGGCCACGGCGGCGCTGGCGCGCAGGGCCACATCGGCCCCGAGATCGGCCTGGATCAGCAGGTCCTCCAGTTCCTCGATGGCCGCATCGTCGAGCACCCGCCGCTCCGCGATGGCCTCGACCCCGCCCGCGATGCGCGAACTGGCCTTCGTCAGCCGATCCTTGAGTTTCTGGAAAAAGCGCATGCTGGCCCCCTTGTCTGCCCCCGCTACATACGCGGGACGGGCGCGAGGTCAAAGCGCCGAAAACCATGCGGAGCCGCGCCATGACCCCCGACGCCCTCAAGGCCACCCTGTCCGACTTCCGCG
>JAHDDY010000050.1:6354-27572 GCA_020629115.1 Paracoccaceae bacterium | reverse complement strand
TCGTGCTGGCCTTCGGCATCATGCTCGCCCTCGGTGGCTTCTGGGCGGTATTGCGCACGCCGGTCGATGCGATCCCGGACCTGTCGGATGTGCAGGTGATCGTGAAGACCCCCTATCCGGGGCAGGCGCCGCAGCTTGTCGAGGATCAGGTCACGTACCCCATTGCCTCGGCCATGCTGGCGGTGCCGGGTGCGGTGGACGTACGCGGCTTCTCGTTCTTCGGGGACAGCTACGTCTACGTCGTCTTCGGGGACGGCACGGACCTGTACTGGGCTAGAACCCGCGTGCTGGAATATCTCGCGCAGGTGCAATCGCGCTTGCCCGAGGGGGCGACGCCGGAACTGGGGCCGGACGCGACCGGGGTGGGCTGGATCTACCAGTACGTCCTGATCGACCGCAGCGGCAATCACGACATCGCTGACCTTCGCGCGCTCCAGGACTGGTGGCTGAAATTCGAGCTTCAGGCCGTCGAGGGCGTCTCCGAGGTCGCCACCATCGGCGGGATGGTGCGGCAGTATCAGGTGGTCGTGGACCCTCACAAGCTGCGCGCCTACGACATCCCGCTCGCCGATCTCCGCCGCGCCATCGAGAGCGCGAACCGCGAGACGGGCGGCAGCGTGCTGGAGATGGGCGAGGCGGAGTTCATGGTCCGGGCGACCGGCTATGTCGGGAGCCTCGACGATCTCGCCAGCGCGCCGCTCAGGGTCAACGAGCGCGGCGCGGCGCTCACCCTGGGCGATGTGGCCGACATCCGCATGGGGCCGGAATTGCGGCGCGGGGTCGGCGAGTTCAACGGCGAGGGGGATGCGATCGGGGGCGTGGTCGTCATGCGCTGGGGCGGCAATGCCCTCTCGACCATTCAGGCCGTCGAGGACCGGTTGGTCGAGCTGCGCGCGTCGCTGCCCGAGGGTGTGGAACTCGTCACCACCTACGACCGCTCCGGCCTGATCGAGCGGGCCATCGAGAACCTGAAGAAGAAGCTGACCGAGGAGTTCATCGTCGTCGTGCTGGTCTGCGCGGCGTTCCTGCTGCATATCCGCTCGTCGCTGGTGATCCTGCTGACGCTGCCCTTGGGCATCCTCGCCGCCTTCATCGTGATGAAGTTCCAGGGCGTGAACGCCAACATCATGAGCTTGGGCGGCATCGCCATCGCCATCGGCGCGATGGTGGACGCGGCCATCGTGATGATCGAGGCGATGCACCGGCGCATCGAGCGCGAACCTCTGACCGACGAAAACCGATGGCGGATCGTCACCGAGAGCGCGTCCGAAGTCGGCTCGGCCCTCTTCTTCTCGTTGGCGATCATCACGGTGAGCTTCCTGCCCGTCTTCGTGCTGGAGGGGCAGGAAGGACGATTGTTCAAGCCGCTGGCCTTCACCAAGACCTATGCCATGGCTGCCGCCGCGATTCTGTCGGTGACGCTGGTGCCGGTGCTGATGGGATATTTCATCCGGGGCCGCATCGTGCCCGAACGCAAGAACCCGCTCAATCGCCTGTGCATCGCGCTCTACCGCCCCTTCCTCGATGCGGCGGTGGCGTGGCCGGTCGCCACCATCGCGATGGCGGGTCTGATCGTCGCGTCGATGTGGTATCCGATGCAGCGGATCGGCACCGAGTTCATGCCCGAACTGAACGAGGGCGATTTCCTCTACATGCCGTCGCTCTATCCCGGCGTTTCCATCGGCAAGGCCCGCGAGGTGCTGCAACAGACCGACCGCCTGATCGCCACCGTGCCGGAGGTCGAGACGGTCCACGGCAAGCTGGGCCGCGCGGTCACGGCGACGGACCCGGCCCCGCTGACGATGATCGAGACGACCATCCAGCTCAAGCCGGAGGACGAATGGCGTCCCGGCATGACGATGGAGGGCATCCGCAACGCGCTCGACGAGACGGTGCAGATACCGGGTGTCACGAATGTCTGGATCCAGCCGATCAAGAACCGCATCGACATGCTCGCCACCGGCATCAAGACGCCCGTGGGCGTGAAGGTGACGGGGGCGGATCTGAGCGTCATCGAACAGGTCGCCGTCGAGGTCGAGCGCGCTGTGGCGGGTATCGAGGGCACGGCGTCGGCCTATGCCGAGCGCCCCATCGGCGGGCGCTTCATCGAGGTGGATATCGACCGCGCGGCGGCGGCCCGGTACATGCTCTCTATCGCCGATGTGCAGCAGGTCGTGCAGATGGCCATCGGCGGTGTGAACATCGCTGAGACGGTGGAGGGTCTGGAACGCTTCCCCATCAACCTGCGCTACCCCCGCGACTGGCGCGACAGCCCGGAGCGCCTGCGCGAACTGCCCGTCGTCACGCCGTCGGGCGCGCATATCCCGCTGGGGCAGGTGGCCGAGATTCGCCTCGTGGACGGCCCCGGCATGATCCGGTCGGAGAACGCTAGGCGCACCGGCTTCGTCTTCATCGACATCGCGGGCCGCGATCTGGGCGGCTACGTGCAGGAGGCGCAGCGGGTGGTGACCGAACAGGTCACGCTTCCGCCCGGCTACTCGCTCGCTTGGTCGGGGCAGTACGAATACATCGAGCGGGTGCGCGCCAAGCTCTCCCTCGTCGCCCCCGCCACCATCGGCCTCATCATCCTGATGCTGTTCATGGAGTTCCGGCGCTTCACCGAGGTCGCCATCATCCTTACGGCTCTGCCGGTCTCGCTGGCGGGCGGGGTGTGGCTCGTCTGGTATCTGGGCTTCGATATGTCGGTCGCCGTTCTGGTCGGTTTCATCGCGCTGGCAGGCGTTGCGGTTGAGACCGCCATCGTCATGCTGCTGTACCTCAACCTCTCGTGGCAGCGGCGATTGGAAGACGCCCAAGGCCGAGCGCTGACCCCGCAGGATGTGGAAGAGGTCGTCTTCGAGGGCGCATTGCTGCGCCTGCGCCCGAAGGTCATGACCGTCGCCACCATCTTCGCCGGGCTGATCCCGATCATGTACGGGTCCGGCACCGGCTCCGAGATCATGCAGCGCATCGCCGCCCCGATGATCGGCGGCATGGCCACGGCCACGCTGCTCACGCTGTTCGTCATTCCCGCCGTCTTCACGCTCTGGAAGCGGCTGGAGATCGGCTCAAGCGCCCGTCGCCCGCGCGGCACGGGCCGCTACGAGCCGACCGTTACCACCCCCGCGGAATAACGCATCACAGGAGAAAACCCATGCGTATCGCTACTCTCACCCTCGTCGCCGCCCTCGCGGCCTCTCCCGCCCTCGCCATGGGCGAAGGTCACAACCATGGCAAGAAGGCGGAGGGCATGGACCACTCCGCCATGGATCATTCGAAAATGGATGGCATCCACACGCCCGCCACGATCAACAGCATCGATGGCATGACGGTGAACGTCACCCACCCGGCAATCCCCGATCTCAAATGGCCGCCCATGACCATGGACCTGATGCTGCTCGACGGTGCCGAGGTCGGCGATGTCGCGGCGGGCGACGCGGCCATGCTGATGCTGGAGAAGGGTGAGGACGGCATGGTTGGCATCCGCGCGATGATGCCGTCCGAATAACGTTGCCCGGCGCGGCGGCCTCCGGTGGCCGCGCCTATCTTTCCAAACGACGAAGGATCAAGACGATGAAACGTATCGCCTTTCTCGTGGCCCTGCTGGCCGCGCCCCTGTCCGCCCATGCCGAAACGGCCTTCTCCGCCGCCGAACATGGCCCCATGAGCGTCGCCCGGGATCCGGGATGCGGATGCTGCGGTCTCTGGATCGCCCTCGCCCAGGCAGAAGGCTGGGCGGTCGAGGTGACGGATACGGGCGACATGGATGCGGTGAAGGCTGCCGCCGGGGTGCCGCACCGCCTCGCCTCGTGCCATACGGCGAAGGTCGAGGGCTACGTGATCGAGGGGCATGTCCCGTTCGAGGCCATCGAACGCCTGCTGACCGAGCGGCCCGAGATCGACGGGCTGTCGGTACCCGGAATGCCCTACGGCTCGCCGGGTATGGGCGACGACCCGACCGCGCGCTACGACGTGATCGCCTTCGGCGGCGAAGCCGGGGCGGGGGCCGTCTATTACCGTGCGGGGCTGGAATGAGGCGGGCGTTTCTGGCCGCTCTCGTGCTACTGGCAGGCGCTGCGATGGCAAATGCGCATTCGCGCAGCGAGACGACCGTGCCCGCGAATGGCGGGGTGGTGGAGGCTGTACCCGAACTCGCCATCATCTTCGACAAACCTATGCGTATCACGGTATTCAAGCTGACCTCGGGCGGTGACGAATTGACCGTGACCCGCGAGACCGGGCTGGAGCCGGTGACCGATTTCCGCGCCGCCCCGGCGGAGCCGCTCGCCCCTGGCGCGTACGAGATCGAATGGCGCGGCCTGTCCGGCGACGGCCACCCGATGCAGGGTGCCTACCGCTTCACGGTGTCGGAGTAGCGCCCGTGATCGCCCTCGACGGCCTCGCCCCGGTCGATGCCCTCGCGCTCGCCGCCATCCTCGCCAAGGCGGCGGGATATGGCGCGGCATTGCTCGCCATGGGCGGGCCGCTGTTTCTGGTGGCCTTTCCGGAGGCGGAGGAGAGCGTGCGCCGCCTCGCTCGCCGGGTCGCCGTCGCGGCGGCGCTGGTTCTCGTGGCCGTGCTGGCCCTGCGCTTCGGCATCCGGGCCATGCGGATATCGGGCATGGGACTGGCGGGGGCGACAGATCCGATGATGCTGGGCCTGATCCGGGACAGCCCGCTCGGCACCGCCGCGATCTGGCGCGGGGCGGGTGCCGTGCTGGTGCTCGGCCTGATGCTGTCCGGACGCGCGGGCCTCTTGGCGGGGCTGGCCGGTGCGGGGGCCATCGCCGTCTCGTTCTCCCTCGTCGGTCATTCGCTGGGAGAGCCGCGCCTCGTGCTCGGCGTGCTGGTGGCCTCGCATGTGCTGGCCGTCGCCTTCTGGGTCGGTGCGCTGTTGCCCCTGCGCCGGGCCGCCACGACCCCGGACGGTGCGCGCCTGCTGCACCGGTTCGGGGTGTTGGCCTCGGTCGCCGTCGCCGTGCTCGCGGTGGCGGGTGTCGCCTTCGCCTGGCACGTCTCCGGCTCGCTCGCCGCCTTTCTCGGTGCCGCGTGGAGCTGGATCCTGATCGCCAAGCTGGCCGGGGTCGGCGGCCTTCTGGCCCTCGCCGCCCTCAACCGCTGGCGGCTCGTGCCTGCGCTGGCGGCCGGAAAGCCGGGAACAGCGGCCACTTTGCGCCGTTCCATCTCCATCGAAATCGCCCTGGTCGCCCTCGTCCTCCTCGCCACCGCGACGTTGACGACCGTGACCACGCCACCCGACAGGATGCTGCCATGACCGCCACGACCGACCATGTCCCCGCCGCAACGGAAGCGAAGATCGCCACGCTCTATCGTACGCCGTCCTGCCCGCACGGCATGAAGTCGCTCTCGCTGCTGCGGCGCAAGGGCTACGCGGTCAACGACAATCCCCTGACCACCCGCGAGGCGATCGACGCCTTCAAGCACCGGCACGGCGTCGAAACGACGCCGCAGACCTGGATCGACGGGGAGCGCATCGGCGGCTATACCGATCTCAAGGCGCATTTCGGCTATCGCGTGTTCCGCAAGGGCGAGACGACCTATCGCCCCGTCATCGCCATCTTCGCCTCCACCGCGCTGCTGGCGCTGGCCATCGTCCTGAACCTCTACGAGGGCTTCCCGGTCCTGATCTGGCTGAAATGGTTCTTCGCCGTGTCCATGGTCGCGCTGGCGATCCAGAAGCTGATGGATGTCGAGGGGTTCGTGAACGGGTTCCTCGGCTACGACCTGCTCGCGCGGCGATACGTGCCATACGGCTACGCCTACCCGTTCCTCGAACTCTACGCGGGCGTCGGAATGGCGGCGCTGATCGGCACGGGCAGTCCGCTCGTGTGGCTGGTCGCGCCCGTGGGACTGTTCATCGGCACGATCGGCGCGGTCAGCGTCGTCAAGGCCGTCTATATCGACGGGCGCGACCTGACCTGTGCCTGCGTGGGCGGCGGATCGAACGTGCCGCTCGGCTTCATCTCCCTGACCGAGAACCTCGTCATGGTCGGCATGGGCTTCTGGATGCTCGCCGGACAGATCGCATAGGAGTCCCCGATGATCACGCGCCGCCACCTGCTCGCCACCGGCACCGCCCTTCTCACCGCTCCACGCCCGTCGCTGGCCGCCTCGCTCCGCGTGTTGCGCGCAGCCCCCGCGACCGCCTCGCTCGGCGGCGACCTGCCCGATACGGATGTCTGGGCCTATGACAGCAGCATCCCCGGCCCCGTCCTGCGCGCAAAACAGGGCGAACGGCTGGAAGTCCGGTTCGAGAACGCTCTGCCGCAACCCAGTTCGATCCACTGGCACGGTATCCGCATCGCGAACGCCATGGACGGCGTGTCAGGGCTGACCCAAGCGCCGGTCGCGCCGGGGGAGAGCTTCGACTACGACTTCGCCCTCCCCGACGCCGGCACCTACTGGTATCACCCTCATAACCGCACATGGGAGCAGATGGCGCGCGGGTTGTCCGGCGCGCTGATCGTCGAGGAGACGAACCCGCCCGAGGTGGACCGCGACCTCGTGCTGGTCGTCGACGACTGGCGGCTGGACGAGGATGGCAAGATCGACGAGGCGAGCTTCGGGTCGATGCGCGACTGGTCCCATGCCGGGCGGCGCGGCAACTGGCCGACGGTGAACGGGCGCTACCGCCCCGACATTCCCGTCGCGCGGAACGAGCGTCTGCGCCTGCGCATCGTCAACACGGCCAATGCCACCATCATGGCGCTGGCGCTCAAGGGCTTCGACGGCAGGCTCGTCGCCCTCGACGGCCAACCGCTGGCCGAGGCCGAACCCCTCCCGGACCTGCTGACCCTCGCCCCCGCGCAGCGCGCTGACCTCATCGTCGATGTGACGGCGGAGGAGGGCGCGCGCCTCGACTGGATCACCCCCGGCGCGGACCCGTATCCCTTCGTGTCGTTCCCCGTATCGGGCAAGGCGCGCGACGAACGGTCGGGCGAGATCGCGTCCCTACCGCACAACCCGCTGCCAAAGATCCTCGACCTCGACGATGCGCTGCGGGCGCGCATCACGATGGCGGGCGGGGCCATGGGCGGCGCGATCGAGGCCCATGTCGGTCAGCACCCCATGACCGCGATGATGGGCCACGGCAAGGGCATCCCCGAGGCGACAGGAAGACTGGGCATCCGCGATCTCGCGAGCCACGGCTTCGTCTGATCGCTATCCGGCATCGCCGGGATGCCCGCCGAGCCAATCCTGACCGCCCAGCGCGGCGAGACGGTCGTCATCACCATGCCCAACGAGACGGCTTGGCCCCACGCCATGCACATCCACGGCCACCACTTCCGCGACGTGGCGGGCGGACCATGGCGCGATACGATCCTGATCGACCGCGGCGACACGGCCCGCATCGCTTTCGTCGCCGACAACCCCGGCGACTGGATGATCCATTGCCACATGCTGGAGCATCAGGCCGCCGGAATGGGGACATGGTTCCGCGTCATCTGAACGGAAGGGGAGACCGAAAGCGGTCCCACCATCCTTAGCTGGTCGGGCAACCTCCGAAAGATGCCGTTCATGCACGGGTCATTGTCCGGAAAACGATCACAGCATGGAAACAAGAGGCGAGGCCGACCTTAATTCGAGGTCGATTCGGCAGGCCAGCTCTTCGCGGCCGTGTCATAGACGTCGCGTGCAGCGTCGATCCTGCCCAGGTTGTCCAGCGCCCAATGACCCAGCGCGCTCACGGGTTCCCGAAACGACTGGCCCATCGGGGTCAGATTGTATTCGACCTTCGGTGGTATCGTCGGGTGGCAGGTCCGGTTCACGAGGCCGTCCCGTTCCAGTTCGCGCAAGGTACGGCTCAGCATCCGTTGTGAAATACCCAGATTCCGCTTCAATTCATTGAACCGGAGCGTTCCGTATTGCGCCAGCGAGATGATGACGAGGACGCTCCAGCGATCACCGACCCGCGACAGGACCTCGTTGATGCGTCTGCAATCCGGGCATTGATCGGTCTTCATCCTGCGGTTCCCTGTATGTGACCGGGTTTCATTCCTGTGCCTTCTTGCCGGGTAATCTGGTTCCGAATATATCTCCGGTACCTAAAGTATACCGCACCCGCCATGTGCCCGCAACAGGACCGAACCCATGACCGACAGCACCTTGATCGACCAGTTGAACTGGCGATATGCGACCAAGAAGATGGATCCGGCCAAAGCCGTGCCGCAGGACAAGGTCGACACGATCGTCGAGGCGATCCGCATGGCCCCGACGTCGAGCGGAACCCAGCCCTTCGAATTGCTGGTGGTGACCAACCCGGAAATCCGGGCGGAAATCCGCAAGGCCGCAGGCGATCAGGCCCAGATTTCGGACGGCTCCCACCTGCTGGTCTTCGCCGCATGGGATGACTACACGGCCGAACGCATCGACGCCGTCACCGATCTGAATGTGCAGGCACGTGGCGACCTGCCGATGCTGAAGGCGTATTACGACAATCTGAAAAGCAACTATCTGCCGCGTGATGCCGGGGTGAACTACGCGCATGCCGCCCGCCAGGCCTATATCGCCTTGGGCATCGCGCTCGTCGCGGCGGCGGAACAGGAAGTCGACAGCACACCGATGGAGGGCTTCGACCCGGCAAAGGTCGATGAGATTCTGGACCTGAAGGCGCGCGGCCTGCGGTCGGTCGTGCTGTTGCCCCTAGGCTATCGCGATGCTTCGGCCGACTGGCTTCTGCCGATGGAAAAGGTGCGCAAACCGCTCGAAACCATGGTCACCCGCATAGGCTGAAGCGGCTTTTGGCACGCTTGTGATCGAAACCACGTCAGGGTGCGGGGAATGCCCCTGCATGAACGGAGCACGAAATCAGATGAACTTCCTTCGCAAACTCTTCGGTGCCGCGCCGACACCGACGGATGATGGCGCATTCGCTCCTTCGCCGCTGGCGTTGAAACTGGCGACGTCCTCCACCACCGACTACGATGGCGGCGCGTATGCCGATCCGTACGAGGGCGGCGTGGCACGGGTGCTCATGGTCTGCACCGAAGAGCGCAACATGGTCATGGCCAACGGCAAGGAATTCTCCACCGGAAACCATCCCGTCGAGATGGGATTGCCCATGCTGCATCTGCTGAATGCCGGTTTCGGGATCGATATCGTCACCCCCTCGGGTGCCCCGGTCAAGATCGAGATGTGGGCGATGCCCGACGATGATGAAGACGTGAAAAAGCTGTATCGCGACTTTGCGGATGCCTTCGAGAATCCGGGCAGCCTGGCCGATTTCGTCGCGAACGACATGACGGATGATGCTCCGTATGTCGCGGTCTACATTCCCGGTGGCCACGGCGCGATGCTCGGCTTGCCGGAAAATACGGATGTCGGAAAACTGCTGCATTGGGCGCATGAGCGGGATCTGTATACGCTGGCGATCTGCCACGGTCCGGCGGCCTTGCTGGCCGCGGAGGGCGACAAGGGTTTCCTCTATGAGGGATACAAGATTGCCGCTTTCCCGGATGCCGTCGACAGGCAGACCCCCATGATCGGGTATATGCCCGGCCATATGCCGTGGAAGTTCGGTGAGCGATTGAACGCCCTGGGCGTGACGATCGTCAACACGAAGGCGGACGCTTCATGCCATGTCGATCGGCGTCTCGTCACCGGTGCCAGCCCGAAGGCGGCGAATGGCTTCGGAAGACTGGCTGCCGATACCCTGCTCGATGCAGTGCGTTCCGGACAGGTGCCGCGTAACCTATCCCTGTGACGACTTCTCGGCCAGACGGCAGATCAGGTCGACATGGGAGGCGAGCCAGTCGTCGTCGAGCGGCAGCCCGGCGATGAGCTTGCGGAAATAGGGCACGGCGATCGCCATCTCGACCAGGGGGCGGACCGGGGTGCCGGGTTGCAGTTCCCCTCGCGCCTCGGCGGCGGCGAAGATCGCTTCGACGGTGGCGATCCGGTCGCTCATGAAATCGTTAATGACCTCGCGCGCATCCGCATCGGTGGCGGCGGCGGCGATGACCTGCGGGGCGATCTGGCCCCAGGGCGTCTCGTTGAGGGCCGTCAGCAGAAAACCAAGCGTCCATGTCAGATCGGCGCGCAGGGGACCGTTCGTCTCCGGTGCCCCGCCGGACGACCGGGCCGCGCGTCTGAATGCGTCGTTCCGCAGCCCGCTCACCTCCGGCCAATGGCGATACAGCGTGCTGCGCGAGATGCCGGTCGCCTTGCCGACCGACCCGTGGGTGACGGCCAGAACGCCCTTGTCACGCAGGATGTCCAGCGCGGCATCGAGCGCATGGGTGCGGGTCGCCGTCATGCGGGGGTCTTCCGGTCTGGTCATCTCGCCTCTATGCAACAAATTGTTGCGTAACAGTACAAATTGTATCATATCTCCGAAGCCGGATTCGGCGACACTCGCTTCCACGAGGAAGCGACAGCCACCGCACCCGCACCTTATCCTCTGGATCGGAGATCGAGAATGATCAAGACCGTACAATCCGCCCTTGCCGCTGCGGCCCTCGCCGTCGGGCTGGCCACGCCGACGCTGGCCGCCGACGACACGGCCATGACGCGCGAGATCGCGCCGGGAGTCTACAGCTACACATCCGGCGGTCATTACCATTCGATGTTCGTCGTCACGGACGAGGGCGTTGCCGCGTTCGAGACGGTGAACTCGAAGCATGCGAGCGGGATGCTGGACGCCATCCGCACCGTCACCGACCAGCAGGTGACCTACGCCCTGCACACCCACAACCACTGGGACCATGCCAGCGGCGGGGGCGTGATGCAGGAGGCGGGGGCCGAGACGGTGATGCACAGGTTTGCCGCCGAATGGCTGGCCGCGAATCCGGGCCGCGATACCGCCACGCCCGATATCGTATGGGAGGGCGCGCGCCGTGACATCGCCCTCGGGGACGTCACCATCGAAGCCCATTACCTCGGCCTCAACCACGGTCTGGGCATGACGGTCTTCGTGATCCCGGAGCGGCGCGTCGCCTATATCGCCGATCTGGTCACGCCCAACCGGGTCATGTTCTCGATCGTTCCCGATTTCAACATCAAGGAATGGGAGCGGAGCCTGGGCGACATCCTGGACCTCGATTTCGACGTCGCCGTCTGCTCGCATAACCATTTGCCCGCCGACGAGGCCATGAACGGCTGTACCAAGACGCATGTGTCCGAGGAGCGCGCGTTCATCCGGGATCTGCGCAACGCGATCTTCGCCGAGTTCGAGAAAGGCACGCCGCCATCCGACATCCCCACGACGGTCGCGCTGCCGCAATACGCCCACTGGGACCGCTATGACGACTGGCTGTCCCTGAATGCGCAGCGCGTTCTGCTGGATATCTGGATGGGTCCGTACCCTTGGGTTCCGGGGCAGTAGACCTCCGCGTCGACGTCATGGCTTCCGGGGTATCGCTCCGGAGGTCGCACTCGTCCGGCACGCCCGCCGGATCGAGGAATACCCGGCTTCATACTTCAGAACGGAGATGTCCGACATGAAACTCCCATTCCTGCGCCGAGGTCTCGCGATCTCCGTCGTCCTGATCGCCGGAGTCGCTTCCGCTGCCAACCTCCAGCCCCTTCCGCAGCGAAGCGGCCCGCCCCCCGTCACCACGAACGGCGTGCCTCATATCCAGATGGGCATCGCGCCGGTGCCGGAGATCTCGGCGGAACTGCTGCGCCGGGTATCGACCATTCCGGGAGTGGAGATCGGCGAAACCGTCGTCTCGTTACCGGGCGCACGGGGCTTCCGGATCGGCGAGGGCATACCGCTCGCCCGCCCCGATGTGATCGTCGGCGGGCGCGAATTCGCCCATATGCATCCGGACGGCAGCCTGCACGCCTCTCTCTCTCCCGAACGCGCGAGGGAGGCCGTGGCGGCAGGGTGGGCCATCCCTCATCCATGGGCGAGCAGGAGGCCGGGCTGGGAAGGGTTCGTGATGATCTACACGCCCATTTCCGGGGAGGAACTCGACGTCGTGTTCCGGCTGGTCGAGGAATCCTTCGGCTTCGTCACCGGAAGAGTTATGTAATCGGCCCTGCCGGCCCGGCTATCCGAGCGGCCTGTAGGCGATGGCGTCGATCTCGACCTTGGCATCGACCATGAGTTGTGAGCGGACGGTCGAGCGGGCGGGGCCGCCCTGGGGGAAATAGCTGCCGTAGACCTTGTTGAAGGTCCAGAAGTCGCGGGGATCGTCGAGCCAGACATTCGCCTTGGCGACGTCCTTGAGCGTGCAACCGGCCAGCTCCAGCACGGCGATGACGTTCTTCATCGTCCGGTGGGTCTGGCTCTCGATGCCGCCCGGCTCGATCTCGCCGTTCTCGTTCATCGCCACTTGGCCGGAAATGTAGACGAAATCGCCCGCGCGCACCGCCGGGGCGAAGGGCAGGGCCTGTCCGCCCGCGCCGGTGCGGTCGTCTCCGATACGTTCGATAGTCATGGGCATGGGGTCGCTCCTGTGTTCTGGTCGAGATTGATGGGGGATCACCACACCTGACCGCGTGCCGCGACGGGGGCTGGCCCCTCGACGCGGTCACCGCGCGTCAATGTGACGTGATCGAGCATGTTGGCGACGACGCAGGCGTGGTTGGGAACGATGCGGACCCGGTCACCGACGGTCAGGCCGATCCGCTCCGCGTGCAGCGTGCCGTGCTCCTCGGACAGGACCGTGATGCGGATGTCGGGACGCCCGAGGACGTGGCCGTGACCGTCGAGACCAAGAAGATCGGAGGTCAGCACCTTCGACCCCGCATCGATCACCGCGCGGTCGCCGGTCGGAACCGACACCACCGTCGCGAGGACGCTGAGCGCGCAATCGTCCCAGCCACAGACGCCGCGCGCCTGCAACGAGCGGTCGTTGTAGATGTATGTGCCGATGCGGTATTCCGTGACGGCGGGAATGTCGTGCGCGGCCCACATGTCGGGCGAGCCGCCCCCCGAGACGACCGGCACGTCGATCCCCCGCGCCTCGATGGCCGTCTTCGCCGTCTCCAGCCAGTCCTGCACCGCCGCGCCCCCGGCGACGGGCGGATAGGTCATCAGGCCGCCGAAGCGCAGGCCCGGCGCTGCGTCGATGCGAGCGGCGAGGTCGGCGGCATCGTCCGGGGTCTGCACCCCGCAGCGGCCCGCCCCGGTGTCGCACTCGACCAACACCGTCAGGGGCGCGGGCGCATCGGCGAAGGCACCCGACAGCCCCTCGACCACGATGGCGTTGTCGGCCACGACCAACAGGCGGATGCGCTCCGCCAGCGCCCGCAGCCGCGCCAGCTTGGCCGCGCCGAGGATATTGTAGGTGAGGAGCACGTCGTCCACCCCACCCTCCGCGATCATCGCCTCGGCCTCCGATATCTTCTGGCAGGTGATGCCCACGGCCCCCGCCGCGATCTGGCGTTTCGCCAGCGAGGGCAGCTTGTGCGTCTTGATATGGGGGCGCAGTTTCAGGCCGTGTTCGTCGCAATACGCCTGATAGCGGTCGATGTTCGCCTCCGCCACGTCCAGGTCGACGAGGACCGCCGGGGTGTCGATTTCGGGGAATGTCATGCCGCAGCCTCTTCATGGGGAGTTTCGACGATCGGCCAGACGGGCCGGGTCAGCCGGGTATACCGGGTCTTCTTCGGATCATTCGGATAGGGGCCATCGACCGCCGCGTAGAGGATATCCGCTGCGATAGGGGCGAAGGCGCCGTGGAAATGGTTGGTGGATTTGACGATCAGGATCTTCTTCGTCGCGATATCTACGCCCAGATTGGTGAACAGGTCGGGCGAGAACGCCTGCGCACGGTTGGAGTTGAGCACGATCTCGCCCCCCGCCACCGCGATCACCGCACAATCGCCCAAGGGAACGACGGATCGCCCGAAACTCTGCACCGCATCGGTCGCGACCCGCCGGACCGTGACGCGCGCATCGACCGGCGCGCCCGCATCGGCGGAGGTCTTGCCGCCGAAACGCAGGTCGAGCGTGGCCCCTTCCCCGGCGGCGTGGCACAGGCGCACGGCCATCGGGTCCCAGATCGTGCCGAGGGCGAAATCCGCGACGCCCATGTCCAGCGCCTCGCGCAGCAGGATGGTCGAATCGCCCGCCACGCCGCCGCCGGGATTGTCCCACACGTCGGCGATGACAACGGGGCCGCTCGGGGCGGCGACGGCGGTCTCCAGCGCGGCGCGGGCGGTCAGGAACTCGGGACGTGTCGTTCCCCGAAACGAGAACAGTTCGAGACCCAGCGTCCGGGCGAGGGACCGTCCGGCCTCGCCTCGATTATCGGTGACGACGATGATCTTGGCTCCCAGATCGGGCGAATCCCCCGCCATGAAGCCGTGGATGGCGGAGATGGACAGGGCCTCGCTCGCCGCCTCCAGTGCGATCATCTGGTCGACGAAGCCGCGCATGGGCGCGCGACTGGTGGGCAGCACCTCCATCATCCGCACGTCGAAGACTGCGATCTTCGGGTCGATTTCGCCCCGCGCCGCGCGCAGGGTCAGGTCGACGCAGGCCTCGGCGGTCTCGACGAAATCGGTATGGGGAAATTCCTTGAAGACGGTGATGATGTCGGCGTTCGCGACGCGCCTGTCGCTCAGGTGGCTATGGGGGTCGAAGGTGACGCCGATCGTCGCCTCCGGTCCGGCGACCTCGCGCGCGGCCTCGATCAGCGCGCCCTCGCAATCGACGCAGCCGTCGGCGATCATCGCTCCGTGCAGACCGAGGACGACCGCCTCGACCGGCATCGCCGCGCGAAGCTGGTCCAGAACCTCGCCTTTCAGATGCGCCCATGTCCGGGCATTGACCAGCCCGCCGGGTTCGGCCCAGGCGGCGGTGCCCTCGACCAGTTCGATCTCTCCGGCACGGGCGCGGATGCGCAGGGCGGGAAAGACCGCGCTGCACAGCGTCGGCGTCTCGGGATGCTCACCGGGTTTCGCGTAGAGGCTCTGGGCGAAATCCGACAGGTCGGTGCGCAGCGGCGAGAAGGTGTTGGTTTCGGTCGCGACGGAGGCGCAGAAAACGCGCATGATCATACTCTTGGATCGTTGAAAAAGCGCCCGGTTCTCGGTCGAGAACCGGGCGAGGCGAGCGCCGGCGGCGTGTGCCGACGCTCCGGGGAGGTTACTGGAGGTAGCCGGCGGCGTTGGCGTCTTCGACGGCGCTCTTGAACATGCCGAGCAGTTCGCCCGCCTTTTCATCCATGTTCTCGCTCACATGCGCCTCGAAGGCGGGCTGGGCGGCCCCGGCCATCGCGGCGCGCTGCTCGTCGGTCAGGGCGGTGACCTCGATCTTGTCCATCAGGCCCGCGAGGCCGCGGTCGGACGCCTCGATGATGCGCGACAGACCCCGGCTGGCGGCGACGCAGTTCTCGGCGGCGGTGCGGACAGTCGCCTGCTCGCTCTCCGACAATCCTTCATAGAAATCGCGGTTCATCATGAAGGTGTAGGGCGAGAACAGGTGGTTCGTCAGGGTCATGTACTTCTGCACCTCGGCGAAGTTCGCGAAGGAGATGATCGGCACGGGGTTCATCTGCCCGTCGATCACGCCGGTCTGAAGCCCCGAATAGACCTCGCCCCAGGACAGCGGATAGGCCTCGGCCCCCAGCGCCTGGATGATCTTCTGGTGGGACGGCAGCGTCATGGTGCGGATGCGGATGCCGTCGAAATCCTCCAGATCGGCGATGGGGCGCTCCGAGTTTGTGACGGCGAAGAAGCCACCCGTATCGGGGAAGCCCAACACCACCACGTCGCCCAGTTCCGCCTCGATGTCGGCGGCCAGCGCCTTGCCGAAATCACCATCGAACACGGAATACGTGGCCGCGTTGCCCGAGAAGGCAAAGGGCAGGTTCAGCACGTCGATGCGGGGATAGTAGCTGGCCAGAGCGCCGGTCGAGGTCAGCGTCGCCTGAAGGATGCCGTCGCGCACCTGTTGCACATGCTCGGCGGCGGAGCCGAGCTGGTTCGAGCCGAACACCTCGACCGTCACCGAGCCGTTGGTCCCGGCGGTCACGAGGTTGGAGAAGACGGCGGTGCAGGCATGGGCCGGATTCTCGAACGGGTCGGTCTTGTTGTCGTGGCCGAACTTGATCGTGCCGCCGTCGGCATAGGCGCTGGTGGCGAGAAGCGAGGCCGCGACGGCCAGTCCCTTGAGTACGGTTTTCATGGATGGTTCCTCCTTGGTTGAAACGTCGTTTGTCGGGGGGTTGTCAGGCAAAGCCGAAGGCGCGGGGCAGCCACAGCGCCGCATCCTCCCAGAATGCGAAGATGAAGAGGATCGCGACTTCGGCGATCAGGAACGGGAAGAGTTTGATGGAGATGCGCTCCAGCTTCTCTCCGGTCACGGATGACAGCACGAAGAGACAGGCCCCCACGGGTGGCGTCATGAGCGAGATGTTCAGCGCGAGGATGAAGATGATCCCCGCGTGGATCGGCTCCAGCCCGATCTGCTCGGTCAGCGGCACGAGAACCGGCGCGAGGATGATGAGGATCGCGGTGATGTCCATCACCATCCCCACCACCAGCAGCAGTCCGATGATGATCGCGATGATGACGTAGCGGTTGTCGGACAGGCCGATCACCGTCTCCGCGATGAACTGCGGAATGCGCTCGAAACTCATCCACCAGCCGAGGATACCGGCAAAGGCGATGATGACGAAGATGACCCCGGTGATGCGTGCGGTGCGCACCAACATCCCGTAGAATCCGCGCCAGGTCAGCGAGCGATAGACGAAGACGCCCAGGAACAACGCATAGGCGACCGCGATGGAGGCCGCTTCGGTCGGCGTGACGATCCCGCCCAGGATACCGCCGAGGATGATGATCGGCATGAACAGCGCGGTGATCGAGGAGACGAACGTGTCCCATATCTCGCGGAAGGTCGCGCCGCGCTGCGCTTTGGGCAGGTTCTCGCGCTTGCCGCCGATGACGATGACGGCCATGCAGACGAGGCAGATGACGAGGCCCGGCAGCACCCCCGCCGCGAACAATCCCGCGATGGAGACCCCCATCAGCGAGCCGTAGACCACCATCAGCCCCGAGGGCGGGATGGTCGGGCCGATGATCGACCCGGCGGCGGTGACGGCACAGGCGTAGTCGCGGGCATACCCCTCCTTGACCATCGCGGGAACCAGCGTGCGTCCGAAGGCGGCGGCATCGGCGGTCGCCGACCCGGTCAGCCCCGCGAAGAACACCGAAGCCAGCATGTTGGTATGCGCCAGCCCGCCCCGGAAACGCCCCACCAGCACCTGCGCCAGCTTCACGAGCCGCTGGGTGATGCCGACATCGTTCATGATCTCGCCCGCCAGGATGAAGAACGGCATGGCGAGGAAGGGAAAGATGTTGAGGCCGTTGAAGATCTTGGACGGTCCGATGGCGAGGAACTGCGTGCCCCCCATGTCGATCAGCCCGATGACGCCGGCGAGGCCGATGGCGAACCCGATCGGCATTCCGAACAGGATCAGCACGACGAAAGCGATTGCGACGATCATCAGATTGTCTCCGTCTGGTCGACGACCGGGGGGATGTCGATATGGGTGCCCAGATCCCGCGCCAGCGCGAGCGCGACCTGGACCGAGGCCAGCGTGGCGGCGACCGGAATGGCGGCGTAGAACGGCTGGAGGCTCGCGCCGAAGATCATCGCCTGCCGCTTGGCCCCGCTCCCGGCGAAGGCGATGCCGTACCACGCGACGTAGAGGAACAGGGCGAGGGTGAGGATGTCCATGGCGATCAGCAGGAACCGCCGGACCCCGTAGGGCAGGACGGTCAGGAAGGCGGTCAGGCCGATATGCTCGCGCCGCGACACGCCCGAGGACACCGCCAGCATCGCCGCCCAGATCATCAGGTAGCGCGCGATCACCTCCGGCCACGGCAATTGCCAGTGGAAGTAGTACCGGTCCAGGACGCCGAGCACGAGGGCGAGCATCAATGCCGCCACGATCGCTTCGACGATTTTGTTGATCATGGCGCTGGCCCGGGCGGCTTGATCTCGCATGGCGTGGTTCCATCCGCTGATTCTGTAACTGAATTACACGGTGCTGCGTAACCGGAAGGAAATCAAAACAATATTGTAACTTAGATACATATCCTCGGCCGAGGTATGCTAAAATCCATTTTAGATGAACTGTCAGGCGATACGGTGTGTAATGCAGGTACAATTCTTCGCGTTGGAAAGGCGTGCAGCATGACCGTTGAAAAACAGCAGCCTACGCCGCGATCCGACAGGGTCGCCCGTGCCGTGCCGGATGTCATCTCCGCCTTGCGGGCACGCGACGGAACGCTGCCGGTGCGCGAACAGAAGGTGGCGGATTACGTCAAGGCCAACCTCGAACGTATCAGCACGATGACCACTGCCGAACTCGCCAATGCGAGTGGTGTGAGCAATCCGACGGTCGTGCGGTTCTGCCGGTCGCTGGGATGCGACGGATACCGGGAGTTCAAGCTGCGGCTGGCGCAGAACCTCGCCGTCAGCCTGCAATACCTCGATACCAGCCTGCAGACCGGCCCTCTCCCGACCGACAGTGCCGTCGACCAGGTTCTCGGCGCGCTCTACACGACCGTCAACGTGATGCGCGACCAGCTCGATGCGGTGGTGCTCGACCGGGCGAAGCGGACCATCGCCACCGCGAACCGCCTGCTCGCGACCGGCATCGGCGGCGGCTCGTCCATGGTCGCGACCGAGGCCGCGAACCGCTTTTTCCGCATCGGCGTTCCCGCCACAGCGGTCAGCGACAGCTATCTGTTGCAGATGCACGCCGCTACCCTCGGGGCAGGGGATGTCCTGTTGCTGATTTCGGCAAGCGGGGAGGCGGATGCCGTGGTGTCGGCCGCCAAGATCGCGAACAGCTACGAAGCGACGACAATCTGCATCACGCAGACCGGGTCGCGCCTCGCCGCCGAAGCGCAGCTCGCCATCGCCATCGACCTGCCGGAAGACTCCGACATCTACAAGCCGACCGCCTCGCGCTACGCTCATCTTGCCATCATCGACGCGCTGGCGATGGCCGTGGCCAAGGAACGACCGGATACGACCACCGAAAGCCTGCGCCGCATCCGCGCCTCGCTGACCGCTTATCACGGCCGCGCCGGACCGCAGCCGCTCGGAGATTGAAGTTCTTCCAAATTCCAGGTTCTGGTGTTCCCTATATCGTGCTCTCGTCGTTCGTCCGGGAAACGATCCCGACATGGACCGTCGTCATATACGACGTCTTCAGGTAGGTAAAATCAGTGTTTCAACGCGTATGTTCAAAAGAATAGGGTAAAAGAGTTTCGCAAATATGTTCATATTTTGTTCTATAACCGATAATTATACTTATGTTAAAAGAAGATGTGCTACAGTGTTCTTCTATAAGTTTTTTGACACAACCGGATTGCACAGAAGAATATTCAGCAAAGGAGCGAGCATCAATCGGAGGTAAGGGTTGGAATGCCGGCGACGATCTTGCCGCCATGACCGGTACTATCGCCGATGCGCATGATGCCCTTACCGTCGATTTTCACTAGGCTGGAGCCCTTGGTCATCGTGTCGGTGCCGGGCATCCCGGTACACAGGCACCTCCCGCTTTCGACGGCGATGGGGATACCGTTGAAGGTGACGAAGCTCTGCCCCGCATCAACGACCGGGCCGCCGACATGGGGCCGCGGGCCGGGTTCAACCTTGGGGCAGACGTGCATATGGCCGATATGGGCAACAGGCTTGGGCATCGGAGTCTCCTGGAAGTGTTCAGAGGTCGTTTTTAGATCGTCGCTAGCTATGGCAGATATTCCGCCTCGCGAAAGAGACCGAGGTCAGAACGATGTAACACGCGGTGCGTTTCTCCACGATAGGGGTTGTGAACATCCTTGCGAAACCGGAACGATCCGTCGAAATCACCGCCGTCTCGCCAGTTGAAAAGACAAGGGTCTGTGCGGGAATCGAAGGGGTATAGATCGATCAATATCGTTCCAACCGCTTCGCCTCCTTGGTCCTCAACCTGGACATCGGCCACCGCGTCATCGAGGTGCAGCCCAGCAATCAGTAGGGATCCGAACCGCATCAGGGCCGCTCCGATCTTTTCTGAAAGTTCGGCGACTTCGGGAAACGCTTCTTGAGCGCGATACTGCGAAGCCCCCACGAGTTTGCGATCTCGAATGAACAGGCGAAATTCGGACCATGGTGGCGGTGTCTGGTCGGCATACAGATGACAAGAGACGGGATAATCCTTCTCGATGCTGTCACGGATATAGAGCGCTAGGGCCAGATGCTCGCGGTCGAAGCTGTGCACGAAGGCGTTTGGCAATGACAGGTGAAGGGCCGGGAACCTGCGACGCCACAGCCGCTTGCCGATTTGCATGAAGAACGCCTCGTCGAACCCCTGCGCCTGCTCCAGAATATCCTCGAAATCGGAGGGGGAGAAGGCCCGATCCGTGATGCCGTGCTTAACCAAGGAAGCTGGAGAAGACGTGTCAAGCCACCGTTTCGCCCCGTCGGAAAGCTCTACTGCAATCACAGGATGCGAGAGTGCCTGCACGGCATCGCTCCAGAAATCCCTGAAACACAGTCTGCTTTGGGCATCGAGGGAAGGCAACATCAGTCCCACCCCCGTGTTCGAGCGGGATTGACCTCGATCAGCCGCACGTCGCCCGTCGGCCTCAATCCGACATCGACCACTATGCCGTCACGATCGAAGGCCGCCCCGACCTTTTTAGAGAGCGCAGCGCACCGGGTCATCGTCTGCGCCTTGTCGACCAAACGGTTCGTGGTGCGATTGATCTGCGACAGCAATCTCGCGGTTCCCGTTCTCTTGAGATATCGAAACCGAAACTCGGAAATGGTCGTGAAATCGATCCAAGGGAAGAGGTACAGAAAGAGCGGTGCATCGTTTTCCACGATATTGCGCGTCGTGTAGGCCTGCTGTGGGGACAGCGCACATAACAGCGAGGCGACGACCTGCTCGTTATCCCGACCGTCCAGCAGCACGGGACGCAATCGCCCGTCATCGCGCCAGCTTTTCGGGCCGAGCTTGGGGAAAAGAAGGGAGTCGCTCGCGATGTCGAGGGCCCCTTCGGCGGACAGGCGGATCGTCTCTCCATCGCTGCAGTAAGCGACGGGCAGGGAAAACACAGGGGGTGCCATGCACAGATCAACGACCGATGGAGGCCAATCGCTGAATTCGAGGAACATCGCCGTCACTCCACGATCAGGAAATCATCGTCGCTGATCGGCGCGGGCGGTTCGGGGACATAGAGGCTCTCGATCATTGCGTCGAAGCTGTCGGCGACGAGGCCGACGAGGTTATTGTCAG
>JAHDDY010000050.1:0-6254 GCA_020629115.1 Paracoccaceae bacterium | reverse complement strand
CTCTCGATCATTGCGTCGAAGCTGTCGGCGACGAGGCCGACGAGGTTATTGTCAGGCGTGCCCCATTCCTCGTAATTCGTCTCCCAATAGAAGATGCGCCCCCCGTCCTCCTTGCTCTCGATCAGGAACAGATTCCCGCCAACGTCACTGGCGAAGGGTAGCAGAAAATTGGGGATCACGGCGGTCACGTCATCCACGAGTCCGCCTTGGGTGAACTGCTCGTAGGTCATCTTGATCTCCCAAGCCAGATAGAACTGAGTCAAGATGACGACCCGTGTTTCGGACTGCGTGCCAAGCGTGAAAGTAGCCTGCGTGGCCTCGGGTATATCGCCAGCGGAAAACCGCTCCCCTTCAGGTGTCTCTAAAAAATCATTGTAAAGAGACGTATTCAGCGAGACAGCACCATACGTAAGAGCGAATTTTTTGAAGTCGTCCGGAAGTGTTCGTCCCCACATAGCTTCGATTTCCACTATTTTTTCAGCTTTGCAAGTCACTTCTTGAAACTTAAAGTAAGCGTCGATACGTTCGTCTATTTTCATGGGATCCTCTAGAATAGATCGTTCTGAGTAATGGATCGACCTCCGGTGTGTGAAACACCATTATGCACGTTTGAGGGGACATATCCAACCGTTCCATCATCGAAATGATGGAGAGTATGTCTCGGGGGCTTTCTCCAATTAGGGTTCGATTCGCGCATCAATTTCTTAAACTCGGCAGCATCCTTCTCGACATCTCCCGTCATATCTCGGATGTGTCGTTTCTCGCCCGTGAGGAAAGGATCGTAATCGGGAAATCCGTCCTTGTAGACGAGGTCTTGAGTGCCGGTAATATTCCCGTCCTTGTCCCTGACATCGATCCTGAATGTCCCGTTGCCGTCGGCGGGCTGGTCGATCTTGTTGCCGTTCGCATCGACCCATTTGCCCCGGGTGCTGTTCGAGGCGGGCATCTTGAGTTCTTTTTTCTGACCGTTGGGACTGACCAGCTTCTTACAATCCTGGCAGTTGGGCGTCTTTTTCTTGGCATCCAGCATCGCCTTGCGCACCCGGGTGGCGGCAGCCTCGCGGGCGGTGGCAATCTGCTTCATCGTGAAATGGGCACCCGTCTTCGCCAGCCCGGCCAGTTCGTCGGACTTGGTCAGCATCAGCTCCAGCGCCCGCCCGGTCTTGGGCGCCACCTTGCCGATCTTGCCGATCTTGCCGAGGTCGCCGACATAGGGGATCATGCCGACGATGGAGAGACCCGCGCCCAGGATATCGCCTTGGGCCAGGGACAGCACGGCCCCGACCCCATCACTGGCAGGCGTGGGATCGAAGATTCCGACGATATCGGCGGAGATCGTCGCGTATTCCAGCTTGGTCATGCTGGTCGCCTCTTGTTTGAGGGTCGACCAGATATTGCCTTCCAACTGATCCTTCAGCGCATCGTTGTAGGCCTCGCTCATGGTGTCGCTCCGTCGCGGAGATAATCCCGCCATTCCTCGGGTCCGTCGAGCGTCTCCGCCTCGTCCCAATGTGCGTCGAAGGACGTGTGGGTGATCGTCGAAAAGCGCTGTTCCGCCGATTGGCCCGTCTCGCGCAGCACGGCATTTATGGCCGGCTGACGGAACCAACCGGCCGCAATCCGCCACCGCAGATCAACGAAAAGACGCAAGTAGACCACATCGTTGATCGCGAATTCGTCGATCGCGATATCGAGGCTCTCATTGATTAGCGCAAGAAGATACCCGGACGGGTAGGCCTTGACGACATGGGGCAGAATATCGTGCAGATGCTCCACCACATCGGCGGTCAGGGCCGAACGGTCCTTCAGGAGCGGAGCACCCATCTGCTTCTTCGTGAGAACAAACGACATCAGGATTGTCCCCGTGCGGCGGCGACAAAGGCCATGGCATCGTCCGGGGATGCCGGCTGGATGAGATACGGCGTTCCGACAGCGATCAGATCGATAGCCTGATGGACCGGCTCGCCATCGTCGCCGATGGCATGGCGATGAAGGGTTTCGGGGGCCGCGTCCGCTTCGGCATGGATGCTGTCGATGGACTGCCAGAAGGCGCGGCGATGCTCTGCATCAAATTCCGGGACGTAACTGTTGAAATACAGAGGGCGGTAGTACTTGAAATAATACTTTTCGCCGTGCTCGTCCTCAATCTTGAGGAATTTCTTCAGATGGGATTTGAGGCGACCCAGTTCGAGACGGGAATGCAACACGATGCCCCAGTTATGGCCGTAGCCGTCCTCGACAAGCCAGTCCCAAACATCCGAATATCGCGTCAACTCCACGAGCCACGGCGCGACTTCGGCCATTTCATCGCCTGCTGCACCGTCGAACAGGCAACGCGCCCGATTGGCAAATCCCTGAAGACATACGGGAATATCCGCACTTCGGGACGCATCGAGCAGGGCATAGGCGCGAAGGGGAGGCCTTTGGTCATCCGCCTCCTCGCGTGCCCGGGCATCCCGCTCGACCGGATCGAAGATCACGTGATCCAGCCCCAGTTCGAGGGCTTCTCGTTCGGGTGGGGGTGCGAGAAAGGGGGGAAGATCGGTCATCTAGGGATCTCCTCGATGCTACTGTGGTCCGACGGGGTCGGGGGCGAGCGCGGGCAGTCGACGAGGCGCCGGAAGCGGCCGCGACAGCGCGGCCTGTATGTCGGCCTGGTCCGACCGCTTCGTCTCTTCCATGCGGTCGATCACGACTTCGATCTTGTGATTCATAAGCGTATTGAGCCGGGCGTTGAGGTATACGGGGTTCGGGGCGGGGCCCAAATCGACCGGCTCGCCCAGGGCGGGAGGGAAATATTCCGAGAGATCGCCGCCTTTCTCCATACTCGCGCGGGCCGCTTCGATCTCGTCGTCGAAGGATTGCAGGAAATTCCCTATCGCCGTCCGCGTGGCCTCCGCCTCCCGGGAAAGCGCCTCCTGGCGGACGCGCCGGCCTGTCCGGCGTTCCGCCCGGCCCCGTGGAAGCGGTGCCTCCTCCAGCGCCCGGCGCTCGGCGACCTGGGCGGGGCTGATCTGCTCGATGGTCATCGGATTGATCAACCCCGCCTCGCCGGCCATTTCGTCGCGCAACCGCTCCGCCCGGCGGATCTTCTCGGCGGGGTCGACGACGGACTGCATCGAGGTCAGGAATTCCTCATCGAAGCGATAGGCGTCGAGACGTTGATTCAGATCGCGGAGCGAGCCGCCGACCGCTTCGACCAGCCGGGGCGAGACGCCCGCCGCGTTGAAGGTATAGGTCTCGACCCCGGGCACCACCGTCGCCGCCATGGACGCCATACCGCCGCCCTTGGAATGCCCGGTGATGTCGAACTCGACGCCCTCGACGGCAAGCTGTTCCGCCAGATCGCGCGCCTGACGATATTGAGCCGTATCGCGCCCCAGCCCGTTCTGGATGTTCGTCTCCCAGTCCACCAGCATCTCCGGGAGGGTGCCGCGATAGGCGACGATCACCGAGCCGTCGGATTGCGAGCGGTAGATGCCCGCCCGGTAGCCGGTCTCGTCGTCGACCAGATCCGATTGTCGAACCGTGCCGGGAGGCATCCCCAGCGCCGCGTTGATGGCCGCGGCATCGGGGCCGAGCTCTTCGAGGCAGTGCGGCGGGTCGTCCCGACCGTAGACGTCTTCGGCGGCGCGGGCGCGGATGATGCCGGTATTGTACCGATCGAGCCGGTTCGCCGCCTCGGCCAGCGCCTGATCGGGCCGACCGCTCTCCCGGGCGAACCGCGCGCGCTCGCGGCCTTGGGCGATGATCGCCTTGCGCTCGTTGAACCGTTTGCAGCAGGGGTGGTCGCAGGTCTGGATTACCGCTTCATCGACATGCTGTGCGCGGGAAAGCCCTTCGGTCATTCCTTCGCCTCCAGCGGCACCACCGTGCCGTCGTTCATCATGCGGCCTTCGCGCAGATTGACCTCACGCGGGCCGGGGGCGGGCAGGGTCATGCCCGCATCCGTCACGAATTTCCTGACGGCCAGCAGGTCCCGATACGCGGCTGAATCCTTGTTCATGACCACATCGGCGTCGGTCAGAAGGCCCGGAACGGATAACCCCCTGTCCACGCGCCGCCAATCGGCACCGCTTTCGACCAGTGCGCGTACCGGGTTCCAGTAACCCGTCAGAGCAGCATTGACGACGATGGGTCTTTCTGTGCGCCCCTTGATATTCGGATCGGCCCCGTGCTCGATCAGCAGGCGGATCATGTCGCCGTCGACCTGGTTCAATGCCCAGAAGACGGCCGGATCGCCGTTGGGGAAGATCGTGTCCGGGTCGCCCCCGGCCTCCAGCACGACGGAGAGCGGATAGGTCGCCTCCGGGTCGAACCGCTCCTGCCAGGGCGCCGGGGTGGCCAGCAACGCAAGACTCGTGGCCGAATGGCCCCGGTCATCCGTCAGGTTCGGATCGGCCCCCGCCTCCAGCAACAGCCGCAGCACCGCCGCCCCATCCGTCCGCGAGGCGGCGAGCATGGTCGGCGTCGCCCCGCCTCGCCCCCGCGCGTCCGGGTCGGCGCCGCCGTCCAGCAGGCGGGCCACAACCTCGGCGTCTCCGTCATCGATGGCCTGGGCCAGCTCCGACGAGGCCCCGGTGAAATTCGAGAGGAGAGGCTGGGACATGACGGCTCCGAATGGTGGGAAGAGCAGCAGGAACAAGATCGGGACGACCACGCGAAGGCGGGCGGGGATCATGGGGCAGCCTCCGTCGTGACGATGGATTCATGGGCGCCGAAGGGCAGGATCCTGGTGCGGTCCAGATGCGCCTTGAGGCGATACCGCCTTTCATCCACATCCACGGTCGTATCCTCGACGAAACGAAGCAGGTCGCCCCCGACCGCCCCGGCATGCCGATACGTGGCGAGGTAGCGGAACAGGCAGTACAGCCCGACATCGGCCTCGGAGGAAAAACCCGCATCGAGCGCGGCTGGGTAGGCGGCCTCGACACAATCGCGGACATCCGTTTGCACGACGCTCCGGCCATGAAAGCCTCGCAGGCGGTCGGTCAAGGTCGCCGTCAGCCGCGCAACCGCTGCGCTGCGCATGGTCGACAGGGGCAAAAGGTTGGCCATGGATGCCTCGCTGATACTCTCGAACGAAAGGTTTGCCGGGGTTGAGCGCATCGATCCGACACCTCAGGGAACGTCACGGCCCATCGAGCCGGGATATCGCATGACGGTCAGTCCGCGAGGATTTCGGACGCGGCACGCAGCACGTTGCCCAAGCGCTCCAGATCGAGCGCCGTGACGGCGCGGTCCCTGTCGGTGAGGAGCTTTTCGAGTTCCGTCAGATCGTCATCGAGCGATCCGATCGGCAAGGGACCATCGGACTCGGTATATACGTCGAACATCTCGTCTGTCGCGACGGCACGATAGGCATCGTGCGGCCCCGTATCCAGTTCCAGCACCCCCCGCTCGGCGTAATGATCGGCAATCCTATCAAGAAGCGCGGCAAGGACGCTGATTTTGATCGTGTTATCGGACATTTCAATTCCCCAATGCTTCGATAATTTTTCGAAGTTCACCTTCTTGTTTTTCGATTTGCTTTTGCAGGGCCTCTATGCGGCCACGATATATCTTGTCTCTTATTTCTTGGCTTGGAGCATTTCTATATATCCCCTTGTTGTCATACTGCTGTGGATTTCTCTTGTACTCTTCGAGTTTCTTTTGATGCTCCGCAATCCGCTTTTCCTGAGACGCTTTTGATTTCAGATTCTGCTCTCTTGTCTGGTTCCTGTAGGGATTGGGCTTTGAGTCGCATTTTCCCTTGCAGGTCGGCTTCGTCCTTGGCGGCGTCTGCTTCGGCGGAAGCTTTCTACCGCCTCCCTTGCGGAGCAGCAGACGGACGAGTTGCTTGACCGCCTCCCACCACATTATTCGTATGCCTTCTCATAGAGCGTGATGGGCAGGATTTCCGGATCGCCGTAGCAACGAAGAAATTTGCCGTGGAGGGTGGCATATTCTTCTTCCTCATGAAGAGACGCCTCCCCGTGGAAGGACAAGACGAAATAGGCATGTAGGCCATACTCCGTTTCGATCCCGAGAGCCTCGCAATCGTTGCGACAGGCCGAAAACAACGCATCGCGGTTCATCGGGAGCACATCCCCATAGTGATCGTCGAGAAACGCGCGAAGATCCGAAAGATACGCCTCAAGCGCTATCGCATCGAAATCTTCGAACTGCTTCTGCGAAAACTTGAACATCCCTATTTCCCCTTGCATTCCTGCACGAACGGCTTGTCCGATTTCAGCGCGTCGACCTGATCGGGG
>JAHDDY010000049.1:23495-28204 GCA_020629115.1 Paracoccaceae bacterium | reverse complement strand
TTCGTCGCGCCCAAGATCGGGGTGGACGCGGTCGCGCCGTGGATGGCGCTGGCCGGCGAGGCGGACCTGCGGATCATGCCCACCGTCGAGGATACGGAATTCTTCGACCCCGCCCGCGTCGTCGCCCTGCGCGATGCGCTGGCGGCGCACGATGCGGGGCGTATCGCGGCGATCCGGCTGGGCGGCAACGACCTGCTCGGGGCGCTGGCGCTGCGGCGGGAGGCGGGGGTGACGGCGTGGGAGGGACCGCTGGCCTGGGTGCTGTCCATGGCCTCCTCGATCCTGACGGCCTCGGGCTATCCGGTCGCCGCCCCGGTCTACGACGTGATCGAGGATCTGGGCACGCTGCGGCGCGAGCTGGTGCGCGACGTGGCGGCGGGGTTCGTGTCGAAGACGGCCATCCACCCCGTCCAGGTGCCCGTGATCCAGGAGGCGTTCCGGGTGAGCGCGGACGACCTGCGCCAGGCCCGGGCCATCCTCGACGCGGATGCGCGGGCCGTCTTCCGGATCGGCGGCGTGATGTGCGAGCCGTCGACGCACCGGCCCTGGGCGCGGCGCATCCTGGCGCGGGCGGCGGCCTTCGGCGTCGCGGGCGAGCGCGCGGCACCGCCCGCCCCGCACGAGGCCGCCGGATGAGCGCCGCCGCCCTCCCCTCCCCGTCGCTGTGGGACCGCCTCCTCGCCTATCTGGAGGCCGGAAGCCGGGCCGTGCGCGCGCTGTTCGAGCCGCAGGACGGGGTGGACGGCGTCGCCTTCTCCATCGCCTTCATCGCGCTGGCGGCCAAGCTGGCCAAGGCGGACGGGCGGGTCACGCGCGACGAGGTGCGCGCCTTCCGCCGCATCTTCGAGATCCCGCCCGGCGAGGAGGAGAACGCCGCCCGGGTCTACGACCTGTGCCGGCAGGAGACGACCGGCTACGAGACCTATGCCCGGCAGATGGACCGCGCGCTCGACCGCTCGGAGAACGGCGCGATGCTGCGCGGGCACGTGCTGGACGGGTTGTTCCAGATCGCCATGGCCGACGACGCGTTCCACCCGCTGGAGGACGATTTCCTGCGCGTCGTGGCCGATATCTTCGGCATCGCGCCCGCCGCCTACGACCGCCTGCGCGCGCGCCACGTGACGGGCGCGCACGACCCCTTCGCCATCGTCGGCGTGCCCCCCGACGCGGATGCCGGGACGCTGAAGGCGGCCCGCCGGGCCTTCATGCGCGAGAACCACCCCGACATCCTCGTCGCGCGCGGCCTGCCCCCCGAGATGATCGAGATCGGCCACCGGCACGTAGCCGATTTCAACCACGCCTACGACACGATCATGCGGGGCCTGCGCCCCGCCCTCCCCGATCAACCGCAACAGGAAGACACCCGATGAGCGTATCGCTTTCCAAGGGCCAGACCCTCTCCCTCGAAAAGGACACCGGCCTGTCCAAGATCTTCATGGGCTGCGGCTGGGACCCGGCGCAACCGGCGAAGAAGAAGGGCTTTCTCAGCGGCCTGCTGGGCGGGGGCGGGGCCGATTCCATCGACCTCGACGCCTCCGTCATCCTGTTCGACGAGAACCGCAAGGCCGTCGACGTGGTCTGGTTCCAGCAGCTCGCCTCCAAGGACGGCTCGATCCGCCACAGCGGCGACAACCTCACCGGCGAGGGCGATGGCGACGACGAGATGATCCACGTGGACCTCGCCGCCCTGCCCGCTCAGGTCAAATATCTGGTCTTCACGGTCAACAGCTTTCGCGGCCAGACCTTCGACGAGGTGGAAAATGCCTTCGCGCGCCTTGTGGATCAGGCCCGCAATACCGAAATCTGCCGGTACACCCTGACGGAGAAGGGCCGGCACACGGGGGTCGTCATGGCGTCGATGGAAAAGACGGCGTCGGGATGGCAGATGACGGCCCACGGCAATCCCACGGACGGACGGACCGCCCAGGATCTCGCCGCAAGCGCCCAAGCGGTCCTGTAGAACATAGAGGAGATACCATGCTCAACTGGCTCAAGCAGAACACCGAACAGGCCCGCTCGAAGATGGCGGCCGAGGTGTCCAAGTTCAAGAACCGCGCCTTCATGGAGGCGGTGGTCAGCGGCTGCGCCCTCGTGGCCGCCGCCGACGGCTCCATCGACAGCTCCGAGAAGCAGAAGATGGCCGGCTTCATCGGCCGCGCCGAGGAATTGCAGCATTTCGACATGCGCCAGGTGATCGAGGTCTTCAACAAGACCGTCGGCGACTTCGAGTTCGACCACGCCATCGGCAAGGCCTCCGCGCTCAAGACCATCTCGAAGGTCAAGGGCAACGAGGAGCAGGCGCGCCTGCTGGTCCGCGTCGTCTGCGCCATCGGCGCGGCGGATGGCACCTTCGACGACGACGAGAAGGCCATGGTGCGCGAGATCGCGACCGAACTGGGCCTGAACCCCGGCGACTTCGACCTGTGAGCCGCCGCGTCCCCCCGCCCCTCCCCGTGACCGCGACATAGGATCGCCATGCACTCGCTGGAAAGCTATCAACTCGCGGTCATCGCCCTCGGCGCCATCGCGTTCGGCGTCTACCTGCTCGTGAAGGGCGGGGACTGGACCATCGACAACGCGGTCGCCATCGCCGAGCGGTCGGGCCTGTCGAAGCTGTTCATCGCCGCGACCATCGTCGCCTTCGGCACCTCCGCGCCGGAGCTGTTCACCTCGGTCAACGCCAACCTGTCGGGCTTTCCCGGCATCTCGGTCGGCAACGTGATCGGCTCGAACATCGCGAACGTGCTGCTGGTCGTGGCGGTGGCGGCGATGATCGCCCCCATCGCCTTCGACCGGGCCGAGGTGCGGGTCGACGCGATCGTGATGCTCGGCGCGACCGCCGCCATGAGCGTCGCCATCCTCTCCGGCATCCTGCCCCGCTGGGGCGGCATCGCGATGGTGGCGGCGATCGTGGGCTACATCGTCTACCAGTACCGGGCCTCCAAGCTCGATGTGGACGAGATCGACGGCGAGGCGGGCGGCGACGGGCCGCACCCGGCCATCATGCTGGCGGTCGGCATCGTCACCCTGCTCGTGGGATCGGAGATCCTGGTGCAGGGCGCGGTCGCAGGGGGCGTCGCCCTCGGCGTGCCCGAGGCGGTGATCGGCATGACGCTGATCGCCTTCGGCACCTCGCTGCCCGAGCTGACCGCCTGCGTGGCGGCGGCGCGCAAGGGGCAGTCGGACATGATCGTCGGCGGCATCATCGGCTCGAACATCTTCAACATCCTGTCGGTCATGGCCTTCGCCGCCATCGCGAGGCCGCTGTTCATCGACGGGCGGTTCGTCGCCGTCGACCTGCCGGTCGTGGTGGCCGTCACCCTGCTCTTCGCCGCGTTCCTCCTGTTCACCGGGCGGATCGGGCGCATCGCGGGGGCGGCCATGGCGGCGGGCTACGTGCTCTTCGTCGGGGCGCAGTACCTGCTCTGACCTCCGGCGCGGCCCGCCCGGCCGCGCCGCTTCCTCCCCTCAACCCACCATCAAGGAGAACCCTCCATGGCAGTCTCACTCTCGAAGGGCGGCAACGTCTCGCTCAGCAAGGAGGCCCCGGGCCTCAACAACGTCATCGTCGGCCTCGGCTGGGACCCGCGCGCCACCGACGGCGCGGAATTCGACCTCGACGCCTCGGTCTTCATCTGCGGCGAGAACGGCAAGGTCCGCGCGGACACCGATTTCATCTTCTACAACAACAAGAAGAGCAGCGACGGCTCGGTCGAGCACCTCGGCGACAACCGCTCCGGCGAGGGCGAGGGCGACGACGAGCAGGTCACCATCGACCTCGGCAAGGTCTCGGCGGACGTGAAGAAGCTGGTCTTCGCCGTCACCATCCACGAGGGCGGCACGCGCAACCAGAACTTCGGCCAGGTCTCCAACGCCTTCATGCGCGTCGTCAACGCCGACGGCGGCACGGAACTGGCACGCTACGACCTGTCGGAGGACTATTCCGTCGAGACGGCGCTGATCTTCGGCGAGGTCTACCGCCACAACGACGAGTGGAAGTTCAAGGCCGTCGGCGCGGGCTTCGAGGGCGGCCTCGGCCCGCTCGCCGCCAGCCACGGCGTCAACATCTGACACGCTGCCCCCGGCCCGCATGCGGGGGGCGGTCTCGACCGATGCAGGATCGGTCACCCTCGGGCTCGTTCCGAGGGTGACGGTCTTCGAGACGCTGCCACCATCCGGGGCCAGGGACGCATCCATCCCCCGACCAGGAGCACCCCGATGACCGATCTCGCCATGGGGGCCAATGCCCCGCTGCCCGCGCCGGCCTTCGCGCTCGACGTGGACCTGCCGCCCGGCCCGGGCATCGACGTGACCGCGCTCCAGCTTTATGCGGACAACAAGGTGCGCGGCGACGGGGACATGTGCTTCTTCAACCAGCCCGAGATCGGCAATGGCACCCTCGCCCTGACCGCCGCGCAGGGCAACGCGCGCTTCAAGGTCGATCTGGCGAAGGCCGACCCGGCCATCGAGAAGATCGTGGTGACGGCGACGATGGAGGGCGGGGGGGCCTTCTCGGGCGCGGGCGGGCCGCTGACCGTCTTCGTCGCCGGCGGGCCGCGCCTGACCGTCGAGACGGCCGGGCGTTCGGAGGCCGCGCTGATCCTGTGCGAGCTGTACAGGCGGGGTGGCCAATGGAAGATCCGCAACGTGTCGCAGGGCTTCGACGGCGGATTGCAGAGGCTGGCCGAGCATTTCGGCGTCGACGTGGC
>JAHDDY010000049.1:18741-23395 GCA_020629115.1 Paracoccaceae bacterium | reverse complement strand
CGCGCATCGACCTGTCCAAGGTCTCGCTCACCAAGCAGGACAAGACCGTCTCCCTCCGGAAGGATGACGGCCGCTTCGGGCGCATCCGCGTCAACCTCGACTGGAACCGCAGGAAGAGCGGCGGTCTGTTCGGCCTCGGCAAGACCGGCATCGACCTCGATCTCGGCGCCTTCGTCGAGGGAAAGGACGGTAACCGCACCGCCGTGCAGGCCCTCGGCAACGCCTTCGGGCGGCTCGACGGCTTTCCCTTCGTGACGCTCGACGCCGACGACCGCACCGGCAGCGTCGAGGGCGGCGAATGGCTGGAGATCGACGGCGATGCGTGGTCGCGGATCGAGCGCATCCTGATCTACGCCTTCATCTACGAGGGCGTCGCCGACTGGCGCGAGACCGACGGCGTGGTCCGCCTGATGGTGCCGGGCCAGCCCGAGGTCGAGGTCCGCATGAACGATGTCGGCTCGCGCGAGCGCATGTGCGCGGTTGCGATGCTGCGCAACGCGGACGGGCGGATCGAGGTGAGCCGCGAGGTCGCCTTCTTCCCCGGCCATCCGCACATGGACGACGCCTATGGCTGGGGCCTGAACTGGCAGGCGGGTCGCAAGTAGCCCTGCCTCTCGGCCCGCGCGACGATCCCGTGGAGCGAGGCGGCGAGGTTCAGCTCGCCCTGCCCTGCCCGCCTCAGCATCCCCGCCAGCGCCGCCCCGACATTGCGCACGGGACGCGCGGGATGGTCGCGGTTGCGGTCCAGCACCAGGAGCGCCAGCGTCGCCTCGCTCGCCCCGAGGCTCCGCACGGCCTGCATCCAGGTACGCGGCGCGACGTCCAGCTCACGCGCCCGGTGGTCGGCGATCTCGACCAGCACGGGCCAGGAGAGCGGCACATCGCTCCCCAGCATCGTCCGCCACCGCGCCGGCGCGGCCTGCCACAGCCTCTCCAGGCCGATCCCGTCGTCGCTGCGCCCGGTGTTTCCCGCGCTCTCTTTCCCGGCTCGCCTACGTATGTCCGTAGGACAGGAGGAATGAAGTGTAATCTCTATGCGAGGGCATGGATTTTCCGACAGGTCGGTCGCCTGTGCGCAGGCAGGCGGGTTGTCCACCGGGACGGACGGCTCCGGTTGCACGGCGGCGGACGCTTCCACCGCCTGCGCCCGCATCAGGGTCAGGGCGGCGAGGCGGCGTTCGAGGTCGGGGGCGTCCGTGCCGCCGCGCAGGGGCATCACCCCCATCTCCGCCAGTCGCGCGCGCAGGGCGCTCGCGCCGCCCTCCCCTGCCGCCAGATCGAGCAGCAGGCGGCGCTCGGCCCGGATGCGGGTCTCCAGGTCGCGGCGGCGGGCATCGGCGGCCCGGCGCGCATCCAGCCGCGCCAGCAGCTCGGGCAGCAGCACGCCGAAGGAGCGCCAGTCCAGCCCCGTCCGTCGTCTCTCGTCGCCCCCGCCCCCATGGCGGCGGGCGTGGCGCGCGGTGCGATGGACGAGGCCCGCGGCGATGAGCTGGCGCTCCCAGTTGCACAGCGTCCGCTCCGACCGACCCACCCGGGCCGCATAGGCGCGCAGGGAGTGGAAGGTCACGGGCCGCCCGTCGCCGCGCCAGTCGGCCTCGGTCAGGAGACCCATCAGGTCGAGCGCGTAGACCGTCGCCCCGCCCGACAGGCCCAGCTCCGCGCCGAGCTGCGTCAGCACCTCGCGGAATCGCCACAGGGGCAGGGCCTCGGGCAGGCGGCGGAAGGTCTCGGCCCGCAGGGCGTTGCGCGCTTCGACGGTGACGAGGCACGGGGGCGGGGTTCGGGTAGGGGACATCGGTCCTGCTCTCTCTCTGTGAGGCAGGTGGCAGGCCATGGGGCGCGGATGTCGAGGCACGCACCATCGTCATTGCCGGATCAAGTCCGGCGATGACGATAGCGCGGCGACGGATGCCGCTCGACGCACGTCTCCCGTGGCGCGAATCGCGCTTTTCGCTTGACTTCGCCGGGGTTTCGCGATGAACAATCGTGACCAGCACGGACCACGGTTCGACCTCGCCAAAGGCCGGGCCATCGCAAAGCCCTCGGAGCCACCCGCTTCGGGGGTTTTCGTTTATCGGTCGGCCATCTCTCCCGCACGGCGGCGACTCGCCCGGGGGCGGATCCCCCGGCTACCCGCATGAGCGGTTAAAATCCCCTCTTTTGTCAAGATATTTCGAAAAAGGGGATACAAGCGTGCGATGATGACCGAGAAACCGAAAAATCGCTTATTTTCGGCTTTCGCGTTCCGAAATTTCGCGAATCATGTACTCTCGCTATTTCGGACAGGATAATCAGCTACAGGAAACCACCGTGCGTCAAGGAAACGATCTGCTGGACATGAACGAGCGCAGCCTCGCGCAGCAGCAAGCGGTCCGCCGGGCGACCTTCTCCCCCGAGGAGGTCAAGACCCTGCGCCCCTTCTCCATCTGGGAGATGAGCCAGTTCATGTTCCCCATGCCCGCCGACACGTTGCGCAAGAAGATCGCGGACATGCCCCACCTGCCCCAGGGCGAGGTCGAGGAGGACGGTCGCCAGCGGTGGTTCGAGCTGGAGGACATCAACACCCTGCGCCGGCATCTCAGCTTCAAGGGCCGCCGCCTGATGCCGGAGCGCCCGCCGGGGCGGGCGATGCGGGTCGCGGTGTCGAACTTCAAGGGCGGGGTCGGCAAGACGGTGGTCGCGCAGCACCTCGCCAATGCCGCCGCCCTCGACGGCTACCGCGTGCTGGTGGTCGACTTCGACCCCCAGGCGACCATGACCCACGCCATGGGCCTGACGGAGGTGCGCGAGGAGCATACCGTCTGGGGCATCATGTGCCGCGACCTCTGCCGCGAGGCCGACCGCATCACCGCCGGCTACGACGACCCCGACGACTGCCCCTACCCGTCCTCGGACGAATTGCCCGCCGACGTGCAGTCCATCGGCGCGCAGCGGTTCCAGGACTTCATCCAGCCGACCTGCTGGCCGACCATCGATATCGTGCCCTCCTGCGCCAACGCCGCCTTCGTGGAATTCGCCTCGGCCCAGTACCGCGCGCTGCACAAGGCCTGGAGCTTCTTCGGCTGCGTGGCGCGCTATCTCGACGAGCTGCCGGACGACCAGTACGATTTCATCGTCTTCGATTGCCCGCCGGCCATCGGGTACCAGTCACTCAACGCGGCCTTCGCCGCCGATATCCTCTACATCCCCTCCGGCCCCGGCTACTGGGAATACGATTCCACCACCAGCTTCCTCGGCCAGCTCGGCGATGCCATCGAGGATATCTCCGCCGGCTTCGGCGCGGTGGCGGCCGAGGCGGGGATCGACCTGCCCAAGAGCTTCCTCGACATCCGCATCCTCATGACACGGTTCGAGGGGACGAACCCGCTGCACGTCGCGATGATGGCCGCCTTCCGCAACGTGTTCGGCGACGACGTGTGCGACCACCCCGTCGAGATGACCCGCGCGGTCGAGCAGTCGGGCCGCTTCCAGCGCTCGATCTACGAGCAGGACTACCGCCTGATGACGCGCGAGACCTGGAAGCGGGCGCGGCTGTCCTTCGACCAGGCCTATGCCGAGATGAAGGAGACGGCGCTCCGCGCCTGGCGGGCCAACCCGGACGTGATGGAGAGAGAGCGATGAGCCGCCGCAACAAGTTCGGGATCGAGGCGCCCGAGGACCCCGCCCCCCGCCGTCCCCGCAAGCCCGGCCCCATGGGCGTCGCCATCCGCGACACGGCACAGACCGTCGGCTCGGCCACGGAGGAAAAGATCGAGCAGCGCCGCCGCAATGCCGCCGACGCCAAGACCTACCGCGCCGCCCTCGACGCGGGGCACGTGCTGACCGCCCTGCCCCTCGACGCGATCCGCACCGACGACCTGCCCCGCGACCGGCTCGACCTCGACGACGTGGCCACCGCCGACGAGATGGACGAGCTGAAGGCGTCGATCCGCGCGCGCGGCCAGCGCGAGCCGGTCGAGGTGTACCGGGACGGGGAGGGCGCGTACCAGCTCGTCTCCGGCTGGCGGCGGCTGCACGCCCTGCGCCAATTGCGCGAGGAGACGGGAGACGACGCCTACGCCACCATCACGGCGCGCATCGCGGGGGAGGAGGAAGACCGCCTCGCCCGCTATCTCGACATGGTCGAGGAGAACGTCATCCGCGAGGACCTGACCTTCGCGGAGATGGCCCAGCTCGCCATCGCGGCGGCCGCCGACCCGGCCTTCGAGGGCGAGGAGGCGGGGGCGATGGTGGGACGGCTCTACGCGTCGCTGCACAAGGTCAAGCGCTCCTACATCCGCTCCTTCGTGCTGCTGCTTGAGACGCTCGGGGATGTGCTCGGCTGGCCGAAGGCGATCCCGCGCAACCTTGGGGTGGAGGCGGCCCGCGCCCTGCGCGCCGCGCCCGAGATGGCCGAGGAGCTGCGCGCCGCGCTAGCCGGAGCGGCGGATGCGGAGGCGCAGAACGCGATCCTGCGTCGGGCGGGGGAGGGCGGCGCGCCGAAGGCCCCGGCGACCCCGCGCGCGCCGAAGCAGAAGTTCGAGTTCCACATGGACGACATGAAGATCACCGCCCGCCGCGGCGAATGCCGCATCACCGGCCCGCAGGATTACACGGCAGTGTCGAAGGATCGCCTGGAAAAGGCCATCGCCGCCTTTCGCAAGGCCCTGTCGGA
>JAHDDY010000049.1:15688-18641 GCA_020629115.1 Paracoccaceae bacterium | reverse complement strand
GGGGAGGGAAGGAACGGGTGCCGTCGGTGATCGTCGGCATCGTCCCCCGCGCCCGAAACCGGAAAAGGGTTTCGAACGATTACCCCCGCGGCGGTGCATCGGCGTTTGACGGATGGCTTGCGATTGACCACACTCCGTTGCAAGACACCGCCACGGCACGGCGGCGCATACCATTCGGGAGAACTCCAAACGATGTCCGGCAAGCTTCTCAACACCGTCGCCATGGGCCTCGCCCTCGCCCTCGGCGCGACGCAGGTCAGCGCGGAAACGCTCAACTGGGCGCGCGCGGGCGATTCGCTCACCCTCGACCCGCACGCCCAGAACGAGGGGCCGACCCACACCCTCGCCCACCAGATCTACGAGCCGCTGCTGCAGCGCGACATGACCGGACAGATCATCCCCGCGCTCGCCACCGGCTGGGAGGCGCTGGAGGATAACCCCAACGTCTGGCGCTTCACCCTGCGCGAGGGCGTGAAATTCCATAACGGCAACGACTTCACCGCCGACGACGTGGTCTATTCCATGGAACGCGCCATGATGCCGACCAGCGCGATGAAGGAGCTGCTGACCTCCGTCAAGGAAGTGCGCAAGGTCGACGACCTGACGGTCGATTTCGAGACGAACGGCCCGAACCCGCTGCTGGTCAACAACCTCACCAACCTGTTCATCATGGACAGCGACTGGACCGAGGAGAACGATATCGGCGCGCCCCAGGACATCGCGAACGGCGAGACGACCTTCGCGGCGTCCAACACCAATGGCACGGGCGCCTTCGTCCTCGACAGCCGGGCGGTGGACGAGAAGACGGTCCTCAAGCAGAACCCCGACTACTGGGGCATGGACGAATTTCCCATGGAGGTGACGGAGATCGTCTACACGCCCATCCAGTCGGCGGCGACCCGCGTGGCCGCGCTGCTCTCGGGCGAGGTGGACTTCATCCAGGACGTGCCGGTGCAGGACCTGAAGCGCGTGGACGAGGCCGACGGGCTGAAGGTGGTCAAGGCCGCCCAGAACCGCGTGATCTTCTTCGGCATGAACACGGCCGCCGACGATATCGAGAGCGACGACGTGGAGGGCAAGAACCCCTTCGCCGACGTGCGCGTGCGCCGGGCCATGAACATGGCCATCAACCGCGACGCCATCCAGCGCGTCGTGATGCGCGGCCAGTCCGACCCGACCAACGTCATCATGCCCCCCTTCGTCAACGGCTGGACCGAGGAGCTGAACGCGGTGCAGCCGGGCGGCATCGAGGCGGCGCAGAAGATGATGGAGGAGGCGGGCTACGCCGACGGCTTCACCGCGACGCTCGACTGCCCGAACGACCGCTACGTGAACGACGAGGCCATCTGCCAGGCCGTTGTCGGGATGCTGGGCCGCATCGGCATCACGGTGAACCTCGATTCCAAGCCCAAGGCGCAGCACTTCCCGCTGATCCAGAACAAGACCACGGACTTCTACATGCTCGGCTGGGGCGTGCCGACCTTCGACAGCCACTACATCTTCAACTTCCTGGTCCACACCACGACCGACGACCGCGGCTCGTGGAACAATACCGGCTTCTCGGACGCGGATGTGGACGCCATGATCGTCAGCCTCGAATCCGAGACCGACCTGGACGCCCGCGACGCGACCATCGCCGATATCTGGGCGGCCGTGCAGGAGGCGCAGATCTACCTGCCGGTGCACAACCAGGTGCTGAACTGGGGCATGAAGGACGGCATCGACTTCGACGTGCAGCCGGAAGACCAGCCGCATTTCAAGTTCATGACCTTCAACTGAGAAAGCCGCTCCGGCCCGGGAGGGCTGCGTTGACCGCCGCCGCACGAAGCCGTCACCCTCGGGCCTGACCCGAGGGTCCATCTCTCAGTCCGAGCGATTGCAAGGGCGGAGAGATGGATGGTCGGAACAAGTCCGACCATGACAGCGCGCGGGGCGGCCACCGCAATCCCCCGGGCCGGAGCGATCCGGCATCCCCCATGCTCCTCATCGTCCTGCGCCGTCTGGCCCAATCCGTCTTCGTGCTCGCGCTCGTGGCGCTGATCTCCTTCTCGATCTTCCGCTACGTGGGGGACCCGGTGGAGAACCTGCTGGGGCAGGAGGCGACCGTGGCCGACCGGGCCGAGCTGCGCGAGCGGCTGGGCCTGAACGAGCCGTTCTACGAACAGTATCTCGGCTTCGTCGGCGATGCGCTGAACTTCGATTTCGGGCTGTCCTACCGGACGGGCCAGCCGGTGGCCGACCTGATCCTCCAGCGCCTGCCCGCGACGCTGGAACTGGCCTTCGCCTCGGCGGTCTTCGCCTTCGTGCTGGGGGTGGTGCTGGGCATCTACACCGCGATCAACCGGCGGGGCTGGCTGGCGCAGCTCGTGCTGTCCGGCTCGCTCATCGGCGTGTCGCTGCCGACTTTCCTGATCGGGGTGCTGCTGATCTGGATCTTCGCGGTCGAGCTGGGGTGGCTGCCCTCCTTCGGGCGGGGGGACACGGTCGATCTGGGGTGGTGGAGCACCGGGTTCCTGACCGTCTCGGGCCTGAAATCGCTGGTCCTGCCGACCGTCACGCTCGGCCTCTACCAGATGACGCTGATCATGCGCCTGGTGCGGGCCGAGATGCTGGAGGTGCTGCGCCAGGACTTCATCCGCTTCGCCCGGGCGCGGGGCCTGCCGGACCGGATGGTCAATTTCGGCCATGCCCTGCGCAACACGCTGGTCCCGGTCATCACCATCGCGGGGTTGCAGCTGGGCCTCATCGTCGCCTTCGCCATCGTGACGGAGACGGTGTTCCAGTGGCCGGGGGTGGGGCTGATGTTCATCAACGCGGTGTACTTCGTCGACATTCCCGTGATGAGCGCGTACCTGCTGCTGGTGGGGACGCTGTTCGTGCTGCTCAACCTGATCGTGGACCTGACCTACCTCGTCATCGACCCGCGCATCCGCGACGGGCTGAAGCGGGGGGC
>JAHDDY010000049.1:0-15588 GCA_020629115.1 Paracoccaceae bacterium | reverse complement strand
CGATGAAACGCTTCCTGCAATCCGATTTCCTGTACGACTTCTCCCGCTCGCCGGTGACCATCGTGTCCTTCGCGGTGGTGGTGGTGATGGTGCTCAGCGCCGTCCTCGCGGGGGTGATCGCGCCGACCGATCCGTTCGACCCGGCGGGGCTGGACCTGATGAACGGGTTCACGCCGCCCATGACGCCCAACGAGTTCACGGGCGAGACGTTCTGGCTCGGGACGGACGACCAGGGGCGCGACCTGTTCTCGGCCATCCTCTACGGCCTGCGCGTCTCGCTCTTCGTGGGGGCGTCCGCCGTGCTGCTGGCGATGACGCTGGGGGTCTCGCTGGGGCTGCTGGCGGGGTATGCGGGGGGCTGGGTCGATACGATCATCATGCGCATCGCCGATATCCAGGTGACGTTCCCCTCGATCCTGATCGCGATGCTGATCTTCGGCGTCACGCGCGGCATCCTGCCCCCCGCCCAGCGGGACGAGCTGGCCATCGCGGTCCTGATCGTCAGCATCGGCCTCTCGGAATGGGTGCAGTTCGCGCGCACGGTGCGCGGGGCGACCATGGTCGAGAAGGAGAAGGAATACGTGGCCGCCGCGCGCCTCATCGGGCTGGGACCGGGGCAGATCATGCGCCGGCACATCCTGCCCAACGTGCTGGGGCCGGTCCTCGTCATCGCGACCATCACGCTGGCGCTCGCCATCATCGCCGAGGCGACGCTGTCCTTCCTCGGCGTGGGCGCGCCGCCGACGGAGCCAAGCCTCGGCACCCTCATCAACATCGGGCAGGACTACCTGTTCTCGGGCGAGTGGTGGATTCTCCTCTTTCCGGCCGCGACGCTGCTGATGCTGGCCCTGTCGGTCAACCTCCTCGGCGACTGGCTGCGCGACACGCTCAACCCGAGGCTCAAATGAGCGCCGCGCCGCTTCTGGAGGTGCGCAACCTGCGCGTCGAGTTCCCGACGCGCCGGGGCGTGCTGACGCCGGTGGACGACGTGTCCTTCACGGTCGAGCGGGGCGAGATCCTCGGGTTCGTCGGGGAGTCCGGGGCGGGCAAGTCGATGACCGGGGCGGCGATCATCGGCCTGATCGACCCGCCGGGGCGCATCGCGGGGGGCGAGGTCGTCTTCGACGGCACGGTGATCGGCAAGGACGCCGCGGCCCTGCGCGGCAAGCATATCGGCATGGTCTTCCAGGACCCGCTGACCAGCCTCAACCCGCTCAAGCGCATCGGCGACCAGCTCGCCGAGACCATCCGCCTGCACCTGGACGTCGGCGCGGCGGAGGCGCGCAAGCGCGCGGCGCGGTCGCTGGAGGAGGTCGGTCTCGATCCGGGGCGGCTCGACGCCTATCCGCACGAATTCTCCGGCGGGATGCGCCAGCGCGTCGTCATCGCCCTCGCGCTGGCCGCCGAGCCGGAGCTGGTCATCGCCGACGAGCCGACCACGGCGCTCGACGTCTCGATCCAGGCGCAGGTGCTCGGCGTGCTCAAGCGCATCTGCGCCGAGCGGGGGGCCTCGGTCATCCTCGTGACGCACGACATGGGCGTCATCGCCGAGACGACGGACCGGGTGGCGGTGCTCTATGCCGGGCGGCTGGCCGAGATCGGGCCGACGGCGGACGTGATATCCAACCCGCGTCACCCCTACGCACAGGGGCTGATCGCCTCGACCCCGACGGTGGAGGACGCGGCGCAGGACGGGGAGCTGTACCAGATCCCCGGCTCCATGCCCCGGCTCGACGCCATCCCGCCCGGCTGCGCCTTCCACCCGCGCTGCGCGCACGCGATGGAACGATGCCGCCGGGAGCGTCCGCCGATGCTGGAGGGCAGGGCGGCGTGCTGGCTGCTGGCGGAGGAGGGCGCATGAGCATCGTCGAGGCCCGGGGCCTGACCCGCCGCTTCGACCTGTCGGACCCGTGGGTCGTGCGGATGCTGACCTTCCGCAAGAAGCGCATCCTGACGGCGGTGGACGACGTGAGCTTCTCCATCGAGAAGGGCACGACCTACGCGCTCGTGGGCGAATCCGGGTCGGGCAAATCGACCATCGCGCGCATGGCCGTCGGCCTCCTGGCCCCCAGCGCGGGAACCATCACCATCGACGGGACCAACCTGAACGATCCGGCCCTCGACCCGGCCACGCGCACGGCCCTGCGCCGGCGCATCCAGATGGTGTTCCAAAGCCCCTATGCGAGCCTCAACCCGCGCTGGCGCGTCGGCGCGATCCTCGCCGAGCCGCTCCACGCCTTCGGGCTGGCGGCGGGGCGCGAGACGGCGCGGGTGGCCGAACTGCTCGAACAGGTGGGTCTGTCCGAGACCGACGCCCGGCGCTTTCCGCACGAGTTCAGCGGCGGCCAGCGGCAGCGCATCTCCATCGCCCGGGCGCTCGCCTCCGAGCCGGATTTCATCATCTGCGACGAGCCGACCTCGGCGCTCGACGTGTCGGTGCAGGCGCAGGTGCTGAACCTGCTTAAGCGGCTGCAGCGCGAACTGGGGCTGACCTACCTGTTCATCACCCATGACCTCGCGGTGGTGGCGACCATGGCCCGGCGCATCGGGGTGCTCCAGCACGGCAAGCTCGTCGAGGAACAGGACACCATCGCCCTCTTCGCCGCCCCGCGCGACCCGTACACGAAAATGCTCCTCGACGCCGCCCCGCGCCTGCATCCGGCGTCAGCGACCGGACGATGAGCGTCCCCCGACGCGGCGGGCGGGGGACGTAGCACGAATCGGACCGGCACCCGCAGCGATGCGGATGCCGGCTCTTCATGACCGCGCGATGCGTGATCGCATCAAGCCTCCATGCCCAGGACCTTGCCCGAGCTTCCGGCCTGCCCCTCGGCAGAGGCGACCTGCATTTCCAGGACCTTGCCCGAGCTTCCGGCCTGCCCTTCGGCGGAGGCGACGGAGAAGGGCGCGCCGTCCGGGATGCTGGCCAGCGCTACCGTCAGCGCGACGCCCGCCGCCGCCAGCCCCAGCGACACCCGAAGCGCCCGGAAGAAGCGCGGCAGGCTGCTGGCGAAACCCTTGCACTTCTCGCGGATGGCGGTGAAGTGCGGGGCGCAGTAGATGGCCGCGCGTTCGGTCACCCGGAGCATCAGCTCGTGCCCGTGTTCGGTCATCTCGTAGCGCAGGGGCGCGTTCGCACTCTCCCCGTCGCGGTGGCAGGCGATGATGTTCAGCGAGCCGGCGGCATCGGCCAGCGCCTGCACGCTCGTCTGTCCGGCATTGTCGGTCTTGTCCGTCGAGAACATGATATCGGTCATCTGGCGCCTCGAATGGTATTTCTCCTCGTAGTCCAGCCAAATCTCGATACCGCGCTGGAAGACCTCCGACACGAAACGATGCCCGTTCGGAGTCGAGATGCGGACGAAGGCCGCTTTCTGGGTGGGGATTTTATTCGTATCCATGGCGTTGAAGAGGGGCGGCTTGAGGCTGGCCAGCATGTCGAGGTTCCTGCTGACCTCCGTACCGAGCCTGATGATCGCCGTCCGGATGCGTGCGGTGCACGCCTCGGTGCCGCGCGACTCTTCGAGAGCGGCTTCGTACTCCGCGATCAACGGTTCGAAACGGCCGTCGTTGAACAGGCGCTTGCCGACGAGGATGGCGATCTCGGCGGCGAAGATGATGGACGGTGCCTTGGTGATCTCGGTGTAATTGTGCGCCACTCTCAGGGCTTTTTCCTTGGCGGTTTTCATGTGTGTCTCCCTTTGTCTATTTGCTGGGGGACAAGGTCTCATATCGTGTGGCACAGTCAATTCGCGAACGAACGCTCGGACGTCATTGTCGCCAAGTGTATCAAGTTTACTATACAGATTATCTGGCATGAAGCCCGGGAATGCGTGTGCGATTACAGGACTTTTGGTACGAAAAGCGCGATTTAACTGCATCGTTACAAGATCATCACGAATTTATCTCTGCGGTACGAGCGAGAATATTCCGGTCAGGGCGCCCCAAACCCCAAACCGGAGAGTATCCATGAAAATGACGATTTTGGGTCTTCTGACCCTTCTTGTTCTGAGCGGCTGTGTCAACACGACCGGAGCCACCCTCAAGCTGTCGAAGAAAGGCGAGGCCGCAAAAGTCGAAACCGGCTGGAAAGGACGGTTCGGCAAGGCCGAGGTCACGGTCTCGGGAACTTACGCCAAGGATGACGGCACGCCCGAGGAGTACGGGGCGAGCATCGTTCTGGGCTTCCCGACGAACTAGCTAGGAAAAGGCCGCCATCGTGCGCGGCCAAGCCCCTCCACCCGATCGGGGGTGGAGGGGCTTCGGTCCGGTGGCGACGCACGTGCGGCCGTCCCGAACGCTTGACCCGCGTCCCGAAACCGTGCATATGGAATGCACGATATGAGGTGCATCATGACCGTGACCGAGAAGACCCGCGTGACGCTGACCCTCGACCGGGATGCGGTGGAGAGTGCGAAGGCGCATGGGCTGAACCTGTCCGCCATCGCGAGCGATGCCATCTGCGCGGCGGCGCGGCGCAGTGCGCGCGAGGCGTGGATCGCCGAGAGCACGCCGGTCGTCGCGGCGCAGGACGCGTGGCTCGACCGGAACGGGCATCCCTTCGCCGGGGCCGTGGCCGGGCCGCTGGGCAAGGCCTGGGGCGGATGAACCAGTTCGACGTGATCGACGTGCAGGGCAGCCTGGGCGTCGTCGTCGAATCGGACCTCCTGTCCCCCGGCCGCACCGTCGTCGCGATCCCCCTGATCGCGGACTACCCGGCCGGGCGGCTGCTGAACCCGACCATCCGGGTGGACGGCGCGCCCTACGTGCTCGCCACCCGCCTCGTCGCCGCGATCCCCAAGGCCTCGGCCCGCCATACCGGCTTCGACGCCGCCGACCACCGCGACGACATCATCCGCGCCATCGACGTGATGGTCTCCGGCGTGTGAGGGTTGGGGGGCTTGTCCCCACTCTCCGAGACCCCGGACACTGCGCGTAGCGACCAGCGCAGGACGTCCGCCGCCAAGACGGCAAAGCACCCTACGCCACCTTCTCGATCACCGTGACGGCGCGGTAGGGGCCGGTATCGGGGGGGGATTCCACCGTCTCGATGCCGTCGCGGGCGCAGAGGTGGGACAGGGCGGCGAGGTCGGGGTCGGTCCTGCTGCGCATGTAGACGATGCGGGGGCGGCGGCGCAGGACGGCGCGGGTGGCCTCGGCGATGCCGGGCTTCACGCGGTTGAGCACCGCCCCGTGGCGCGCGGCGAGGGCATGGACGGCGGCCAGCGCGCCCTGCCGCAGGGCCGCGCGGGCGGCCTGTGTCGCGACCGGCGCGGCCGGCGCGTCGGCGGGCATCAGCGCGCTCACCCGGTCCACGAAGGCGCGGGACACGTCGATATCGGCGAGGTGGTCGACCGGGACCGCGCCGTGGAAGTCCCCCGGCCCCACGACCGCCGCGTTCAGGATCGAGCGGCTGACCAGCCCCGACACGTTCGCGCCGAGGATGCCCGAGGGGATCAGCCAGTCCTCGTGCGAGCCGCACAGGTCCGCGAAGCCCCCCGGATCGGCCAGCACCGCCAGCACCGGCGCGGCCCCGCCCGCCAGCGCCCGCCACGAGCGGTCCAGCTCGCCCGAGATCGCGCCCTTGCCCGTCCAGCCGTCCACGAAGATCACGCCCCCGCGCGGGCGGCGGTCGAGGACATGGGCGACGGCGACCGCGTCCAGCCCCCGGTCGCGGATGATCGAGACGCCGAAATGGGCGACATCCACCCCCCGCGCCGCCAGCGCCCGGCGCAGCAGCACGCCGTAGGGCAGCCCCGCCCGCACCAGCGAGCACAGCGTGACGCGCGGGTCCAGCGCCCCGGTCCCGATCCGCGCCCGGATCGCCTCGGCCAGCCCGGCGATCTCGTGCGCGATGCGGGCGTCGCTGCGGTCGAGCGCGTCGCGGTAGAGGCGCATGTAGGTCGCGTCGGGCCGCCGCTCGCGGGAGATCATCTGCGAGTAATGCGCGGCCCCGCTCTGGATCAGGCGCTCCTTCTCGGCCACGCCGGTCGGGGCGAGGGCCACGCGCTTGAGGAGCATCGTCACGTCCCCGGGGGCGTAGCTGCTCTCGATGCGGGCCGCCCCGGTCATGCGCCCTCCCCCTCGCCGCCGGGCAGGAGGGCGGCGGCCTGCGAGCGGGCGGGCAGGGCCATCAGGTCGCACAGGCGCAGGAAGGGCAGGTCGGTCAGGCTGTCGCCCATGCCCAGGACGGGGGCCTCGCCATCCGGGTTCAGCCGGGCGAGCAGGTGCGCGACGGCGTGGGCCTTGGTCAGCTCGGGCGGGATGAAGGCGAGGTTGTTGTCGTTGCGGTGGCGCACCATGTCCGCGCCCGCGACGGCGGCGAGGGGACCGTCCACCGCGTCGAGCCGCGCCGCCGCGCCGTTCGACTTGACGCAGAAGTAGATGCCGTGCCCCGCCTCCTCCACGATCCACCAGCGGAAGGCCCCCTCCCGGTCGCGCGCGGCCATGGCGTCCGCCAGGGCGCCCAGCGTGCCGCGCCGGGCGCGGGCGACGGCCGCCGTGCGCGCCTGCCACGCCGGGTCGGGCGTGCCGTCGGGGCCGAGGATGACGGCCCCGTTCGCGCAGATGCGGTGATCCGCGAAGGGCAGGGACACCCGCCCCAGCGCCTCGGACGAGCGGGCCGTGACGGGGACGAGGCGCGTGGTGGCGACCAGCCAGTCGACCAGATGCGCCTGCGCCGCCGTCATGTAGGAATGCCGCCCGTTCAGGGCGCGGGCGGCGCGGCGGTCCGCGTCGGGCGGGGCGGCCATCTTGCGGGCCGTCTGAAACAATGTGTCGTCCAGATCGGCGAAGACGATGGGTGTCATGGGGCCTCCACGGCTAGGCGAGGTGATGCACGGCGCCGTCGCCGTCGACGATCTCGGCCCGGGGCAGGGCGCGGCGCAGGTCGGGGCCGATGCCCGCGATGCCGGTCTCGGTGAACAGCCACAGGCGGTCCCAGTCGCGGGGGTCGACATTGTGCAGGTACATGGCGATGCCGAGGCCGTAATGGTCGGCGAAGGTCAGCTTGCGGGCGATGGTCGCGCCCTGCATGACGGGCGAGCGGGTCGTGGCGATGAGCTTCGTTTCCGTCCCGCGATCCGCCAGCGCCTCGGCGACGAGGAAGGGCTGCCACACGTGCTCGCCCGCCCCGATCACGAGCACCCGCGCCCCCGGCGCGGGCGGGGCGAGGCCCGCATCGTACAGCCGCGCCAGCAGCGTCGCGCCGTCCTCGCGCGGGGCCTCGGTCGACAGGCCCAGGCGCGGGGCGGCGAAGGGCCGGTCCGCCGCTGGATGCCAGACGGGGCAGCGCGCGGGCAGGGGCGGGGGCGGCGCGACCGGGGCCGCGCCCGCATCCGGCTCCCACCGCCACGTCCCCTCCAGCAGCGAGACGGCCTCGACCGCCGCGCCCGGAAAGGCCACGCGCAGCCGCCGGGCCGCCTCCCCCGCCGACCAGTCCGTCAGCGTCGCCGCCACCACCCGCCCGAAGCGCAGCCCCTGCGCGGCCAGCGCCCCGGCCAGCGCGGCGAAGGTGCTGCCCGTCGTCGTCTCGTCGTCCACCAGCACCAGCGTCGCGTCCGCCCCGTCGCGCACCACGCCCGGGTGGGGGACGAGGACGGTGTGGTCGGCGGCGTGGGAATGCTCCTCGCGCATCTCGAACCAGACGGGGTGGCCGGGCACCCCGAAGCGCGTGGTGGTCAGGTAGCCCATCTCCCGCGCCGGATGCCGCGCGCGCAGGGCGTCGAACACCCCCGCCCCGATGCCCACGGCGGTCTCGGCGAAGCCCATGACGAGGACCGGACCCGGCCCCAGCCGCGGCGAGACCCGCGCCGCGAGGTCCGTCAGCGCCGCCCGGTGGTCGCGGGGGAGGGCGGGGATGTGCCGGCCCAGCACCGTCGAGACGAAGAGGAAGGCGCGCTTGGGGTTGATCCGCTCGGCCACCCGGAACAGCGCCGCCGGGTCGCCCCGTTCGACGCGCAGGTGCAGCGTGCCCGCCCGCAGGGCATGGCGCGCGCGGCCGTCCGGTCCCGTATCGTCCATGGTGGCCCCCGGCCCGTCATCCGCCCGCACGGGGCCTATCACGCGCCCCGCGAACGCGACAAGCCCCGCGCCGCGCGGCGGTCCCGGTCGAGGGTGTAGAGGCCCGAGGCGACGATGACGGCCGCCCCCAGCAGCGTCCACCCGTCGGGAAGCTGGCCGAAGACCGCGAAGCCGTAGACCGTGCCCCATACGATCAGCGTGTAGTGGACCGGCGCGATCACGACCGCCTCCGCCGCGTCCAGCGCCATGATGACCAGCGTCTCCGCCGCCGCCGCGACGACGGCCATGGCCGCCAGCAGCCCGATCACCGCCCCCGAGACCGGGGTCTGCCAGTAGAAGGGCAGGGGGATCGTCAGCACCGCGCAGGAGGCGAGCGCCGTGTACGCGACGGTCGTCCCCGCCCCGTCGCCCCCGGCGAGGATGCGCGAGAGCACCTGCCGCAGGGCGAAGGCCGCCGCCGCCAGCAGGATCAGCCCGGCGGCCGGATGCACGACCCCCATCCCCGGCCGGATGACGATCAGCGCGCCGAGGAACCCCACGGCGACGGCGACCCACCGGCGCAGGCCCACCGTCTCGCCCAGGATGGCCGCGCCCATCACCGTCACGAGGAAGGGGGCGACGAAGGTGATGGCGACCGCGTCGGCGAGCGGGACGTACCCCACCCCCGCGATGAACAGCGTCGCAGAACACGCCGCCAGCACCCCGCGCCCCGTCTGGAGCCAGGGCCGGGACGAGCGCAGCACCCCCCGTCCCCGCACCCCGATCAGCACGAGCACGCCGAGCAGCAGCCCGATCTGGCGGCACCAGACGATCTGTACCGGATGCAGCGTCTCGGTCAGGAGCTTGGCCATCGTGTCGACGCCGGAGAACAGGAACATCCCCGCCGCCATGAGGGCGATGCCGCGCAGGCTGTCCCGGCGGCCCGGGGGCGGGGCCGCGCGCGGGGATGCTGTCGATGCGATGGCGATCTCGATTCTCCCGGACCTGCGGATGCCGCGCGGTTCCCGGCGGCCCGGCCCGACATTGCGCCCGAAGACGGCCCCGGTCCAGCCCCTCCATCCTGCCCGCGCGCGCATTCGGGGGCGCGGCCCGAACGGAACGGCCCGCCCCCCTTGCCTGAGGGGCGGGCCGCGCGGGTCTTTGGGTTCCGGGGGGATGCGCGCGTCAGTTGGCGGCGGCGCCCCGGCGGGTGACGGTGACGGTCTGGCCGCCGGTCTGGGTCACGTCGATCGTCTCGGCGGCGACCCCGATCTGGCGCAGGACGGCGCTGTTGCCGTCGCCGGTCTGGGTGAGGGACATGGCGTTGTCCCGGCCGTTCTGGACCATGAGCGCCACGTTGTTGGTGCCGTGCTGGTCGAGCGACATGATGTTGTCGTCGCCGAACTGGCGCATGGCGTTGGTGTTGAACTGCCCGCCCTGGTTCAGGGTCATCGCGTTCGCCGCCCCGTTCTGGATCATCTCGAAGCTGCTGTTGCGGCTGTCGATGGTGGCGCTGGCGGTGCCGTCGGTGCCGAGCTGGCGCATGCGGCCCGCGGTGCCGAGGGCGAGGTCCGAGAAATCGGCGCGCGCGGTGTTGTCCGTGCCGAACTGGCGCAGGTCGAAGGCGTTCTGGATGCCTTCGTCGACGATGTAGGCGAGGTTGCCGCTGCCGCTCTGGAGGACGGTCAGGACGCCGTCGGTGCCGGTCTGGGCCGTGTTGGCGAGGTTGGCGGCGGCCTGGGCGTTGCCGCGCTGGACGATGCGCGCCGTCGCGCCGCTGCCGGTCTGGACCGCCGTGACCTGGTTCGCGGCGACGGAGAAGCGGTAGGACGGGCCGCCGTTCGTGTCCGACTGGACCACGGTCGCGGCGTTGTCGCTGCCGGTCTGCTGGATATCGGAGAGACCCTCGGTGCTGGCGTTCTGGTTGACCGTCGCCGACAGGCCCGTCCCGCCCTGCGAGATCACGCTGCGGCTCGCCTCGCCGCGCTGGAAGACGCGCGCCGACAGGGCGTCGCCCGCCTGGTATATGTCGGAGGCGTTCGCGGCATTGGCCTGCACGACCCGCGCCGTCACGCCCGCGCCGTCCCCGTCGATGCCGCCGGCATTCTGGACGATCGCCGAGCGGTTGGCCGGGGCCTGGGCGAGGCCGGACTGGATCACCGTCGCGGCACCGCCCGACCCGACCTGCTCGATATGCGAGATGTTGGCCGCTTCGGAGAAGGTGGAGGAGGGGCCGCTGCCGGTGTCGGACTGGCGCACGACGGCCGAATGGCTGCCGATCTGGGTCACGAAGGAGAGGCCTTCCTCGCCGCCGCGCTGATCCACGCGCACGTCGGACGCGCCGCCCGAGCTGCTCACGACGGAGGTCTGCACGTTGGGAAGCTCTTCGGCGAAGGCGCTGCCGGATGCGAGGGCGGCGAGCGAGGCGGACAGTACGAGTTTCTTAACCACGGGGTGGTACTCCTTGGACAACGTACCGGATATCCATCCGGTGCTTCACGGGTCCCGCCGCGCAGGCGACGGGGTCGGTATGCGAGAAGGGGGGGCGGTTCCTTGCCGGGTCCACGGCCCCCCCTTTCCGCCTTTCGCCCCGGACGGGGCGGTCTTGCGATCAACCGGGCAGGTCGACCTCCACGTAGGATCGTCCCGCCCATCCCGGGACCGGGATGGCCGGTGCCGCCGCGCCCGGCTCCTCCGACCCTTCCGCCTTTCCGGCATCGGGCGCGGGAAGGGCGTCGGTTTCCCCGGCGGCGATCCGGTCGGGATCGACCATCGAGTCGTCTTCTGTGCCGAAATGTAACACATCTTTCGGCGACGGTATCCCTTGCACGTCCGATGCCACGGCGGCCTTCCGCTCCATGGGCGCGGCGGGCGCATCCTCGGGCGCGGGCGCGGGGTCCGCGACCGGCTCCGGCGGGGCGAGCGCGACCGTCATCGCGAGCCGGCGGGTCGCCCCCGCCCCGTCTCCACCGCCCCCGAGCGTCCGCGCGAGGTCGTCCAGATCGCGCGCGGCGGGGTCGCCCGGCATGGTCAGGCCGTTCTCGGCATAGTACGCCCGGACGAGCGCCTCGCCCGCCTCCGCGTCGGCGAAGGCCCACAGGCCCTTGCGCGTCCCCTCCATGATCAGCGCGTAGACCGCCTTCTCGATGGCCCGCGACAGGGCCACGAAACCCGGCTCGTTGGTCGTGATCCCGACCTCGGTCTCCAGGATGCGGTCGAAATCCACGTAGCTGAAGCTGTTCGCGCCCAGTCCCGCGGAGAGGATGGTCTTCTGTACCACGATGGAACTGAGCACCTGTCCCGTCTTGACGCTGACGGCGCGCAGGTTCACGCTCATGGTGTCCTGCCGGTACTCCGCCTTGCCGCCGATGCCCAGCAGCCGCGCCCCGGCCCCGCCCGTGACGGTGTTGGAATCGAAGCCGACGATCCCGCCCGAGAAGATCAGCCCGGCGAAGCGCATGGGCGGCAGGATGTCGGGGTCCGCCGCCGTCTCGCCCTCGTATCGGGCGCGGGTCTCCTGGATGATCTTGCGTTCCTGCAGAAGCTGACTGAGATCGGTGCGCTCGACCACGGTGAACCAGCCGTCGTTGCCCGCGTCGGTGAGGGTCTTGACCAGCAGCGGCGCGCCGCCCTGGGTCACGGCCTTCGACAGCGACTGCACGCCGTCCGAGGGCTTGAACTGGCCCGTCAGGTCCTCGAAGGCGTAGACCGCCACGTCGATCTTGCGCGCGGCGGGGGGCAGGTCCATGAGCGCGCCGCGGGTGCGGGTGATCTCCGGCAACGTCGGCTCGATGCCGACCGGCGTGCCGGAGCAGGCGGGCAGGGCCAGGGCGAGGGCGACCGCCAGGACGCGCGGGCGATACGCGGCCCCCCTCATCACAGTCCCTCCAGCACGGGCACGTCGATGGTCGTCGAGGTCCCGTCGAGCAGGTTGGTGATGACGACGCGGATGCTGTCGAGCGACCGCTCGTAGAAGATCTCCTGATCGCCGATGGTCACCGTGTCGGACGTGCCCGGGTCCGCGTCGGTGATCGTGGTCGACAGGCTCTGGGACAGCGAGGCGAGCAGGCGGCTGCGCAGCTGGCTGGCGAACAGCTCCCCTTCGGGGACGGTGGTCTCCAGCTCCTCCGGGGCCTCGTGCCGGTTCTGTATCTCGGCCAGCCCGAGGAGGTGACCCGAATTGAACGGGTTGCCGCCGAAGGACGGGTTGTCGAACCCGAACACGATATCCCCCGCCCGCGCCCCGCCCGCCGCGACCGCGACGACGCAGACCGCGCACAGACCGCCGCGCAGACCCTCTTTTCCGATAACCGACACGCCTCGACCCTTTCCCGATTCCCCGCGAAAGGCCGACCGCGCGCCGTCTCCGATGCGCCATTTCAGGACGTGGGGAACGGCCCATGGCAAACGCGCGGTCAACCAAATGCATTAACGGACGGGTGTAAACCGATACGGTTACAAAGCCGTATAGCGTACGCCCCTTCCGCCCCGGCATCCCGACGATCCGGCTTCGAGACTATTGTGGTTCCCGGATCGGGGCGGTAGGGTGCCGCGGACTCCGGCGATGGCCGTTCTGGATTTGGATTGGACGTGATCTTGTGACTTCCCGGCACGGATGGTTCGGTTTATGCGCGGCGGCCGCCCTGTGCGGCGGCCTGTCGTCGTCCCCGGCGGCCTCCCAGGACGCGGGCACCCTGCCGCTGCAGAGCCATTACGGCGGCGTGGGCCTGCTCCGGACGCGCAGCGCGCGGATGCTGCCCGATTCGACGCTGTCGACGACCATCTCGATCAGCGAGGCACAGCAGCGGTACGCGCTGACCTTCCAGGCGGCTCCGTGGCTGGAGACGACCTTCAGCTATTCGGGCTTCGACCTGACGGGCTTCCAGGGCGATTTCTTCGACCGGCAGTTCGACCTGAAGGTGCGCCTGTGGGAGGAGACGCTGTACCTGCCGGAAGTGGCGGTCGGGTTGCAGGATTTCCTAGGTACGGGGGTATTCTCGGGCGAATACGTCGTGGCGAGCAAGCGGCTCGGCCCGCTGGACCTGTCGCTCGGCCTCGGCTGGGGCCGCCTGGCCGACCGCGCGGTGGCCTCGAACCCGCTGGGCATCGTGCGGGACGGCTTCAGGAGCCGGAGTGGATTCGACGGCGCGGGCGGCGAGGTCAATTTCGGGCAGTTCTTCCGGGGCGAGAATGTCGGCGTGTTCGGCGGCGTGGTCTGGGATACGCCGGTCGACGGCCTGCGGGTGATTGCCGAATACAACAGCGACCGCAACGGCCGGGTGGACGATCTGGACGACAATCCGTTCAACGTCGGCCTGTCCTACAGCCCGACGCCCGGCATCCAGCTCGGCGCGTCCTACATCGCGCAGGACGAGGTGTTCCTGACGGCGTCCTTCGGATCGGTGACGAAGGAGGCGGTGCTCGACGAGCCGCCCGGTCAGCCCGCGCCCGCCTTCTACGTGCGCGAGGGCGAGAGCGACGCCGCGGGCGGGCCGGACCGGCTGGTCGCGCCCATCCAGCCGCCGGTCTTCACCCCGGTCGCCCGGGCCGACCTGGGCGCGACGCTGGAGGAGGCCCTGCGCGCCGAACGGCTGGACCTCGTGCGGATGCAGGCCGGAGACGACGCCGTGCGGGTGGTGATCCGCAACGATGTCTACCGACCGTATCCCAAGGCGGTGGGGCGCGCGGTGCGGGTGCTCTCGCGCTTCGCCCCGGCCGGGATCGGCACGTTCCAGGTCGCCATCGACCAGCGGGGGATCGAGACGGCGGAATTCGCCTTCGACCGCGCCCAGCTGGAGGCCTCGGCCCGCGAGAGCGGATACTCCCTGTCGCCGCCCTTCCTGGACTACGCCTACATCACGCCGGGCAGCCGGCCCGTGGGGGGCGACGACCTGTCCTTCGTCGCCTATCCCGACGCGACCTACCGGATCGGGCCGGATATCCGCTACAACACGTTCGACCCGGACGACCCGCTGCGCCTCCAGTTGACCGCCGAGGCCTCGGGGAGCGTCGAGCTGACCCGGGGGCTGCACGTGGCCGGAACGGTCGCCGCGCCGATCCTGGACCTGATAGGGGATTTCGACGATATCCTCGTGAATACAAGCTCGGCCCTGCCCCAGGTGCGCACCAACTTCGGACGCTACAACCGGGAGACCACGGTCGGGGTCTACCGGCTCTATTCGCAATACCTGTTCAGCCCCGCGCCGAACGTCTACGCCCAGGTCACGGGAGGGCTGCTGGAACAGATGTTCGGCGGGGTCGGCGCCGAGCTGCTCTGGCGCCCGCCCGGCTCGCGCCTGGCCTGGGGGGCCGAGCTGTTCTACGTGCGCCAGCGCGATTTCGATACGCTCTTCACCTTCCAGGACTACGACGTGATCACGGGCCATGCGAGCGTGTACTGGGACACGCCCTACAATGACTGGAACGTGGCGATCCATGCGGGGCGCTACCTGGCCAAGGATCTCGGGGCCACCTTCGAGGTCAAGCGCCGCTTCCCGAACGGCTGGGAGGTCGGGGCCTTTGCCACCTTCACCGACGTGCCCTTCGACGAGTTCGGCGAGGGCAGCTTCGACAAGGGCATCACCCTGTCGATTCCTCTGGACTGGGGCCTGCCGCGCGACACCCGGTCCCGTGCCAACCTGAATATCCGGCCGATCCAGCGCGACGGGGGCGCGCGGCTGGAGGCGCCGAATCGCCTGTTCGGCACGCTCCAGCCCGTCACCCGGGGCGAAGTCGCCGCGCAGTGGAACACCTTCGCCCATTGATCCCGCCCGTGCCGAATCCGAGGACCCGCCCATGACGCCCCGCCCCTCTCGCGCCCCTTCCGCCGTTGCCCTGGCGCTAGCCGCCCTGGCGCTGGCCGCCTGCACAGACGGGCGCTTCGAGGGCGGACCGGCCGTCGATTACGCGCTGGACCTCGCCGGCCTGGGCGGCGCGGACGAGGCGGTCGCCGCCGAGCCGGTGACCACCAGCATCGGCCCGCCCCTGCTCGTCGGCTACCGCGCCGTGCGCGTGGCCCTGCCCAGCACCGGCACCCGGGGCCAGGCCCGCTACTTCGTCGCCCCCGACGGGGTCGAGATCGGCATGAACGATGGCCACCTGACCCGCGCCATCGGCCTCGGGGTGGCGCTGCAGGGCATGTACCTGCCCGACGACAGCCCCCACCTGACCGGCTTCGTCCAGGGCGCGCGCGACGGCGCGGTGACCGACCGCGTCGCCGACTACTTCGTCGACGGCACCATCCTGCACGACGCCTACCGCTGCAAGCTGTCCTACATCCCGCGCGAGGGCGAAAAGGGCATCGTCGCCGAACGCTGCCGCCGCCTCTTCGGGGGACCGGGCTTCGACAACACCTACTGGACCGAGGGGGATCGCATCGTCTGCTCGCTGCAATGGTTCCACCCCGAGGCGGACAAGCTGCAGTTCTTCGAGACCGCCGAGCAGGCGCAGACCCTCGATCTGAACAGCGAAGGATGCTAGCCATGATCCGCATGACGCGCCTCGCGCTGACCGCCGCGCTGACGATCGGCACGCTTACCGGCTGCGGTATTGTATACACGCCTCAGGAGTTTGAGCCGAGTCGTTTCG
>JAHDDY010000188.1 GCA_020629115.1 Paracoccaceae bacterium | reverse complement strand
GTGCGTCACGGTCCGGCGCGATATCGCGCTCCGCTGCGCAAGCGGTCAGGCGGTCAGCCAGTCGAGCATCCCGTCCACCAGCGCGCCGTCCGAGGCATGGTCGAAGGCGGCGAACATGGGGCTGGAATTGACTTCGAGGAAGATCAGCGCGTCGGACTCCGCGCTCGCCTTGAAATCGGCGGCGGCGTAGGTCAGGCCGAGGCGGTTCGTCAGCTTGCGCAGGGGGCCGAGCAGATGGAGCGGCACGGTGACGCGCTTGATGCGCGCCTGTCCGCCGACGGTGCGGTAGTCGAGCGCGTCCGCCTCGATCTCGAAGGCGTAGAACCGCTCCCCCACCCGGAAGATGCGCAGGTCCGGCGCGACCAGGCGCTCCTGGAAGATGTAGGGGCGCGGCAGGTGGGGCTTGCGCACCCGGCCCAGCGCCTCGCGGTCCAGCGCGCGGCACATGTCGCCCCCGGCGACGGGCTTGTACACCACCGGCGCGCTCTCCAGCGAGGCGAGGGCCTCGTCCTTCGAGGCGTGGATGGACGTGCGGGGCACCGGCAGGCCCGCATCCCGCGCCCAGATCAGCGCCAGCGGCTTGTTCACCGCGTCCTTCATGGCAAAATCGCGGTTGAAGATCCGGATGTCGGGGTTCGACCAGACCCAGCCGTCGAACAGGACCTTCCAGTTGCGGGCATCCGTCTGGTCGGTGGCCTTGCGGGTGGCGAGATAGCGGAACACGTCCTGCCGGATGAAGGCTGCGGTCGCGGCGATCTCCACGGTGCCGACCCGCAGGGAGCCGGTCTCCAGATCCCAGACGAGGGGCAGGTCGTCGTCGGGGGAATGCAGCAGGGTGGTCAGCGTGATGCCGCGCGCCTTCGCCCGGTCGATCATCCGGCGCAATTGCGTGTCCGCGGCCCCGCCCGCGACGAGCAGCATCACGGCGCGGCCCCGCGGGGAACCGCCGTCCACGCCGCCACGCCCCCCGCCTGCCCGTCCTGGATCGACCCGATCATACCGGAAGCTCCCGCATCTGCGCCTTTATGGAACAGATTTGCCTAATTCGGAGCGCGGTGCAACCGTGTTGTATCAATACGGATCGTTTTTGCAGTGTACGGTGGTCCTACGATTCCATATGACACGCCACGCCCTCGGCGATGTAGTCCGGCGCGTCGTCGTGCTTGAAATACGTCACGAACTCGGCATCGCGGTCGAGCAGGTAGATGTAGGCCGAATGGTCCATGGAATAGCCGCCGGGAAAATCGGGGTCGGGGCGTTCGGCGTAATAGACCCGGTAGGCCTTCGCCACCGCGTCCACGTTCTCCTGCGGCCCGGTCAGGCCGAGCAGCGTGTCGCTGAAGAACGGCACGTACTCGCTCAGCATCTCCGGCGTGTCGCGCTTGGGATCGACGGTGATGAAGGCTGCGTTCACGTCCATGCCCTTCTCCTCGGCCAGGATATCGACCGCCGCCGAGATATCGGCCAGGTCGGTGGGGCAGACGTCGGGGCAGGTCGAGAAGCCGAAATACAGCAGGCTCGGCTTTCCCGCGAGGTCGCGGTCGGTCATCGTCTCGCCGGTATGGGCGACCAGCTCGAACGGCCCGCCGATATCCGCGCCGACCAGCCCCCCCGGACAGTCGCGCACGCCCGGCGGCTGACCGCCCAAGGCGATGAACCCGGCGGTTCCGACGACCACGACGGCGATGGACGCGCCGACGGCGAGCAGGGCGCGGGTGGCGAGAGCCATGGGGTGACCTCCGTATCGGACAGGGCTGGAACGACGGCGCGACTATCATCCGGCGTCCACCGCGTGGCAATCGGACATCTCGTCACTTTCGCGCGACGCGGGGCATCGCGGCACTAGCTAGGAATCACCCGCCGAGGAGAGACCGTCCCATGCCCGACCGGCTCCACAACGCCGAAGACGCCGCCCTCGGCGCCCATTTCGCGCTGAGCATGCGCCAGCGGCACTGGCTGCGCGCGCGGATGCTGCGCAACCTGCGCTGGATCGCCATCGCCGGCCAGCTCCTGACGATCCTCGTCACCCATTTCGGGCTGGGTTACGACCTGCCGATCCTGTCCTGCCTGACGGTGATCCTCGCCTCGGTCTGGTTCAACGTCTTCACCATGCTCACCATGCCGCCCACCGCGCGCCTGTCGGAGCGCACGGCGCTGCTGTGGATGGTGTTCGACCTGGCGCAACTCGGGCTGCTGCTGGGGCTGACGGGGGGGCTGGGCAATCCGTTCAGCCTGCTGTTCATCGCGCCCGCCACCGTGGCGGCGGCGGCGCTGAGCCGGCCCAACGCGCGGCTGGTGGTCGGCATCGCGATCCTGTCGATCTTCCTGCTCGAACTCTTCCACATGCCGCTGACCCACCCCGAGCACGGCGAGCTTGAGCTGCCCGAGACCTACGTCCTCGGCATCGGCTGTGCGCTCATCATCGGCGTGGGCTTCATCGCCGTCTACGTGCGGCGCGTGGCGGACGAGGCGTTCGGCATGTCCCAGGCGCTGGCGGCGACGCAGCTCGCACTGGCCCGCGAGCAGCGGCTCTCGGCGCTGGGCACCATGGCGGCGGCGGTGGCGCACGAGCTGGGCAGTCCGCTGGCCACCATCGCCCTGACCGCGCGGGAGATGGAGCGCGATCTGGAGCGCGACGCCCTCGACCCCGCCGACCTCGCCCTGATCCGCGACCAGACCACCCGCTGCCGCGACATCCTCGGCCAGCTCGCCAGCATCCGTCAGCAGGACATGGAGCACATCCGCACCGCGCCGCTCCTGTCGCTGCTGGAGGAGGCCGCCGGGCCGCACGGGACCAGCGGCAAGCGCATCGAGTATTTCGTCAACGGCGAGATCGTCGAGGACCGGGAGGTTCCGTCCCCCATCGTGCCGCGTCGTCCGGAGATCGTGCATTCCCTGCGCAACCTCATCCAGAACGCCGTCGACTTCGCCCGCACGACCGTCTGGATCGAGGTGGTCGAGCGCGAGGGGCTGATCGGCATCCAGATCCAGGACGACGGCCCCGGCTACTCGCCCGACGTGATGGACCGGCTGGGCGATCCGTACCTGACCACCCGGCGCGGGCGGCGGGCGCGGGACGGGGGCTACGAGGGCATGGGCCTCGGCCTCTTCATCGCCAAGACCCTGCTGGAGCGGCGCGGCGCGACGCTCGCCTTCTTCAATCGCCGCCGGGGCGAGGACAACCTCTCCGGCGCGACGGTCGAGGTCTGGTGGAACGCCAAGGCGCTGATGGAGGGGGTGGTCCCGCAGCAAAGCTAGGGTTCGCCCCGCCCCCGCGTCCGGTACCGACCGCTCCCGCTTTGACAATCC
>JAHDDY010000048.1:16208-28508 GCA_020629115.1 Paracoccaceae bacterium | reverse complement strand
AATCAGCCGTCTCGATCTCGATCAGCACAACCTGTTGAGGCTCCACAATTGGAGCTATTCCTCGATACGGAGATGGATGCGCGCACGGAAAGGGCCGTTCTGAACAATCTTCGGGGGGCGGGCTTCGGCCTCGGCGGGATCGCGGACCTGCGCGACCGCATCCGGAAGCCGATGGACCGTTTCACGGCGCTTACCTGAAAATGGGTGCATTACGATCTCTACGACGTCCTGCGCGCGATGCGTTCGCGCGTCCTGACCGGGAGTGGGCGCTGGCAGGCCTTCTACGCCGAGGCGATGGCCGTCGCCGCGCGGGGATGCGATGGCGGGCCTACGCCTCCAGCGCCGCCCGCACCTGCGCCACCGTCAGCGCGCTGACCCGCTCGTTCGCCTCGCGCGTCACGCCGGCGATATGCGGCGTGAGGATCAGGTTCGGCACGCCCTCGAAAACCGCCCCCGCCTCCGGCCCCAGCGGCTCCTCCGCGAAGACGTCGAGCGCGGCCCCGGCCAGATGCCCGCTCCGCAGGGCATCGGCCAGCGCCGCCTCGTCCACGATGCCCCCGCGCGCCGTGTTCACCGGCACCGCGCCGCGCTTCGTCGCCCCGAGCGCCGCCGCATCCAGCAGCCTCCGCACCCGGTCGTCCACCAGCGCGGGGTCGTAGAGCGCGTCCGTCCCCGGCGCGAAGCCGTCCAGCGCCGCCTCGTCCATGAATTCCGTGATGACGACCCGCATGTCCCGCCCCATCTCCTGTTCCCCGATCCCCCGTGCGAGAGGACGATGCCGATGGCGCGCCATATCTGTAAGACCTGTGGCCAGCAGCGCGCGCCCGAGGCCGAGCCGCCCGCCACCTGCCCCGTCTGCGACGATCCGCGCCAGGGCACCCCCGCCGCCTGGCAGGGCTGGATGACGCCGGACGCGCTGACGGCGGGCCATTCCAACGCCTTCCGTCAGGTCGCCCCCGATATCCTGACCATCCGCACCGTCCCCGCCCTCGGCATCGGCCAGCGCGCGTTCCTTCTCCGCACGGAGGAGGGGAACGTGCTGTGGGACTGCCTCACCCTGCTCGACGACGCGACCGTGGAGATCCTGTGGGCCTTGGGCGGCCTGTCGGCCATCGCGATATCGCATCCGCATTTCCATGGCGCGATGGCGCGCTGGGGGCGGGTGTTCGGCTGCCCCGTCCACGTCCACGCGCGCGACCGGGACTGGGTTCCGGAGCGTTTTCCGCAGCTCGACCTGTGGGAGGGCGAGACGCGCGCGATCCTTCCCGGCGTCGATCTGCACCGCCTGGGCGGGCATTTCCCAGGCAACAGCATCCTGCACTGGCAAGACCGGCGGGCGGTCTTCGCGGGGGATACCGTGCTGGTCGCCGCGGACGGACGGCACGTCGCCTTCCAGTGGTCCTACCCCAACGACGTGCCCCTCGCGCCCGACACGGTGCGGCGCATGGCCGCCCGTCTCGACGCGCTCGATTTCGACGACCTGTATTCGCCCTTCGAACAGCGCGGCGCGATCCTGGGCGATGCGAGGGCGGCCATCGCCCGGTCGGCGGAACGCCATTGCAATCCCCCGCGCTACGATTGACACTGCGGGTTCAAGGAGGACAGCCGATGGACGGAGCCACGATCATCCAGCGCATGCAGCGCGCGCCCTCCCTGCCCGGCGCGCACGAGGGCTACATGCCCGGCTTCGGCAACGATTTCGAGACCGAGGCGCTGCCCGGTGCCCTGCCGCAGGGGATGAACAGCCCGCAGCGCTGCGCCTACGGTCTCTACGGCGAGCAATTGTCGGGCACCGCCTTCACCGCGCCGGGGCACCGGAACGAGCGGACCTGGTGCTATCGCATCCGCCCGTCGGTCAAGCATTCGCGCCGGTACCGGCCCGTCGAGATGCCCCACTGGCGCAGCGCGCCGTGCGTCGACCCCGCCATCGTCTCGCTGGGCCAGTATCGCTGGGACCCCGTCCCCCATTCGGAGGCGCCGCTGACCTGGCTGACGGGGATGCGCACCATGACCACCGCCGGGGATGTGAACACGCAAGTAGGCATGGCGAGCCATGTCTATCTCGTCACCGAATCCATGGTGGACGACTATTTCTATTCCGCCGATTCCGAGCTGCTGGTCGTGCCGCAGGAGGGGCGGCTGCGCTTCTGTACCGAACTCGGCATCCTCGATCTGGAGCCGAAGGAGATCGCCATCCTGCCGCGCGGCCTCGTCTACCGGGTCGAGGTGACGGACGGCCCCGCGCGGGGCTTCGTGTGCGAGAATTACGGTCAGACCTTCGTCCTGCCCGAGCGTGGGCCCATCGGCGCGAACTGCATGGCCAACCGCCGCGACTTCAAGACCCCCGTCGCCGCCTACGAGGACCGCGAGACGCCAAGCACGGTCACGATCAAGTGGTGCGGCCAGTTCCACCGCACGGAGATCGGGCACAGCCCCCTCGACGTGGTGGCGTGGCACGGCAACTACGCGCCGGTGAAGTACGACCTGCGCACCTATTGCCCCGTCGGCGCGGTGCTGTTCGACCATCCCGACCCGTCGATCTTCACCGTCCTGACCGCGCCCTCGGGCATCGAGGGGACGGCGAATATCGACTTCGTGCTGTTCCGCGAGCGCTGGGCCGTGGCGGAGGACACCTTTCGCCCGCCCTGGTACCACAAGAACGTCATGTCCGAACTGATGGGCAACATCTACGGCCAGTACGATGCCAAGCCGCGCGGCTTCGTCCCCGGCGGGATGAGCCTGCACAACTGCATGTTGCCCCACGGCCCCGACCGCGACGCCTTCGAAGGCGCGTCGACCGCCGACCTGGCCCCCGCGCGCCTGTCGGGCACCATGTCCTTCATGTTCGAGACCCGCTTTCCGCAGCACCTGACCCCCTTCGCCGCCGGAGAGGCGCCGTTGCAGGACGACTACATCGACTGCTGGGACAGCCTGGAGAAGAAGTTCGACGGCACGCCGGAGGGGCGATGAAGGCAAATGTTTTTTCTGCCCCGGACTTGATCCGGGGTCTGTTTGAACGATGCGCGTTGTTGCGACAGGTCCCGCCGCTGCGCGGGGCAATCCAAGTCCGGGGCAGAGCGGTTTACCTATGACTCTCCGTCCCTCCTGGGTCGAGAGCGCCAATGACCCCGCGCATCCCTTTCCGCTGAACAATCTCCCCTGCGGCGTCTTCTCCACCCCAGGCACTGCCCCCCGTTGCGGCGTGGCCATTGGAAACGCCATCCTCGACATGGCGGCGGTGGAGGAGGGCGGGCTGACGGATGTCGGTTGCTTCCATGAGCCTGCTTGGAACGCCTTCATGGCGCGCGGCCCGCGCGCATGGGCCGCCCTGCGCACCCGCCTGACCGCGATCCTCGCGGCGGGCAGTCCGGACCGTTCCCGCGCCGAGGCCGCCCTCGTGCCGATGGGCGAGGCGAGCCTGCACATGCCCTTCCGCGTGGCCGAGTTCACCGACTTCTATTCGGGCCGCCATCACGCCACCAACGTCGGCACCATGTTCCGGGGGGCCGAGAACGCCTTGCCGCCGAACTGGCTGCACATGCCCATCGGCTATAACGGCCGCGCTTCGTCGGTCGTCGTCTCCGGCACGCCGGTCCGCCGCCCGTGGGGGCAGTTGAAAGGCCCGCAATACGACGCCCCCATCCTCGCCCCGTCCCGCCGCTTCGATCTGGAGCTTGAGATGGGGGCCGTCGTCGGCGTGCCGTCCGACGGGCCGCTGAACGTGACGGAGGCGCAGGCGAACATCTTCGGCCACGTCCTCCTCAACGACTGGTCGGCGCGCGATATCCAGGCGTGGGAGTACCAGCCCCTCGGTCCCTTCCAGGCCAAGGCGACCGCGACGACCGTCTCCCCGTGGATCGTCACCGCCGAGGCCCTCGCCCCCTTCCGCGTGGATGCGCCCCCGCGCGAGGTCCCGCTCCTGCCGCATCTGGCGGATGACGGCCCGATGCTGCACGATATCGACCTGAGCGTCACCCTCGCCCCCGAGGGCCGCGAACCCACGACCATCGCCCGCACCAACGCGCGCGAGCTGTACTATTCCGCCGCGCAGCAGCTCGCCCATCACAGCACCGCCGGATGCCCCATGCGCGTGGGCGACCTGCTCGGCACCGGCACCATCTCCGGCCCCGCGCGCCACCAGCGCGGCTCGCTGCTGGAACTGAGCTGGGGCGGCGAGGAGCCGCTGACCCTCGACACGGGAGAGACGCGCGCCTTCCTGGAGGACGGCGATACGCTGACGCTGCACGGCCATGCCCGGGGAGAGGGCTATCGCATCGGCTTCGGAGCGTGTACGGGCACGGTCCTGCCCGCCCTCGACCGTGAAGGAGACCCCGCATGACGATCCGCGCCGTTGCCTTGACCGTCTGCCTCGCCCTGCCGGGGATGCCCGCATCTGCCGAGGACATCGCCCCCGACCTGTCCCTCGCCACGCGCGATCTCGACCCCGCCGCCCTCGATGCCGCCCGCCGCTACTTCGCCATGCCCGCGATGCAGGGCCTGAGCGCCACGCGCCACGCCCCGGCGGCCATCGCCCGGAATGTCGAGAGCAACCTGCCCGAGGGCGCGATGACCCCCGCCCAGCGCGACGCCTTCCTCGCCATCGTCATCGAGGAATTCGCCGCGCTGAAGGCCGAGCACGACGAGACGACCGTCCGCGTCCTCGCCCATGTCTACACCGCCGAGGAACTGGAGGCGCTCATCGCCTTCGAACGGACGGCGCTGGGCCGGCGCATCGCGGAGAAGCGCCCCGTCTATTCCGTCCTCGTCAAGGACGCCACCGCCAGCCTGCGCCGGGACGCGCTGGCCCGGGTGATGGTGCGATTCACCGGACAACCCATGGAGCCGACAGAATGAGCAAGGGATTCGCGTCGCAGGGCGACACGGCCGAGAAGGCGATCAGCTTCACGGAGGTGGGGCGCGATCTCTGGGCCTTCACCGCCGAGGGGGACCCGAATTCCGGCGTCGTCATCGGCGACGACGCGGTGATGATCGTCGAGGCGCAGGCCACCCCGCGCCTGGCGAACAAGGTCATCGAGAAGGTGCGCGGCGTCACCGACAAGCCGATCACCCATCTGGTGCTGACCCATTACCACGCCGTGCGCGTGCTGGGCGCGTCGGCCTACGGCGCGGATCAGATCGTCATGTCCGAAATGGCTCGCGCCATGGTGGTCGAGCGCGGGCAGGAGGACTGGGACAGCGAGTTCCAGCGCTTCCCCCGCCTGTTCGAGGGGCACGAGAGCATCCCCGGCCTCACCTGGCCGACCACCACCTTCACCGACCGCATGACCGTGTATCTCGGCAAGCGCCGGGTCGACCTGATGCATCTGGGCCGCGCCCATACCGCCGGGGATATCGTGGTCCACGTCCCGGACGAGAACGTGATGTTCACCGGCGATATCGTGGAATACCGCTCCGCCTGCTATTGCGGCGACGGGTATTTCGGCGATTGGGGCGACACGCTCGACGCCATCGCGGCCTATGAGGTCGATGCCATCGCGCCGGGCCGGGGCGATGCGCTGGTGGGCCGCGAGATGGTGGACAAGGCCATCGCCAGCACCCGCGACTTCCTGGCCAGCACCTATCGCCCCGCCGCGAGGGTCGCCGCGCGCGGCGGCTCGCTCAAGGAGGCGTGGGACGCCGTGCGCGCCGAATGCGATCCGAAGTTCAGCGACTACGCCATCTACGAGCACTGCCTGCCCTTCAACGTCTCCCGCGCCTATGACGAGGCACGGGGCATCGGCCACCCCCGCATCTGGACCGACACGCGCGATCTGGAGATGTGGGAGCAGTTGCAGGGGTGAGATATGGGAAATTTTCTCTGCCCAGGACTTGATCCGGGGCCTGTCGCCGCATCGCGCTTCATTCGAGGAGGCCCCGGCTCAGGGCCGGGGCGGAGGCTCCTTTGACATGACTCCCCGCTACCCCCTCGCCGCCACCCTCTATCCCTATGCCCGCGTTCCCGCGCAGGACGCCGCGCCCGTGCGCCATCCCGTCGTCATCGTCGGCGGCGGGCCGGTGGGGATGGCGCTGGCCCTCGATCTGGGCCGCAAGGGAACGCCCGTCCTGGTGCTGGACGATCACGAGGGGGTGGGGCAGGGCAGCCGCGCGATCTGCTTCGCCCAGCGCACCCTCGACATCGCCCACCGCCTCGGCCCCGGCGCGCGCATGGTCGGGAAGGGCGTGGTGTGGAATGTCGGCAAGGTCTTCCACGGCGAGGAACGGGTCTTCGAGTTCGACCTCCAGCCCGAGCCGGGCCACCGCCACCCCGCCTTCATCAACCTGCAACAGCCCTATTTCGAGCGCTTCCTCGTCGAGGCCATCCGCGATGCGCGGGAGGAGGGCGCTCCCATCGAGATCCGCGGTGCCAACGCCGTCACCGGCCTGACCCGTCACGCCGACCACGTCGCCCTCGACATCGACACGCCCGACGGTCCCTACGCCGTCGAGGCCGACTACGTCGTGGCCTGCGACGGCGCGCGCTCGCCGGTGCGGGGGATGATGGGGCTGGGCTTCGACGGGCGCGTCTTCGAGGACAACTTCCTCATCGCCGACGTGCGCATGACCGCCGATTTCCCGACCGAACGCTGGTTCTGGTTCGAGCCGCCCTTCGAGGGCGCGGGCCAGTCCGCGCTCCTGCACAAGCAGCCCGACGATATCTGGCGCATCGACTTCCAGCTCGGCTGGGATATCGACCGCGCGGCGGAGCTGGACCCGGCCCGCATCCGTCGCCGCGTGGACGCCATGCTCTCGTCGCGGACCGGCACCGTCCCCGACTACGATCTCGACTGGACCAGCATCTACACCTTCCAGTGCCGCCGGATGCACGCCTTCCGCCATGGCCGCGTGCTCTTCGCCGGGGACAGCGCGCATCAGGTCTCGCCCTTCGGCGCGCGGGGGGCCAATTCGGGGGTGCAGGATGCGGACAACCTCGGCTGGAAGCTCGATCTCGTGCTCAAGGGCCAGGCACCCGACGCCCTGCTCGACAGCTATTCGAGCGAGCGCGTGGCGGCGGCGGACGAGAACATCCTCGCTTCCAGCCGGGCGACCGATTTCCTCACCCCGAAATCCGATGCGAGCCGCCTGTTCCGCGATGCCGTGCTGACGCTGGCCCGCGACCACCCCTTCGCCCGCCCGCTCATCAATTCGGGCCGCCTGTCCGTGCCGCGCGTGTATGACGGCGGGGCGCTGAACGGGCCTGACGCGCTGGACGGCCCCGCTATCTCCTGCGTCGGCGCGCCGTGTCCGGATGCGCCGCTCGACGCGGGGTTTCTCCTCGACCGCCTCGGCGGGGGCTTCGTGATCCTGACCGTCGACGCCGAGGCCCCCGCGCGCGTCGAGGAGGAGGGCATCGTCGCCACCCGCCTCGCCCTGACCACCCGCGACCACGATCCTACCGGCGCCCTGCGCGCCCGGTATCTGGGCGGGGCCGCGTCGGGCGTATGGCTCATCCGCCCCGACCAGCACGTCGCCGCCCGCTGGGCGCATTATGACGAGGCGGCCCTGCGCCGTGCCCTGCGCATCGCCACCGGACGGGAGGCCGGACCGTGACCCTGACCCTGTCGCCGAACATCCCCGACCCCGACGGCTTCTACGACGAGCTGCTCGCCGCGCACGAGGGATTGACCGCCGAGGAGAGCGCCGCCCTGAATGCGCGCCTGATCCTGCTGCTCGCCAATCACATCGGTGACCGCGACGTCCTGCGCGCCGCTTTCGACGCAGCGCGGCGGCCCTCGGAATGACCGTCGATCGGGTGAAAGCGGTCGGCGATTATACGTATTTCGGAAAAACTTCGACGGGTTTACCCTGGCGGTTCGTGGAACCTTAGTCATTTCCGTCGCGTTCTGTGACGCAGGTGACAGTTCGATGCGGCATGCCGCCGTATCGGATCGTTTCTGCCGAATGAAGCCAGAGGAATCAGAATCATGCGCACCATCCAGGCCGCCACCATCGCCCTGTCGCTCGCCGTCGCCGGCGGAGCGACCACCGCCTCCGCCCAGAATTCGCCGCTCATCACGAACGAGACCATCGGCGGCCTCGTCGGTGCGGTCGCGGGCGGCGCGCTCGGCAGCCAGGTCGGGGGCGGCAGCGGCAAGACCGCCGCGACGATCGCCGGTGCGCTGATCGGCGGCATCGCGGGCAGCCAGGTCGCCGGCAGCGTCGCGCCGACGCCGCAGAAGGGCTACGCCCAGCCGACCAGGACCTACGGTACCACCGCCTCGACCGGCTACCAGACCCAGACCCCGTCCTACCAGCAGCCGAGCTATCAGCAGCCGTCGTACCAGACGCCGAGCTACCAGACCCCGTCCTACCAGACCCCGTCCTATCAGCAGCCCAGCTATCAGACTCCGTCGTACCAGCAGCCGTCCTACCAGGCGCCGAGCTACCAGACTCCGTCGTACCAGCAGCCGTCCTATCAGGACCAGACGACCTACACGGCGCCGTCGACCACCTACGGCACGTCGACCACGACCTACACCGCTCCGACGACGACCTATCAGGTGCCGTCCTATCAGGCTCCGTCGACCACCTACGGTACCCCGACCACCACGTACAGCGAGCCGACCACCTACGGCACGCCGACGACGACCTACGTCGAGCCGAGCACCTACGGCACCACGACCACCTATGTCGAGCCGAGCACCTACTCGACCCCGACGACCACGTACTCGACGCCGTCCTACTCGTCGAGCACGACCTACGGCACGCCGACGACGACCTACTCGACCCCGTCGACCAGCTATGGCACGTCGTCCTACTCGACCTACGGCACCACGACCTACGGCACCCCGACGACGACGTACTCCACGTACTGATCCGTCGCTCTCCGGTCCGACCGACCGCGATCCGCCGTCCCTCCGGGGGCGGCGGATTTTTCGTGTCCGGGCCTCGCCCTCAGGCGTAGCCGATCCACAGCAGCACGATGCCCAGCGCCAGGCGGTACACCACGAAGGGCGTCATCGTCGCGTCGGCGATGTAGCCCATGAAGAGCCGTATCGCGACCAGCGCCGCCGCGCAGGACAGCCCCGCCGCGATCACCGCGTCGATGCCGAGCTGCGCGTTTCCCGACCGCACGATGTCGACCGCGCCGACCGTCCCCCCCGCCAGGATCGCCGGGATGGCCAGCAGCATCGAGAAGCGCGCGGCCTCGGTTCGCGACAGGCCGAGAAAGCGCGCGGCGGTCATGGTGATGCCCGACCGGCTCGTCCCGGGGATCAGCGCCACGGCCTGCGCCAGCCCGACCATCGCCGCCTCGCCCAGACCCGTCCCCTCCAGCGTCCGCCGCGTGGGGGCGAAGCTGTCGGCGATCCAGAGCAGGACGCCGAAGACCAGCGTCGTCCAGCCGATGATCCGGTAGGCCCGACCGCCTTCGTCCGAGCGCATCCAGTCCATCGCCCCGACCGCGTGGAAGACCAGCCCCAGCGCGATCAGCGGTATCGTCGCGACGACGATGTTGCGCGCCAGCCGCGCCGCCCGGGTCGCGAAGCGCCCCCGCGCCATGTCGGCCACGCCCGCGAAGCCTTCGCCCACGTCCCGGCGAAAGGCGATCAGTACCGCCACCAGCGTCCCCACATGCACCGCCACGTCGATCAGCGGTCCCTGATCCGCTGCCCCCGTCACCTTGGGCGCAAGGATCAGATGCGCGCTCGACGAGATGGGCAGGAACTCCGTGATGCCCTGCACCGCGGCGACGAGGAGGAGGTGAAACGCGGTCATGGCCTGTCCCATATGCTGTCGTGCCGCTGCTATAGGCGCATCCGCCGCGTCCGGGCAATCCCGATCTCCGACGTTCCGCCCTATGCGCCCCCGCGCCTTGCCGAACCGTTCGCGCGGAACATCATCAGGACGGTGACGCACCGCTTGCCGGAACGATGCGTCACGTATGCTGTCCTTAATCGCCTGCCCCCTTGCTTTTGCAGGTCGAAAGCGATAGGCGTTGCCTCCTTTCTCGAAATATTAGGGTACGGTCGATGACTAAAATGCTCAAATTCGTCGATGTGAACCGCGAGACGCCCGAGAAGCGCGAGGCGGACGCCCGGCGGGAGGATTTTCACGAGATCTACCGCGAATACGCGACCGAGAAGGCCAAGGAGCAGTCCGCGCGCTGCTCGCAATGCGGCGTGCCCTTCTGCCAATCCCACTGCCCCCTGCACAACAACATCCCCGACTGGCTGAAGGCCACCGCCGAGGGGCGGCTGGAGGAAGCCTACGAGATCAGCCAGGCGACGAACACCTTCCCCGAGATCTGCGGCCGCATCTGCCCGCAGGATCGCTTGTGCGAGGGCAACTGCGTCATCGAGCAGTCGGGCCATGGCACCGTCACCATCGGGGCCATCGAGAAGTACATCACCGATACCGCCTGGGAGGAAGGCTGGGTCAAGCCCGCCCGCCCGCGCACCGAGCGCCCCGAGAGCGTGGGCATCATCGGCGCGGGACCGGGCGGTATGGCTGCCGCCGACGCCCTGCGCCGCAAGGGCGTGCAGGTCACGATCTACGACCGCTACGACCGCGCGGGGGGTCTCCTGACCTACGGCATTCCCGGCTTCAAGCTGGAGAAGGACGTCGTGATGCGCCGCGTGAAGCAGCAGGAGGAGAGCGGCATCGCGTTCCGCCTGAACTGCGACATCGGCCAGGACGTGTCGTTCGAGGAACTGCGCGAGACGCATGACGCCATCCTCATCGCGACGGGCGTCTACAAGACCCGCGAGATCGGCGCGCCCGGCTCCGGCGTGCCCGGCATCGTCCAGGCGCTCGACTACCTGACCGCCTCGAACAGGAAGAGCTTCGGCGACGACGTGGCCGATTTCGAGACCGGCGTCCTGGATGCCGACGGCAAGAACGTCGTCGTCATCGGCGGGGGCGACACGGCCATGGACTGCGTCCGCACCGCCGTCCGCCAGGGCGCGAAGAACGTCACCTGCCTCTACCGCCGCGACCGGGTCAACATGCCCGGCTCCATGCGCGAGGTCGCCAATGCCGAGGAGGAGGGCGTCGTCTTCGGCTGGCTCTCGGCCCCGAAGGCCTTCGAGGGCGGCGAGAACGGCGTGACGGGCGTGCGCGGCATCAAGATGCGCCTCGGCAACCCCGGCCCCGACGGCCGCCGCGCGCCGGAGGAAGTCGACGGCTCCGATCACCTGATCGAGGCCGACCTGGTCGTCAAGGCGTTGGGCTTCGAGCCGGAGGACCTGCCCAAGCTCTGGGATCAGCCGGAGCTGGAGGTCACGAGCTGGGGCACCGTGAAGGCCGACTTCCGCACCAAGCAGACCGCCATGCCCGGCGTCTTCGCCGCCGGCGACATCGTGCGCGGCGCCTCTCTCGTCGTCTGGGCCATCCGCGACGGGCGCGAGGCGGCGGATTCCATCATGGCCTATATCGACGGCGAAGCGAAGGGCGACCGCGTCGTCGGCGACGGCACCGCCTTCGCCGGCGTCGCGGCGGAGTGACGACCGATAGCCGGTCGGTCATTCGGCGTCTGGAGCGGGAAGGGTGGGTTCGGGTCAGAACGAAGGGATCGCATCATCGCTTCGAGCACCCCGAAAGGCTCGAGAAGATCACCGTTCCGCATCCGAAGAGGCAGTTGTCGCCCGGCGTGGTGAACGACATCGCAAGAAAGGCAGGTTGGAAATGACGTCTCCTCATTACCTCGCCATCGTGGAGAAGACGGCGGACAGTGATTACGGCGTCTTCTTTCCTGATGTGCCCGGCTGCGTATCGGCGGGAGAGACGCTGGAGGAGGCTCGGGCGTTCGCTGTCGAAGCCCTGTCGCTGCATCTGGAAGATGAAGCGACCCTGCCGCTCGCGCGCAGCCTGCCGGAACTCTCCCGCGCTCCCGAATTCCCCCGGTTGATCGAACATGCCGTCGAAATCATCGATGTGCCCGTGCAGCAGATGGAACCGGCCTGATGACCATGACCGTGACCGGCTCCTGCCTCTGCGGCGCGGTCGCCTTCCGCGCGAGCTTACCCGAGCGCCATTTTGACGTCTGCCATTGCGGGACCTGCCGCAAGTGGGGCGGCGGGCCGGCCTTCGCCTGCAACGCCGCCGGTCTGGAGATCGCGGACGGTGCCCCCGTCACCTGGTTCGCCAGTTCGGATCATGCCGAGCGCGGCTTCTGCGCCACCTGCGGCGCGCATCTGTTCTGGCGGCTGAAGGACGGGGGGCACGTCTCCCTCTATGCCGGCGCCCTCGACGACGCGGGCGAGCTGGCCTTCACGACCGAGATCTTTGTGGACGAGCAGCCGTCCACCTACCGCTTTGCCAACGACACCACCCGGATGACCGGGGCCGAGGTGCTCGCCGCCC
>JAHDDY010000048.1:6616-16108 GCA_020629115.1 Paracoccaceae bacterium | reverse complement strand
TACCGCTTTGCCAACGACACCACCCGGATGACCGGGGCCGAGGTGCTCGCCGCCCTTGCCGGCGACGCCGACTGACCCGACCCCGCCTTTCAGGAGAACGACCATGAGCCATGCCCTTCCCGGCCCGATCGGAATGTACGACCCCGCGCAGGAGCGCGATGCCTGCGGCGTCGGCTTCGTCGCCGCCATCGACGGCGTTCCGCGCCGCGACGTGGTGGAGAAGGGGATCGAGGCGCTCAAGGCCATCTGGCACCGGGGCGCGGTCGATGCCGACGGCATGACCGGTGACGGCGCGGGCATCCACCTCCAGATTCCGCAGGGCTTCTTCCGCGATCACATCCGCCGCACCGGCCACGAACCCGAGGCGGGGATGCTCGCCGTGGGCATGATCTTCCTCCCCCGCGCCGATTTCGGCGCGCAGGAAGCCTGCCGCGCCATCGTCGAGAGCGAGATCCTGCGCCTCGGCTACCGCATCTACGGCTGGCGTCAGGTGCCGGTGAACACCGCCGTCCTGGGCGAGAAGGCCAACGCCACCCGCCCCGAGATCGAGCAGATCATGGTCGCCAACACCGAGGGCACCGACGAGGAGGCCTTCGAGCGCGACCTCTACATCATCCGTCGCCGGATCGAGAAGAAGGTCGCCGAGCGGCAGATCGCGGGCTTCTACGTCTGCTCGTTCTCCTGCCGGTCTGTGATCTACAAGGGCATGATGCTCGCCGAGCAGGTCTCCGCCTTCTTCCCCGACCTCGAAAGCGAGGAATTCGTCTCCGCCTTCGCCATCTACCACCAGCGCTATTCGACCAACACCTTCCCGCAATGGTCCCTCGCGCAGCCCTTCCGCATGCTTGCCCATAACGGCGAGATCAACACGCTCAAGGGCAACGCCAACTGGATGCGCAGCCACGAGATCCGCATGGCGTCGGGCTACTTCGCCGGGCACGAGGACGACATCAAGCCCGTCATCGCGAATGGCGGCTCCGATTCGGCGGCGCTCGACGCGGTGTTCGAGGTCATGGTCCGCGCGGGCCGTTCCGCGCCGATGACGAAATCCATCCTCGTGCCGGAGGCGTGGTCGAAGAAGGCCACCGCCATGCCCGACGCGTGGCGGCACATGTATTCCTATTCCAACTCCGTCATGGAGCCGTGGGACGGCCCCGCCGCGCTCGCCTGCACCGACGGGCGCTGGGTCATCGGCGGCCTCGACCGCAACGGCCTGCGCCCGATGCGCTACGTACTGACCACCGGCGGCCTCGTCGTCGCGGGGTCCGAGGTCGGCATGGTCGCCATCGACGAGGTCGAGGTGGCGGAGAAGGGCCATGTCGGGCCGGGCCAGATGATCGGCGTCGACATGCAGCGCAACCTCTTCCTGCGCGATGCCGACATCAAGGACGAGCTGGCCGCGGAGGAGCCGTTCGAGGAATGGACGGGCCGCATCACCGAACTCGGCCCCCTGCTCGACGGCAAGACCGCCCGCCCGATGTTCGACAAGGCCGACCTGCGCCGCCGCCAGGTCGCCGCCGGATACTCCATCGAGGAGCTGGAGACGACGCTGCACACCATGGCCGAGGTCGGCAAGGAGGCCATCGGCTCGATGGGCGACGACACGCCCATCGCCGTCCTCTCCGACCAGTACCGCCCCCTGTCGCATTACTTCCGCCAGAACTTCAGCCAGGTCACCAACCCGCCCATCGACCCCCTGCGCGAGCATCGGGTGATGAGCCTCAAGACCCGGTTCGGCAACCTCAAGAACGTGCTCGACCAGGATGGCAGCCAGACCGAGATCTTGACCCTCGAAAGCCCCGTCGTCCTGAACGGCGAGTACTACGCCCTCAAGAAGGCCGTGCGCGATACGGTCAGGGTCATCGACTGCACCTTCCCCGCGCATGGCGGCCCGAACGCCCTGCGCGACGCCGTCGAGGGCATCCGCGTCGCGGCGGAGGAGGCCGTGCGCTCGGGCGTCGGGCATATCGTCCTGACCGACGAGAACACCGACGCGGACAACGCCGCCATGCCGATGATCCTTGCGGCCAGCGCGGTGCATACGTGGCTGGTGCGGCAGGGCCTGCGCACCTTCTGCTCGCTGAACGTGCGCAGCGCGGAATGCATCGACCCGCATTACTTCGCCGTCCTCGTCGGCGTCGGCGCGACCACCGTCAACGCCTATCTCGCGGAGGAGAGCATCCGCGACCGCCACGAGCGCGGCCTCCTGGGCGAGCGCCCGCTGGCCGAGTGCCTGACCGCCTTCCGCGAGTCCATCGACGGGGGACTGCTGAAGATCCTCTCGAAGATGGGCATCTCCGTCATCTCCAGCTATCGCGGCGGCTGCAACTTCGAATCCGTGGGCCTGTCCCGCGCGCTGGTGGCCGAATACTTCCCCGGCATGCCCAGCCGCATCTCCGGCGTCGGCATGAGCGGCATCCAGAAGAAGACGGTGCAGCTCCACAGGAAGGCATGGGACGAGGATGTCGTCCCGCTCCCCATCGGCGGCTTCTACAAGTACCGCCGCAACGGGGAGAACCACGCTTGGCGCGCGGAGCTGCTGCACATGATGCAGACGGCCTGCGACACCAACAGCTACGCCGCCTTCAAGCGCTACAGCGAGGGCCTGCGCAAGCTCGAACCCATCCACCTGCGCGACCTGCTGGACTTCAAGCCCGCCGGCAAGCCCGTGCCCCTCTCGGAAGTCGCCTCGATCACCGAGATCCGCAAGCGTTTCGTCACGCCCGGCATGAGCCTCGGCGCGCTCAGCCAGGAGGCGCACGAGACCCTGTCCATCGCCATGAACCGCATCGGCGCGAAATCCGATTCCGGCGAGGGCGGCGAGGACCCGAACTTCGCCAAGAAGCCGACCGACGGCGCGAACCGCATGGCCAAGATCAAGCAGGTCGCCTCGGGCCGCTTCGGCGTGACGGCGGAATACCTCAACAACTGCGAGGAACTGGAGATCAAGGTCGCGCAAGGGGCCAAGCCCGGCGAGGGCGGCCAGCTTCCGGGCTTCAAGGTCACCGACATGATCGCGAAGCTGCGGCACTCGACCCCCGGGGTCACCCTCATCTCGCCCCCGCCGCACCACGACATCTACTCCATCGAGGACCTTGCCCAGCTCATCTACGACCTCAAGCAGATCAACCCCACCGCCAAGGTGACGGTGAAGCTCGTCGCCGCCTCGGGCGTCGGGACCATCGCGGCGGGCGTGGCCAAGGCCAAGGCCGATATCATCCTGATCGCGGGCCATAACGGCGGCACCGGGGCCTCGCCCCAGACCTCGATCAAGTATGCCGGCCTCCCATGGGAGATGGGCCTGACCGAGGCGCATCAGGTCCTGTCGCTCAACAAGCTGCGCGACCGCGTGACCCTGCGCACCGACGGGGGCCTCAAGACGGGCCGCGACATCGTCATCGCCGCGATGATGGGGGCCGAGGAATACGGCGTCGGCACCGCCGCGCTGGTCGCCATGGGCTGCATCATGGTGCGCCAGTGCCAGTCCAACACCTGCCCCGTGGGCGTGTGCACCCAGGACCCGCGCCTGCGCGAAAAGTTCACCGGCAACGCGGACAAGGTGGTCAACCTCTTCAGCTTCATCGCCGAGGAGGTGCGGGAGATCCTCGCCTCGCTCGGCCTGCGCTCGCTGGAGGAGGCCATCGGTCGCACCGACTTGCTGACCCAGGTCAGCCGCGGCCACGCCCATCTCGACGATCTGGACATGAACCCCATGCTGGTGCGCGTCGACGAGCAGGGCGAGGGCGGCGCGAGCCTGACCGCGCTGAACCGCAGCCGCCCGCGCACCCCGGTGCCCGACACGCTCGACGCCAAGATCATCGAGGATGCCAGCCCCTTCTTCAAGCACGGGGAGAAGATGCAGCTCGAATACTCGGTCCGCAACGTGCAGCGGACGGTCGGCACGCGCGTCAGTTCCGAGATCGTGCGCCGCTTCGGCATGAACAACGACTTCGCGGAGGACCAGCTCACCATCAAGCTGACCGGCTCGGCGGGCCAGTCCCTCGGTGCCTTCGCCGCGCCGGGGCTGAAGCTGATCGTGTTCGGCGACGCCAACGACTACGTGGCGAAGGGCCTGTCGGGCGGCACGGTCGTGGTGCGTCCCGTCCTCGGCTCGACCCTCGTGCCCCATGCCAACACCATCATCGGCAACACCGTCCTCTACGGCGCGACCGCCGGGCACCTCTTCGCCTCCGGCAAGGGGGGCGAGCGCTTCGCCGTGCGCAACTCGGGCGCGACGGCGGTGCTGGAAGGGTGCGGGTCGAACGGCTGCGAGTACATGACGGGCGGCACGGTCGTCGTCCTCGGCGAGACGGGCGACAATTTCGGGGCCGGGATGACGGGCGGCATGGCCTTCGTCTACGACCCGAAGGAGACGTTCGTCTCGCACATGAACGACGAGACCATCGTCCCCTACCGCATCGAGAGCGCCTATTGGGAGGAGGTTCTCAAGTCGCTGATCGAGCGCCACGTCGCGGAGACCGACAGCCCCTTCGCCGCCTCGCTGCTGCACGAGTGGGACCGTCACGTCGGCCGGTTCCGGCATGTCGTCCCCAAGGAGATGATGTCCCGCCTGCCGCATCCGCTGAGCGACTACGAGAAGGCGGCGCTGGCCTGAGGATGTCAACATCCGGTTCTTGTGATAGGATGATCCGATGAACGTGCAACGGACCATCCTCTCTCCGTCCGCCGACGGGCTTCGCTCCGAATACGAGCGGGACTTCTACAACTGGCTATCCGGCCAGATCGAGATCGTGCGCGCGGGTGAGGCTCAAAGGCTCGATTTGCCTCACCTGCTGGAGGAACTTGAAGCTTTGGGAAGCTCGGAGCGTCGTGAACTTGCCAACCGTCTCGAAACGATCATCGAACATCTGTTGAAATACGAGTACGGCTTGAACCGTGATCCGGCCCGTGGTTGGAAGCGAACGATCCGTACGCAACGCGGTCGCTTGGACTATCACTTGAAACAGAGCCCGAGCCTGAAGCGCTTCATACCTCGGATGCTGGAGGACCGATACGCCTTCGCGCGTGCTATCGTGCTGGAATCGTTCGAGGAACACGAAGAAACGCGCCTGGAACACTATCGCAGCGTTCTCCCCGAGACGCTATCGTATACCCCCGATCAGGTTCTCGACGTGGAATGGCTTCCTAGCCCGCCCCCCGCCGCGCGATGACCGTCCCCATCAGCGCCAGGAAATCCGCCTCGTCCCGCACGGCGGCGATCTCGGCCATCGTCGCGACGTAGCCCCACCGCGCCGCCATCGCCCGGTAGCGCGGCCCGCGCCAGGACAGGAGCCGGCGGTAGGCCCAGCGGATGAACGCGTCCGGGTCCACGGCTTCGGGCGCATCACCCGTCCGCTCCAGATAGTCGCCCCAGACCGTCCGCAGGAAATCCTCGTTGTAGTACATCGGCTTCGGGTCGCGGTCGAAGCGCCGGGCCAGTTCCTCCGTGTGGCTCTCCTCCTCGCGGATGTAGAGGATGGCCGAATGGGCGGCGAGGGCCTCCATCACCGGATCGTCCGCATCGTCGGGGTCCACCACCTCGCACAGGCTGCCGCTGGTGTCGCACAGGAAATGGTCGTAGCCGTAGACCCGCTTCGCCCGGTCGATGAAATAGCCGGTATCGCGCATCGCCGCGATCTCGGCGAGCCGGTGCTCGCGCTGGCGGCGCACGTATTCCTCGAACGGGATGCCCCCCCGCGCCGGATCGCCCGGCTTGCCGAGATAGGTGGAGAGCGGGGAGAGGTTGTCGAAGGTGATGTTCGAGCCGATATAGATCGAATCGCTCATCAGCAACTCGCGCAGCAGCGGCGACTTCATCGCCTCAGTCTTGAAATTGTCGACGATCGGCTCGCCCATGTAGCGGGTGCCGATGCGGTAGTCGACCGAGTAGTGGAACCACCGCTCCGACCGCAGGAGGCTCGCGATGCGCGTCTTGCCGACGCCCGACATCCCGAACAGGGCGACCGAGCGCTGGGGCTGGTCCGTAAAGGCGCGGGCGGTCTCGAACAGCATGGCAAGGCTCCTTTGCCCGCCACAGATACCGGGCCGCGCGGAAGGCGTCCATCGGCGTTTGACCGTCGCGGCGTTTTGCGGTAAGGCACGCGCCACGCCGCCCGGTTACGGGGGGTGTTCCATGCGCTCGTGGTCCGCGCAAGCGGAAGCCTGTCGCCTCGCACCCGCGGGGAGGAGGAGGGCGCGACCGATTTGAAGAACGAGGATGCTTATGAGCAAGCGCACGCAATCGAAGTACAAGCTCGACCGCCGCATGGGCGAGAACATCTGGGGCCGCCCCAAGTCGCCCGTCAACCGCCGCGAATACGGCCCCGGCCAGCACGGCCAGCGCCGCAAGGGCAAGATGTCCGACTTCGGCATCCAGCTCCGCGCCAAGCAGAAGCTGAAGGGCCATTACGGCGACCTGACCGAGAAGCAGTTCCGCCGCATCTACGCCGAGGCCGAGCGTCGTCGGGGCGATACCGGCGAGACGCTGGTCGGCCTGCTGGAGCGCCGCCTCGACGCGGTCGTCTACCGCTGCAAGTTCACGCCGACCATCTTCTCGGCCCGCCAGGTCGTCAACCACGGCCACGTCAAGGTCAACGGCCGCCGCGTGAACATCCCGTCCTACACCGTCAAGGAAGGCGACGTGATCGAGCTGGGGTCGAAGGCCAAGGACATGGCGCTCGTCCTCGAAGCCGCCCAGTCGCCGGAGCGCGAGACGCCCGAATACATCGACGTCGACCACCAGAAGATGACCGCCACCTTCATCCGCACCCCGACCCTGTCGGACGTTCCCTACGCCGTGCAGATGGAGCCGAACCTCGTGGTGGAATTCTACGCGAAGAACTGACGCGGCGACCGTCGCGATGCGTACCGAACCCGCCGGGCGACCGGCGGGTTCTTTCGTTTGCGCCCCCGCATCGCGTGGGGGGCGCCCGTCAGGCCCGCCAACCCGCGATCAGCGCGTCGAGCACGGCGTTCAGGCGGGCCACCGCCGTCTCCGCGTCGATCTGCACGAGGGCCATGGGCATCCAGAAGGCGCGGGTCGCGTCCAGCAGGGTGCCGGCCATCGCATCCGGGTCGGCGATCCGCCAGACCCCTTCCGCCTCGCCCTCGCGCATGAGGCGGGCGAAATGGCCCTGCTTCCATGCGATATGCGCGGACAGGATGCCCCGGCCGTCATCCTCGCAGATGAGGTCGGCCAGCTCGACCATGGGCGGGCTTTCGCGCAGGGCATCGAGCAGGCCGCCGATGCCCGCCTCGAACATGGCCCGCAGCCGCGCCTCGGCGGTCGGCGCCGCCTGCGCGAGCGCCTCCGTCATCCCGACCTCGGCGTGGCAGAGGTAGCAGCGCACCACCTCCTCGCCGATGGCCCGCTTGTTGCGGAAGTAGCGGTAGAGGTTGCCCGGCGACATGCCGACCCGTTCGGCGATCTCGCCGATATTGGTCTTGGTGTAGCCCAGCGTTCCGAACAGGCACGACGCATGTTCCACGATCTCGGCATGGATCTCGGTCAGCCCCTCGCGCGGGACGAAGAAGGGGGTCTCGCCGTCCATCGCCCCTACCAGAAGGCCGAGAGGGTGATGCGCAGGGAATGGTCGTCGCGCAGGGGATGGACGAGGGAGGTGTCCTCGGTGTTCAGGAACGCCTGTCCAACGATGGAAAGCTTGAACGAATCCCCCAGCCGCCGTTCCCCTTCGAGCCGCAGCAGCGTCTCGGCGCTTTCGGTGTCGACGGCCGCGGTGAACAGGGCGGAGGTGTCCTGCGCGTCGTTCAGCGCCAGCCGCGCGCCGAGGATCGCGTCGTTCTCGAAGGGCGTCAGCGCCTCGCGGCCGCGGCTGTCATAGGCGTATTCGGCGATGAGGCCCAGATCCGCGTTGCTGCCGCCGATGCCGTAGAGCGTGTGCTCCAGCCCGGCGATGGCGGCGGCGTAGTCCTCCTTCTCGAAGGCGAGGTTGCGCTGGTTGGCCCGGCCGATGGCCTCGGCCTTCCACAGCGTCGCGCCCGAGGTGTACTGCGCGTCGAGACCGACCTGCGTGATCTCGCCGTAGACGGGGCGCAGTTCGTCCGGCACCGCGCCGACCGCCACGCCCATCGGGTTGGTGATCGTGCGCAGGCGGCTGACCTCGAAGGCCGGGTCGCGGCTCAGGCCGTGGAAGACGTGCACCCCCGCGTCGATATCGCCGTAGAAGCCGGCGAGGCGGGCGGCGAAACTCGGCGTCCATTCCTTCGCGTCCGTCTCGTAGCGCGCATCGTCGCCGTTCACGACGATGCCGGGGCGCAGGCGGCTTTCCTCGCCGAGGAAGGTGCGCTCGCGGAAGTACGGGAAGTAGAAGGCGCTCGCCTGTCCGCTGAACTCGCCCGCCTCCACGATGCGCCGGACGGCGATCATGGGCTGGCCGAGCTTGTCCTCGCCATCCGTGCCCTCGACCCCGTCGACCTGGTTGACGATGTCGACGATCTGGTCGGCCTCCGTCTTGCCCCAGAAGACGATATCGTTGCCGAGGGTCACGTCGATATCTCCGAAGCGCAGGTCGAGCTTGGCCTCGCGCAGATCGACATGCGTGCGCTCGTTGTCCTGGGTGTCGACGCGCAGGAAGGGGCGGATCGTGGCGACGACGTCCGCGCCCCCCAGCGGCTCCACGCCGCTCCACTCGACGATGGCGGTCGGCTCCAGCGAGAAGGACAGCGCCTGGTCGCGCTGGCCGTCGTAGAGCGGCTCCTCGGGGAAGAGGATGGCCTCGACGCCGAACTCGCCGGTCACCTCGGCGAAATCGGCGTCGAAGATCTCGTCGCCCGCGATGGCGGGACCGGCGGGCATCGCCGCGAGGCACAGGGCGAGGGGCAGGAAGGTCGGGTATCGTCTCATCGTGTTTCTCCGCCGCTATAGGCTCCGAAGACCGTCTGGTGCATGATCCGGCCCGGCATCAAGGTGAACAGGCCGGTGACGACGAGGGCCAGCACGAACAGGCTGACCATCGCCTGCCGATGTGCCGCGATATCACCGCGCTGCGCCGCTCGGACGCCGCCCCACAGGCCGAACAGCGTCACGGGGATCAGCAGGTGGATGGGGCTGAACGGTCCCCAGACCTGCAACGTCGAGATGAAGGCCGCCGAGAGCGCCACGTAGGCCAGCCCGGCGACGAACAGCCACCCCACGAGGCGATGCCGCCGCGTTCCCTTCGCCGCCGCGATCTGCCACAGGCCCAAGCCGGCGGCGATCAGGGCGACGATCGCGTGGCTGGGAATGGGGCGGGCCGCGTCGAGCAGGACGTCCGGCGACATCGCGCGCGGGCCTTACCGCGACAGGCGCGGCAGGCGCTGGGCGTTGAAGTCGCCCTCGCCGAGGCCCGCGCCGAAGCGGTAGTTGGTCTGGAGCAGCGTGGTCGACTTGCCGGTCTGGTGGTTGACCATGTCGAGCCGCGCCGGGCGCCAGTAGCGGCCCGCATATTGCTGGTAGCCGCTCGCGCTCAGCGTCTTCTCCCGGTCGCCGCGGCG
>JAHDDY010000048.1:3738-6516 GCA_020629115.1 Paracoccaceae bacterium | reverse complement strand
AGGGTGATGGTCAGCGCGGTCAGGCGGGCCATGTCGCCGTTCACCGCGAAGCCGGAGGTGGAAAGGATGGCGAAGCCGATGACCAGCGCGGCGGTCGTCACCAGAAGCGCCATGCCGACCTTCGAGAAGGTGTAGCGCACGGCGTCCTCGGGCGTCATGCCCTTGCGCCGACCCTCCTTGTACTTGGCGAGGAAGTGGACGGTGTCGTCCACCACGATGCCCAGCGTCATGGCGATCACCACCGCGATGGCGAGCGTGACGGCCCCGACCGTGTAGCCCCAGATGCCGAAGGCCATGGCCGCCGGGATGAGGTTGGGGATGAGGCTGATGACGCCCAGCTTCACGTCCCGCAGGATCAGCAGCAGCAGCAGCGAGATGGCGACGAGCGCCAGCACCGTCCCCGTCAGCATGGCCCGCACGTCGCGATAGGCGATGAGGTTGAACACCTGCGTCAGCCCGGTCGGCGCGACGGCGATGTCGGGCGCGTTCGCGGCGAACCACTCCTGCGCCCGGGCATCGACCGCGAGCATCTCGGCGGTGGTGGCCTCGGCCAGCGAGACGGAGATGCGCATGGCCGAGCGGTCGACGTTGATCTGGTCGGTCAGGTCCATGCCGTAGCCGAGGGACAGCTCGTAGAGGAACAGGAACTGCGCCGCCGCCATGTCGCTGTCGGGCAGCTTCATCATCGCGGGGTCGTCCGCGTGCATGTTCATGTTGAGCCGCTGGATCACGTCGGTCATCGAGCGCACGTGCCGCACCTCGGGCTGCGACCGCGCCCATTCGGTGAAGGCCTTCACCTTCTCCAGGTAGGCGGGGTCGTTGATCCCGTCGGAGCGGCCCGCGGGCAGGGCGTATTCGAGGATGTTCAGGCCGCCGAGGTTCTGCTCGAAGTAATCCGTATCGCGGCGGAATTCGTAGCGGTCGTCGAAATAGCGGATGAAGTCGTCCTCCAGCGCGAGGCGCGGGATGCCGGACGCGAAGGCGACGACGATCAGGCTCATGCCGACCAGCAGCGGCTTGCGCCAGTTGATGACGAACTCGGCGAGCGGGGCCATGACGCGATCCGTGCTCGCCGCCTCCGTCCGCCGCTTCATCGGCAGGATGACGATGAGCGCGGGCAGGAAGGTCAGCGTCAGGAACAGCGCGCCCAGCACGCCGACCGCCACCACGTTGCCCAGCTCCCGGAAGGGGGGCGAGATGGAGAAGTTCAGCGCGAGGAAGCCGATGGCCGTGGTCAGGCACGCTACCGCGATCTCGCCGCCATGCTCGGCCAGCGCCACGCGCGCCCATTCGCGGCGGTCGGGCGTCTCGGTCATGGTCTGGCGCACGCTGGCCAGCACGTGGACCACGCTCGCCACCGCCAGCGTCATGATGATGAGCGGGGCGAGGATGGTCACGGAATTGAGCATCACGCCCGACCAGCCCAGCGCCCCCAGCCCGATCACGGCGGACATGGCGATCACCGTCACGGTCATCGCGACGCCCACCAGCGAGCGGAAGGCGAGGAAGACGATCAGCAGGATCGCGCCGAACATCAGCGGCGTCAGGCTCGCCCCGTCCTCCTGGCCCGACACGGCGAACTGGTTCGAGACCATGACCGACCCGGTCATGCGCAGCTCGATCTCGGGGTGCTCGGCGCGGAAGGCCACGGCCAGCGCCTGCGCCTCCTCGACGATCATCGGCACCTCGGTCGTGGGGTCGATGCCGGGCAGGCGGAACATGACCTGCATCGAGCCGAAGCGCCCGGTCGGGTCGACCATCGTGTGCACCAGTTCGGGCCGCGACAGCGCGATCTCCCGCGCATCGGCCGCGATCTCGGGCGTCACGTTCGCCGGATCGGGCACCAGATCCTGCACGATCATCTCGTCGCCGATGGCGTAGGTGTGCTGGAAGTTCGTGAGCGAATCGACCCGGCGGACATGGGGCAGGAGCCACGCCTGCTCCGTCAGGTCGCCGATGGCCGACAGGACCGCCGGCTGGAAAAGCCCGCCTTCCTTCGCGTTCATCACGAGAAGGAGGTTGTCGTCCTTCGCGTACTGCGCCTCGAAGGCGTCGAGCGCCTGCCGGTCGGGGTTTTCCTCGGCGAAGAAGATGCGCGCGTCGGGGTTGAAGGCCAGCTTGCCCAGCCCCGCGCCCATCGCCACCGTCAGGGCCAGCCCGACGACGACCCACAGCCATCGCGTGCGGACGATGAACGCCGCCCACCCTCCGGTATCAGACGTTCTCTCCATGGCACCCGCGCTCCCTTCGGTGTGTTTGCCGATGGAGCATTACGTCATTTTACACGTGTGTAAATGAAAAATAAAAAAATTATTCAGCATTCATTCCGGACGCTGTCCGCAGAATGGCCCCTGCGCCGTAGGGCGGGTTCAGGAGGGCGAGGCCGGAGCCGGTCATGCCGCCCTTGCGCCCCCCGTGGGCGGGAAAGGCGGTCTCGGAAATCAGCACGCCCGGCATACGCTCGCGCAACAGGTCCACCATCGCGGCATGACGATTGGCGGCGAGGATCGGGTACCAGACGAGGATCGCGCCGTCGGGCCACTTGCGCGCCAGGTCGAGGGCGAAATGCGCGGTCTCGGCGTATTCGGCCTTGCGCTCGTAGCTCGGGTCGATGAGGGCCAGCCCCCGGCGCGGCTTCGGGGGGCTGAGCGCCAGCAGCCCCTCGCGCCCGTCGCGCCTGTGGATCGCCACGCCCGGTCCCTTGAGGGCGCCGGTCAGGGCCGCGTGTTCGGCGGGGTGCAGCTCCATGAGGATCATCCGGTCGGCCTCGCGCAGGAG
>JAHDDY010000048.1:0-3638 GCA_020629115.1 Paracoccaceae bacterium | reverse complement strand
GAGGAGCGCGACGCGCCCTATCTCGACCGCGAAGAAGGGCATGACGCCCCGGAACGTCTCCGCGATGGGTACGTCCCTGGCCAGGGTGCTGATGATGAAGACGTTGAGGCCCACGGGCGGCGTGATCAGCCCCAGCTCGACCACCACCAGCGCGAGGATGCCGAACCAGAGCTTCAGCGCCTCGTTCGACATGCCGAAGGCCGCCGTCTCCGCCGTGACGTAGTCCCCCCCGTTCAGCGCCACCAGCGCGGGCCAGAAGAAGGGCACGACGACGAGGATCATGGCGAGCGATTCCATGAAGCAGCCGAGCACGATGAGGATGGCGAGCATGGCGACGAGGACGACGAGCGGTTCGTACCCGCTCGTCCCCGCCCAGTCGGCCATCGCGGCGGGCAGGCCGGCGCGGCTGAAGAAGCCCTTGAGCACTTCGGCCCCGAACAGGATGAAGGCGATCATCCCGGCGGTGACGGCGGTCTCGCGCAGGGCCGTGCCGAGCCGGGGCAGGGTCAGCCCCCGCCCCTCGCCCCGCACGAACAGGCCGTAGACGAGGATCGCGAAGACCCCGATGGCCGCCGCCGGGGTGGGCGTGAAGAATCCGAGGCCGAGGCCGAGGATGATGGCGAGGAAGATGCCGAGGATGGGCCAGAGGCGGCGCAGCGCCGTCCGCCGCTCGGGCGGCTCCATCGCGTCGAGCGTCGGCGCGAGATCGGGGCGCAGGCGCACCAGCAGGGCGATGGTGGCGATGAAGGACGCGACCGCGATCAGGCCGGGGATCATCGCCGCCTGGAACATCTCGACGATGGAGGCCTCGACGATCAGGGCGTAGATGATGAGCGCGACCGAGGGCGGGATGAGGATGCCGAGCGTGCCCCCCGCCGCCAGCGTGCCGGTGGCGAGCCGCACCGAGTAGCGCATCCGCCGCAGCTCCGGCAGGGCGACCTTGCCCATGGTCGAGGCCGTGGCGAGTGAGGAGCCGCAGACCGCGCCGAACCCCGCGCAGGCCGCGATGGCCGCCATCGCCACCCCGCCCCGCACCCGCCCGACCAGCGCGCGCATCCCGTTGAACAGGTCGCGCGACATCCCCGTCTCGGAGGCGAGGTATCCCATGAGGATGAAGAGCGGAACGACCGAGAGGTCGTAGTTGGCGACCGAGTTGAAGAACAGCGACTTGAACTGCCGCAGGTACGGCTCGAACCGCAGGAAGCTGACGGCCTCCGACAGCGCGTAGTTGCCGCCGATGCCGACCATGACCATGGCCAGCCCGACCGGGATGCGCAGGGCGAGCAGCACGAAGAGTACCCCGAGGCCCGCCAGTCCGATGAGCTCCCGCTCATCCATGCCGTGCGGCCTCCGGCTCCGGGGGCAGGGGGGTGACGGCCTGGCCGAGGGCGATGGCGGCCCAGAGGACGAGCGAGACGATGCCGCCGGCGTAGAACGGCCAGACCGGCCAGCCGAGCACCGGGCTGAGCGCCCCGTCGCTCCGGCTCTCGATCAGGCCGTTCGCCATCCAGTAGGCGAGGAACAGCGCCATCGCGGCCATCAGGACGAGGGACACGCGGTCGATGCCGCGCTTGAGGCCCGCCGGGGCGCGGGCGAGGAACAGGTCGACGGCCAGATGCCCCCGCTCCGCCTGGCACCAGGGCAGGAACATCGGGATGGCGGCCCCGATGGCGAGGCGGACGAAATCCTCGTAGCCGGGCAGGCCGCCCACCTCCCCGCCCCAGAGCCGGGCGAGGCGGTCGAGTGCGAAGGCACCCACGTTCGTCGCCGTGACGGCGACGATGGCGAGCAGCACGAGACCGCCGAGCATGGCCCAGAGCCGGGCGGCCGCCACGATGACGCGCATTCTGCGCCGCCCGCCGAGGCGATCAGTCGGTGTTCTGCCTCACAGCCCGGCGCGCGGCGGAGATGATCGCCTGTCCGTCGATCTCCTTGGCGGAGACCTCCTCGATCCAGCGGTCGACGATGGCCTGCCCGCGCGTCGCGATATCCTCCGTCACCGCCTCGTCGAGGCGCAGGATGGTGCCGCCGCTCTCGAACTGCTGGCGCTTGCCGGTCGTCTCCTCCATGGCCCAGACCTCGCCGATCTCGCGGGCGAAGTCGCGGCCCGAATGAGCGTCGATGATCGCCCGCAGATCCTCGGGCATTTCCTCGAAGCGCTCCTTGTTCATGCCGAACAGGAAGACGGAGGTGCCGAAGCGCTCCTTGTTGCGCCCCTCCACCGAGGTCTGCGTCAGCTCGGCGAGCTTGAGCGGCGGGAAGATCTCGAAGGGCACGAGCGCCCCGTCGACCGCGCCCTTGGACAGGGCCTGCGGCAGGTCCGGCACCGGCATGCCGACCGGCTCCGCGCCCAGCGCCTCGATCATCCACGCCCCCGTGCGCGACGGCGTGCGCAGCTTCATGCCCTTGAAGGCGTCGAGCGACATCACGTCGTCCATGCCCTCGCGCATGTGCAGCGCGTTGCCGTCATGGACGTGGACCAGCAGCGGCTTGATATCCGCGTAGTCCTCGGCGATCAGGTCGAACGTATCCTGGATGGCCATGTTCGTCGCCGTGGCCGAGCCGAGATGCACGGTCGGCAGCTCGAACGCCTCGCTGCGCGGAAAGACGCCGGGGGTGTAGCCGATGACGGTCCAGACGATGTCGGCCACCCCGTCGCGTACCTGCCGGTACAGCTCGGGGGGCTTGCCACCCATGGCCATGGCCGGAAAGATCTCGAAGGCGATGCGCCCGTCCGAGGCCTCCTCGATGCGCTTGGTCCACGGCTCGATCATCTTGACCTGCGAGGTGGATTTGGGGCTGAGGAAATGGTGGATCGTCAGCGTCACTTCCGGATCGGCGGAATGCGCGTCGGCGCGTGCGTCGCCCGCGGTGGCCTGCATCCCCGCGATGGCGAACATGCCAAGCGCCAGATTGCGGATCATGCGTCCTTCGAGCATGAGAGGTCTCCCGTTCCTGTCGTGTCGGTATTTCGGCACGGACGCTATCGCGTCGGCGGGACGGTGTAAACGTCATTGCACGGCGAATGGCGCGGTTTTGTCCGGGGCAGGGCGGCCATGGCGGTATCGAGGGCGGTCAGCACCTCCTCCCCGGTATTGTAGCGATGGGGCGAGAGGCGCAGGAGCGCGCTTCCCGGCATGGCCAGCCCCGCCGCCGGCTCGTCCGTCTCCGGGTCCGGCCATTTCGCGACGATGCTGGCCCGCGCCAGCGCCGCCCTGACCGGGGCGGCCTCGGCCAGGGGCAGTCGCAGGGTGACGGCCCCCGTGCCCCCGGGAAGCACGTCCAGCCCCCGCGCCGCCGCCTCCCGCCGCAGCAGGGCCGACGCCGGGCCGGTCCCCGGCCCCGCCTCCCGCATCAGCCGCAGGGCCACCCCCTGCCCGAGCCGGGGAGCGGGGGCGAGGTTCCCGGCGCGGGGCACGAGGCCCGTCGCCGCCGTCGCGCGGGGGGCGAGCCAGTACAGCCCCGTCTCGTACGGCCCGCGCACCCACTTGCGCGTGGTGGCGAACAGGGCGTCGCAGCCGATCGCCCCCGCATCGACCGACACCTGACCCAGCGCCTGCGCCGCGTCCACGACGTAGAGCATGCCCTCCGGACGGGGCAGCGCACCGATGGCCTCGACGGGATAGCGCGCCCCCGCG
>JAHDDY010000047.1:8557-28630 GCA_020629115.1 Paracoccaceae bacterium | reverse complement strand
TGCAGCACCCGCGCATCGTACCCCCGCTCCCCCGCGCGCACCGCCGTCAGGTAGGCGAGCAGCGTCCGGCGGGCGGGGGAGGGGTTGGCGACCACGCCGGGGCCTTGGCCGGGGTCGTGGCAATCGAGATGGTCGGCGTAGTTGGCGCGGGCGCGGGCCAGCGGTTCGCCCCCGTCGGCGCCGTCGTCCTCCCACCAGCAGACAGGACATATCGCGTGGGTTCCGCGCGCGTCGAGCGTGGGCAGGGCGCAGCAGGGGCAGGAGACGAAATCGCTCATTCGAGGCCCCCCGCCAGCGCGTTCACCGCCGCGCTCGCCATGGCCGAGCCGCCCCGGCGGCCTTGCAGGGCGAGGAAGGGGACGCCGCGCGGGTCGGCGGCGAGCGCCGCCTTGCTCTCCGCCGCGCCGACGAAGCCGACCGGGAAGCCGAGGATGGCGGCGGGCTTTGGCCAGCCGGTATCGAGCCGCTCCAGCAGGTGGAACAGGGCCGTCGGCGCGTTGCCGATGGCGACCACGGCCCCCTCCAGCCGCTCGCGCCACAGCACCACCGCCGCCGCCGAGCGCGTCGTCTTGAGCTTGGCCGCCAGCATCGCGACGCGCGGGTCGTTGAGGGTGACGATCACCTCGTTGCCCGCGGGCAGGCGGCGGCGGATGATGCCCGCGGCCACCATCTCGCAATCGCACAGGATCGGCGCGCCCCCGGCCAGCGCCGCCGCCCCCGCCTCGGCCACGTCGTCCGAGAAGGCCAGATCGTCCGCCACGTCGACCATCCCGCAGGCGTGGATCAGGCGGATGGCGATCGGGTGCAGGCTGTCGGGCAGGCGCGCGAGGCTCGCCTCGGCCCGCACGGTGGCGAAGGACTGCGCGTAGATGGCCGCCGGGTCGCGCTCGTAGTCCATCTACGCCGCCTCCCGCAGCGCCGTCTCGTGGCCCAGCCCCAGCACCCAGCCTTCCTCGCGCACGATGGCGGCGCGCTGCGCTTCCGTCAGGTCGGGCGCGCCGCCGAACATCGGCGCGAGCGTTCCCGCCGCATCCGCCGCCGCGAGGGCCTCGGCGAAGACGGCGACCTGCGTCCGGTCGAGGATGCCGCCGGCCTCGTGCCGCGCGGCGATGGCGTCGCCCAGGATCGAGAAATACAGCTCCACCAGCACGGCGGGCGAATCGGGCGCGGCCAGCCCCGTCTCGAAGGGCCAGACCGCCAGCGACGGGACCGCCCGCCGCAGCGCCGCGAGATGGGGCAGGCCGACGATGACCTGCGAGCCGACCGCGCCGGTATAGGCGAGCTGCCATACCGTCTTGGCCGTGCGGACCCGCTCCTCCACCGCGCGGCGGTCGGGCGGATGATCGTCGCCGTGGCGGGCCGTGCCCCCGACCGGGATGCCTGGCGCGTCCACGCTGTCGGGACGCCCCCAGAACGGGCCGAGGCCGTCGTAGAGCGCGTTGATCCGCGCCGCGACCGCGAAGCGGTTCGAGCGGTTCGCCGCGTCGTCCTCCACCGCCGCCGCGAACCAGTCCCACAGCGCCAGCGCGTCGGCCTCGCCGCAGATGCGCGCGGCCACGCCCGCCGGATAGCCGAAGGCGATGTCGACGCCGCAGAGCACCCGCCGCCCCGCCGCGACCTCGGACGCCAGCAGGTCCGTCAGCGCCGCCATCGCCGCGACGCGGGTGCGGTGGTACCGCACCGTCGCGGGGGCGTCGCCCCGGGCGATGCCGAACCAGATCGCATCCTTCGTCGGTTTCGCCGGGCTGGGGCTGTTCCGGGCCGACCAGTCGACGGTGACGTAGGTGTCGAACAGGCTCACCGCTTGATCCGATCCCGCACGCTCTCGGGTCCCATGGGATGATCCGCGTGGGGGTGCGGATGGTGGTGATGGTCGTGGTCGTGACCGTGGTGATGGTGGTGCCCGTCCCCGTGATCGTGGTGGTGATGCCCCCCGTCCGCGAGGCGGCAGGCCCCCGTGCAGAACGTGTCGCAATGCACGCAGTCGGCCACGTTCGAGCCGGGCGCGCTCGCCCCCTGTCCCTCGACGTGGTGGTGGTGGCTTTCCTGCGCCGCGCCGACCTCGGCCTCGAAGCCCAGCACCTGCGCGCGGTACTTGCACATCGCGCAGTTCATCAGGTTCTCGCCTTCGAGGATCTCGGTCACCCGCTCCTGGAAGGTGTCGATGACCTTGTCATGGTCGTTGAGGTACCCTGCCTTCACGAACTCGATATCCGGATGCGCCGCCGCCACCTCGTCGGTGAAGCCGTAGATGCGGTCGATCAGGATGCCGGTGAACAGGAAGTACGGGAACACGATCACCCGTTTGAAGCCGAGTTTCGCCACCTGTTGAAGGCATGGCTCGACCAGCGGGAAGGTGACGCCCGAATAGCCCGTCTCGGCCCAGCCGAAGCCCATCCCCTCCCACAGCATCCGCGTGATCTTCGCGACGTTGGAATTGGCGTCCGGGTCGGAGGCCCCGCGCCCGATGACGACGAGGCAGACCTCGTGATTCGGCATCGCGCCGTGCTCGGCGTTGGCCCGCTCCACCGCCTCGCGCACCCGCTCCCCGGCGGCGGCGATCATCTTGGGATCGACGCCCAGCTCACGGCCGTAATGGATCTTGATATTGTGCTTCTTGGCATAGGTGTTGAGCACGGTGGGGATGTCGTTCTTCGCGTGCCCGGCGGCGAACAGCATCCCCGGCACGGCGAGGATCTCGTCGCAGCCCTGCGCGCGCAGGGCGTCCAGCCCGTCGCGGATGACGGGGTTAGCGAATTCGAGATAGCCGTATTCGACCGGCCAGTCCGGAAAGCGCTCGCGCAGGCGGGTCGAGACGACCGCGAACTCGTCCACGGCGGCCTGCGAGCGCGAGCCGTGGCCGCAGACCATGACGCCGAAGCGGCTCATGCCTCGCATCCCGCCGGGCATTCCTCGGCGTCGGCCTCGTCGTCTTCCGGCCCGGCCTCCTCGGCCTTCCTGCCCTTGTTCAGCAGGCCGGCGAGGATGGCCGCCCCCGCGATCAGGCCGAGGCCGATCCAGTGGCCATGCCCGGCGACCTCGCCGAGATGGCCGACATGGGCGTGCGCCGGCGTGGCGAGCGCGGTGGCGGGAAGGATGAATCGCAGCATGACGGTCCCCTTTCGGCGCGCATCCACCGAAAGGGCCGCGCGAGGGACGCGCGGCGCGGCAGGCCCGCCCCCTCGCCCCCCGGATTGGGTCGGGCGTTCGTGGGATGCGGCTCCGATCGGCCTTTCGGTAGGAAGGCGCACTGTTCCGTGGCGCTTTGCTTAACGGTGCGCTAGGAGACCCGCAAACGGAAATGCGACCCCCGGAGCCGCCATGACGACCACGACCATCTTCGTATGCGATACCTGCCGCCACCCGGACGGGGAGAAGGTGCATGACGGCAAGACGGGGGGCGAGACCCTCGCCGAGCATGTGGAGGCGCTGGCGAAGGGGGCCGAGGCGCTGACGGTCCGCCGCGTCTCCTGCACCATGGGCTGCGAGCGACATTGCAACGTGTCGGTCACCGCCCCGGGAAAGCTGACCTACGTCATCGGCAAGTTCGCGCCCGACCGCGACGCGGCGGAGGCCATCGTGGAATACGCCCGCCTGCACCACGCCGCCGAGACGGGACAGGTGCCCTTCAAGCAGTGGCCGCAGGGGGTGAAGGGCCATTTCGTCGCGCGCATTCCGCCGGCCCTGGGCGGCTGACGCCGTTACGCGTCACGAATCACCCATGAATGCCGGAGGGGAGCATATGACAGGGGTCACCCTCGTCCTCGGCGGCGCGCGGTCCGGCAAGACGGCGCGGGCGCTCGCGCTGGCCGGGACGCCGCCGCATGTCTATCTCGCCACGGCCCAAGCCCTCGACGGGGAGATGACTGACCGCATCGCCGCGCACAGGGCCGAACGCGGACCGTCCTGGGGCGTGATCGAGGAGCCTTTGGAGGTGGCGGACGCGCTGGGTGCGGTGGAGCCGGGAACCACGGTTCTCATCGACTGCCTGACGCTGTGGCTGTCGAACCTGATGCACCATGGCCGCGACGTGGAGGCCGAGACGGTGCGCCTCGTCGCGGCGCTGGGCGCGGCGCGCGGGCCGGTCGTCCTCGTCTCGAACGAGATCGGCCTCGGCCTCGTGCCGATGGAAAGGCTCTCCCGCGAGTTCCGCGACGCGCAGGGGCGGCTGAACCAGCGCATCGCCGCCGCCGCGACCCGGGTCGAGTTCGTCGCCGCCGGTCTGCCCCTGACGCTGAAGGGCGGCCCGCCGAATCAGTGAACCAGCCGCGGCACCCCCGTCTCGTCGCGGAACCCGCCGGGGACGGGCACGTCGGTCAGCGCGTAGTCGGTGTTGAGCACCAGGGTCGGCGAGCCGCTCAGCTCGATGGTGCCGATGACGACGATGGTGAAGGCGGCATCCTCGGAGACCGGCATGGTCGTGTCGATGACGAGATCGTCGTTGGGCAGGTGGATCGTCCCCAGCAGCGAGCGCACGTTGGAACTGGTGATCTTGAACTCGCGCCCCGATTCGCATTTCGTGTTCCCGCCGCCCGTCGCGCCCGCGGTCGCCGTGGCGGTCGTGGTGCCCGTCGCGCTGGCGGTCGCGCCGGTGATGCCATCCTTGCAGACGGGCCGTGCCGCCATGAGCATCCCGGCCATCGGGCCGTCGACGGGCGCGCTCAGGTCCACCTCGGCCCGGCCGGTGAACTTGAAGAAGGCCTTCTTGTCGTCGAAGTAGAGGCCGACCCCGCGACCGGCGAGGCGCGCATCGTCATGGACGTGCAGATAGGCATCCCGGAAGACGTAGATCCCGGGGTTCATCCACACGTCGGCCCCGTCCTTCACGTCGACCTTGCCGCAGTATATCCCCGGTTCGAGGGTATGGCTGCCGGCGTCGTAGACCTTCTTGTCGGTGTGGTCGCAGTCGGGGTTCATCGGCGGGGGCAGGAAGTCGCGCAGGGGGTCCTCGATCTGGGGGCATTCCGTGGACGGCTCGCGCGAGAAGTTGTTCCTCGGGCCGTCGAACCCGCCCGCCGCGCAGATGAGGGATGCCTCCATGTGCGCGCTGTCGACCACCTTGACCGAGTCCCGGCGGTCGGAGGAACTGTAGATCTCGCAGGTACCGCCCATGAGACGGGCCGAGTTCTCCATCAGGATGCCCGGATCGTCCTCGTCGGTGCCGAAGGAGATGAAGCAGATGTTCTTGCCGCCGAAGGACTGTGCTATGGCGGTGACGGTGAAGGGGTTATCGCCGAACGCGCCCAGCTCGCCGAAGAGGCTGCCGTAGCGGGCGGTGAGGGCGACCTCGACCTGCCCTTCCGAGAGGACGGTCGCCGCCGTCGTCGTCTCCGGAAAGTCGGCGTCGAGGGTGTTCTGCACGATGCCGTCCGCGACGAGGGCGAGCCGCCGGTCGCGCCCCGCCTCGTCCTCCCCGCTGTCGACGCGGATGAAGGCCAGTTGGCGCGCGGAGGCGAGGGCGGCGGCATCGGCGGCCTTCTGCATCGCGCCGAGCTGCTGCGACGCGCGCATGTGGTCGAGACCGAAGGTCGTCGTGCCCACCAGGATGGGCAGCACGATCGCGGCGATGGCGGCGACGCTGCCCCGTTGATCGCGCAGGAAGGCTCGTATATCGCTCCGTCGATGCAATGCTGATTTCAAGGCCGTTCACCGTGGCACCGGACGCGCGGGGTGGATTGGGCGACGCGCGCTCGGACGACGCCTTTATGGCGCGCGCGGGTTTCGAAACATTCAAGAAGCGCGGTACAGATGACCCCACCCCGACGCCGCACCCCTTGCCTGATGATCCAGGGCTGCGGCTCGAACGTGGGCAAGTCGATGCTCGTGGCGGGGCTGGCCCGGGCCTGGGCCGACCGGGGCCTGCGCGTGATGCCCTTCAAGCCCCAGAACATGAGCAACAACGCCGCCGTGACCGACGATGGCGGCGAGATCGGGCGGGCGCAGGCGCTCCAGGCGCTCGGCGCGCGGGTGCCGACCAGCGTGCACATGAACCCCGTCCTCCTGAAGCCCGAGACGGAGCGCGGGGCGCAGGTGGTGGTGCAGGGCACGCGCCTGCGCCACGCGACGGCGCGCGACTACACGGCGCTCAAGCCGACGCTGATGGCGGCGGTGCTCGATTCCTTCCGGCGCGTCTCGGCGGAGGCCGATCTGGTGCTGGTCGAGGGGGCGGGCAGCCCGGCGGAGGTGAACCTGCGCGCGGGCGACATCGCGAACATGGGCTTCGCCGAGGCCGCGGACGTGCCGGTGATCCTCGTGGGGGATATCGACCGCGGCGGCGTCATCGCGCAGGTGGTGGGCACCAGGGCCGTGCTCGATCCCGCCGACGCGGCGCGGATCAGGGGCTTCGTCATCAATAAGTTCCGGGGCGACGTGTCGCTCTTCGACGATGGCTACCGGACGATCGAGGCGCATACCGGCTGGCCCGGCTTCGGCGTCGCGCCGTGGTTCGCCGATGCGGGGCGCCTGCCCGCCGAGGACGCGTCGGACCTGCGCGCGCCGGTGCATCGGGGACCGCTGCGCATCGTCTGTCTGCAACTGTCGCGCATCGCCAATTTCGACGACCTCGATCCCCTGCGGGCCGAGCCGGGCTGCACCGTCGAGATGATCCCGCCGGGCCGGGCCATCCCCGGCGACGCGGCGCTGGTCATCGTGCCGGGCAGCAAGTCGACCCGGGGCGATCTGGCGTATCTGCGCGCCCAGGGCTGGGATATCGACCTCGCCGCGCATCGTCGCCGGGGCGGGCGTATCCTGGGCGTCTGCGGCGGCTATCAGATGCTGGGCCGGACCGTCGACGACCCCGAGGGCATCGAGGGGCCGGCGGGCCTGTCGGAGGGGCTGGGCCTGCTTGCCGTCGATACCGCGATGACCCCGCGCAAGTCCCTGACCCGCGTCGCCGCGCGCCATCCGGCGAGCGGGACGGCGCTGACCGGCTACGAGATCCATATCGGCGCGACCACCGGGCCGGACCGGGCGCGGCCCCTGTTCGAGGTGGACGGCGCACCGGAGGGCGCGGTCTCGGCGGATGGCCTCGTGCGGGGGACCTACCTGCACGGCATGTTCTCGTCCGACGCCTTCCGCGCCGCGTTCCTGGCCGATCTCGGCGCGCGGTCGGAGGGCGGGGCCTATGCGGGGGGGGTGGACGCGACCCTCGACGCGCTGGCCGCGCATCTCGAAACCCATCTCGATCTCGATGCCATGCTCTCACTCGCGCGTGAGGGGCGTTGACAGGCGGCGCGGAAGGGCCATTCATCCCCCCGATGCTCTACGATCCTTCCCGCCCCTTCGGCACGGCCGACCCGACCGAGGCCCCCCGCGTCATCGGCCAGATCGGGCAGACGCTCGACGGGCGTGTGGCGACGCCGACCGGCAAGTCGCTCTACATCAACGGACGCTGCGCGCTGGCGCATCTGCACCGCCTGCGGGCGGGCGTGGATGCGGTGGTGGTCGGTATCGGCACGGTGCTGGCGGACGATCCGCGCCTGACCGTGCGCCTTTGCGACGGGGCCTCGCCCGTGCGCGTGGTGATCGACCCGCAGGGGCGCATCCCCGCCGGGGCGCGCTGCCTGACCGACGATGCCGCGCCCACGCTGCTGCTGGGCGGGGAGGGGGCGGGGCGCGTTTCCGTCGCGGCCGACGCGGACGGCGCGCTGTCGCCGGCGGCCATCCTCGCGGCGCTCGCCGGGCGGGGCCTGCGCCGGGTGCTGATCGAGGGCGGGCCGACGACGCTCTCGCGCTTCATTGCGGAGGGCGCGGTCGACGAGCTGCACGTGATGGTCGCCCCGACGATCTTCGGCTCTGGCCGGGAGGGCATATCCCTGCCGCCCATCGACGCGCTGGACGAGGCGCTGAGACCCGTCACCCGCCCCTATCTCTTCGAGGACGGGGACGTCCTGTTCCAGTGCGACCTGAGCCGGTCCCGGGGAGGGCCGGACGGTTGACGGGGAGGGCTTTCGGTGGATTTGATGGAACGACAACCCGAAGGAGAGCGCCATGACCGCCGCGACCCCCCCTCGCTACGCCTCGATCCAGAAGATCCTGCACTGGGGCATCGCGCTCCTCGTCATCGGCGCGCTGGGCGTGGGCGCGGCGCTCGACTGGATGCCGAACGGGGCGCTGAAGAACCAGGCCTACGCGCTGCACAAGGCGACGGGGATGCTGATCCTCGGGCTGATGGTCCTGCGCGTCATCGTACGCCTCGTGTACGGCGCGCCGCCCCTGCCCGCCGGGACGCCGACCTGGCAGAGGCGGGCGGCGGGGGCCTCGCATGTCGCGCTCTACGCGCTGCTCGTCGCCATGCCGCTGGTCGGCTGGGCCGGGACGAGCGCCTTCCCGGCCCCGCTCCCGTTCTTCGGCCTGTTCGAATTCCCGCCGCTGATCGGCGCGGACCGGGACCTGTCGGGCACGCTGTTCACGATCCACGACTGGATGGGCAAGGCCATCTTCGCCATCCTGGCGATCCACATCGTCGCGGCCGTCCGCCATGCCACGGTCGAGAAGGACGGGGTGTTCCAGCGCATGTGGTTCGGGCGGGGAGCCTAGCTCCCCGCGTTCAGCCGGTCGCTCAGCTCGCGGAATTCGCGGCGTAGCTGATCGTTGCGGAAGATGCGCTCGATGCCGGGGCTTTGCAGGTTCTGCAGCGCCTCGAAGGACATCGTCGCGCTCTCCATCATCGAGCGCAGCTGGAAGCTGGCATCGACGGTGCGCAGGGTGTTGTCGGCGATGCGCAGCTCGCGCACGGCCCCGTGCCGGGCCTCGGCGACCTGGGCGCGCTGGTCGCGCAGGTGGCGGCGGTAGAAGTCGGCGGCCTCGAAGGCGATGGCCTGGGACTGGATGTTCGCCTGGAGCGCCTCGCGCTGGCGGGCGGTGCCGGGCTGGCGCAGCAGGCGGTTCGTCTCGGTCCGGGCCGCGCGCACGTCCCCGACGATGGCGTCGAGCCGGGGCAGGTAGTCCCCGTCGATCGTGTCGATGAAGGTCGTCTGCGCGTGGACGAGCACGGCGAGGAGGGTCGTGTGCATGGCGTAGTACCGCTTCGCCGCGCCCAGATCCTCCCCGCTCTCGTCGAGGAGGGCGAGGAGCTGGCGGCTGACCCCGCGTGCGGCGTCGTAGGCGGCGGCGATGCGGATCACGTCGCGGCCCGTCACGCTGTCGAGCAGGAGGTCCGCCTCCTCCTCGCCGACGGGGGTGCCGGCATCGTCCATCGCGCGGATGAAGCGTTCCTTCGCCCCGCGGATCGCCATCTCGTTGCCGGCGATGCGGGCATGGGCCTCGTCTATGTCCGCGTCGATGGCGGCGCGGTCCTTGGCCAGGCCGACCATGCCGGTCAGGCCCGCGTCGTCGGGGGCGGAGATGCGCGCCTCGCGCAGGCGGGCGATCTCGTCGCGCAGGGCGTCGATGGTGCGCCGCCGCTCGCCGATCTCGCGCTGGATGGCGGTGACGGGCGCATCGGCCACCACCTCGAACGCCTCGCCCAGCAGGCGCTCCGTGCGGCTTTCGGCATCGAGACCGACGCGCCGGGTGAAGAGCGTCGTGAGGCTGTCCTCGGTGCCGATATCGCCCCGCGCCCCGGCGGCATCCTCCAGCACGCCGCGCACCGCGCCGAAGAGGCGCTGCATCCGGCGGTATTCGGTCTCGTCCACGCGCGGGTCGGTCGCGCTCGCGGCGACGGGCCGCTCCGCCATGGCGGGCGGGGAGGCGGTGGCGGCGAGGGCGAGCGCCAGGCCGATGGCGATGGGGCGCAGCAGGGTCATCGTGGCGGTCCTCCCGGGTCTTCGACGCCCGCCATCCTACGGGCGACACCCTTCGATATGGTTCGCTCCGCGCGGGATGCGGGAGGGGGCCGGACGAAGGGCATGTTGAATCGAGGTGAGAACGATGTCCCTTAAATGCAAGTGCGCATGGTTTGTTAACTTTTGGATGTCAGGTTTGAATGGCTTCAGGAGCGTGCTGCGCTTCTTCTTGATTTCTCCCCGACTGGCCGCCCCCGCAACGGGGCGGCCTTTTTTTCAGGTGCCGTCGAAGGCGGCGCGGACGAGGGGGGCGAGGCGGTCGGCCCAGGTCGCCTGTCCGGCCTCGGTCTCGATCAGGTCGTTGCGGATCTCGATCAGCAGGTTCGGCAGGCCGCGATGGAAGGCGTGCCGGTCCAGCGTCTCCCCGGGATTGCCGCCCAGATACGGCTCGTTCGCCCCGACGATCAGGGCCGGGTCCGCGCGCAGGCCGTCCAGCATCCGCCGCGCGCTGGCCTCGTCCGATCCCCAGAGCACGCCGGCGTGCCAGGGCCGGGGCGTGCGACCCCGCAACTGCGGCGTGAAGCTGTGGATCGACAGGATGGCCGGGCGCGGCGCGCGCGTGATTCGCGCGCGGATCGCGGCGTCGTAGGGCCGGTAGCAGGCGTCGAGCCGCCGCTCCGTCTCCGCCGCGCCCACCGCGCGGTTGCCGGGGACGATGGCCCCGTCCGAGATCTTCATCACCAGCGTGGGGTCGTCCTCGCCCCGGTTGGGGTCGATCAGTAGGCGCGAGAACCCGGCGAGCAGCGCCGTCGCATCCAGCCGCGCCGCCAGCCCCCGTGCCACCCCCGCCGTGCCGATGTCATAGGCGATATGCCGCTCGAACTCGCCCGGATCGAGGCCGAGCGAGCCGTAGCCGGGCGGCAGGGCCGCGCTCGCATGGTCGGCGATGATCAACAGGCCGGGCGGCGCATCCGGATTGACGGTTTCGACGGGGGAGAAGGTCATGGGGCGGCTCGCGGGCGGAACGGGACCGGCATTCTCTACAGCCTCACTCCCCCGGCGCATACCCCGTCATCTCCAGGTAGCCGATGCCCCCTTCGGTGCCGTCGATCTCGATGGGGCCTTCCCAGTAGGGGAAGGAGGTGCCGTTCCAGCTCTGCCGGTTGAGCGCGCGGGCGGTCAGGTCCAGGTCGCGGATGCGCAGGCGCCAGTCGACGGGGACGGTGCGCCCGTGGACCTCGGCGGTCGCCAGCGGCTCCATGCCGATCTCGTCGGGGCGGAGCGGCGTGCTGGTGCCGTCGGGGTCGATCCAGTTGCCGGCGACGTAGGGGGGGCGGTCGTCGCTGCGCAGGCGGAAGAGCATGACCTTCGCCCCGCTCTCCAGATGCAGCGAGAACCAGTCCCACCCCGTCTGGTCCGGGGCGAGGGGCTGGGAGGACCATTCGCGGTCCATCCACCCCCGGCCCCGCACCTCGCGCGCCGCGCCGTCGAGCGTGACGGTGCCGGAGACGGTGAAGAAGGGCTGGCTGACGTAGTAGGACGCCTGCCCCCGGTCGGACTTGCGGCTGTAGCCGCCATCGCCTTGCAGGACCATGGGCGCATCGGTGGAAAGGGTCAGGTCGTAGGCGAAATCAGCCCCCTTCGCGCGCAGGCGCAGGGGCGACCAGCCCTCGCCCGCGCTCTCGAAGGACCAGTCGTCGATCCAGGCCTCGAAGGGCGCGGCCCGCGCGCCCGCCTGCCCGACGCCGCCCCGGCCCAGCCGCTCGGCATGATGATGCGCGTCGGCGGTCGTCACGGCGGCGTGGCCCATCCAGTATTGCTGGCTCTCCCAGCCCTCGCCCGCATCGTCCGGGGCGTTCGCCTGCCGGAAGAGGGTCCATTGCACGCCGAGGGGCGCGCCGTCCGCGTCGGTCAGGTTGGCGGTGATGTACCACCATTCGATGCGGTGGCCGGGATGGGGACCGTGATCGTCCGGAAAGGTGATCGGAGTGCCCGGGCGCACGGGGGCATAGGCCTCGCTCTCGGTGCCCAGCCCCGCGAAGCCCTGCGCGAGGGCGGGCAGGGGGAGGAGGGCGAGGACGGCGAACAGGATCGCGCTAGCGTTCATCGGTGAAGACCCTCACGAGGCGCACGGGGGGCATCCGGCGCAGGCTGTCGATGGGCCAGAGCGCGGCCAGTCCCGCCGTGGCCACCGCCAGAAGGACGAGGGCGGCCCATTGCATCGGAAACAGGTGGAAGGGCAGCCGCCAGCCGAAGGCCTGCACGTTGACCACCGCCACGAGGCACCACGCCACCGCCAGCCCCAGCGGAATGGCGAGCAATGCGGTGAAGAGCGCCATGGCCAACGTCTTGGCCATCTCCAGCCCCGCCAGCCCGCGCCGCGTGATCCCCGCCGCCCAGAGCGGGGCGAGCTGCGGCAGGCGCATCTCGGACAGCGTCAGCAGCGACATGAACAGCGCGAACCCCGCCACCCCCATCGTCAGCACGTTGAGCGCCGCCGTCACGGCGAAGGTATCCTCGAACACCTCCGTGGAATAGGCCTTCAGCGATTTCTGGTCGATGAGATTGTCGCCCAGGTCGAAGCGCGCGCCCAGCGCCGCGACGACCGCCGCCGTCGCACCGGGGACCACGCGCAGGCCCGTGCCGCCCCGGCGGGCATCGGGGAAGGCATCGGCCACGGTGTCGTAGGCGAGGCTCACCTGCCCCTTGGGATTGCCGTAGTCGGGATAGATGCCCGCCACCGTCCCGCGCCAGCCACCGACCGTCATTTCCTGCCCCACGGACAGGCCGAAGCGGTTGGCAAGCTGCTCGCTCGCGAAGGCCGCCGTGCCCGCCGCCACCCGGTCGAAGGCGTTCGGCGCGATGTCGATCATCGGCCAGCTGCCGCGATAGGTCGGATGGTCGCGAAAGCCCACGATCCCGACGGGCAGGCCGTCCATCCGTTCCTCGGCGGTCAGGGTCGGCAGGAGGGCGGTCACGTCGTCCCGCGTGCCGAGCCAGGCGGCGATCTCGGCGTCCTGCGCGTCGCTGCGGGCATTGTAGTAGACCTCGGCCACGAGGCGCTGGTCGAGCCAGTTGGTGAAGGTGTCGCGGAACCCGTTCACCATCGTCCCGACGCCGATATTGGCCCCCAGCGCCAGCAGCAGCGCCATGAGCGCCAGCGACAGGCCCGAGAGCTGCTGCTGCGCATCGGCCCAGAACCATTGCGCGAGGGGTCGCCGGGCGAGCGCCTGCCCCGCGCGCAGGATGAGCGCGAGCGCCGGGGGCAGGGCGAGCGCGGCCCCGAGGAGCAATGCGGCCAGCCCCGCGAAGCCCGCGACAAGGCCGGTGGTGCAGTTCATGAAGATTGCCGCCGCCAGCAGCAACGCCACCGCCAGCGCCCCCTGCGCGCGCAGCCACGTCCCCTGCGCCGCCCGCCAGGCATGGCGGCGGGCCGAGGCGAGGGGCGGCATCCGGTAGGTCTTCGCCAGCGAATACGCCGCCGCCGCCAGCGCCCCTCCCACCGAGATCGCCACCCCCGACGCCCACCAGGCGGGCCGCAGCGACAGCGTGCCCGGCACCTCCGCGCCGTAGAGACCCCCGAGGCTGGCCGCCACGTCCGGCATCAGCGCCGAGGCGATGAGGTACCCCCCCGCCACCCCCGCGATCCCCGCCAGCAGCGAGAGCGTCAGCAGCTCCGCCAGCAGCACCCCCGTCAGCATCCGCGCCGAGATGCCCAGCGCCCGCAGCGTGCGCATCACCGGCAGACGCTGTTCGAAGGCCAGCGCGATGGCCGAGTAGACGATGAACAGACCCACGAGAAAGGCGAGCAGCCCGAAGGCGGTGAGGTTCAGGTGGAAGCTGCGCGTCAGACGGTCGAGATCGCCCTGCGCCTCCGTCTCCGCCCGCGCGAGGGGCACGTCGGTCGCCACCTCCAGGGCGACGGTCGGCGCGGGGGCGTCCGGATCGAGCAGTAGGCGCGAGACCTGCCCCGGCGCGCCCAGCAGCGCCTGCGCCGCGCCGATATCCACGAGCAGGGTATCGGGCGTCAGGTCGCCTTGCGCGGTCAGGGGCGGCAGGTCCGCCTCGCCCGCCAGCGCGGCCACCGTCTCGGGATGGGCGAAGGCCCGCCACGGCGGTGCCATGAACCCCTCGAACAGGGTTCCGTCCACCGGGCCGGACGCCGCGCCCGTCATGCGCGCCTGTGCCGGGACGGTCAGCGGCTCGATGCCGATCACGCGCACCCGCCGCTCGCCGACCCGGATCGAGCCTTCGAGCACCGGCGAGACGGCCCAGCCCGCCCGGCGCAGCGCCACGAAGGCGTCCTGCCCGAACCGCTCGCCCCCCGGCAGGGCGTAGGACGGAACCGCGTCGCCCCCCAGCGTGCGCGCGGCCCGGTCGTAGGCGTCCCGCGCCTGCGCGTTCAGCGCCTGCACCCCGCTCCACAGCGCGGTCGCGATCATCAGCCCGCCGAGCAGCGCGACGAGTTGCAGCGGCTTCCTGCGCCAATGGCTGAGCAGGGCGGCGAGGGCATGGCGCGCGCGGGTCATGGCAGGCCAGATGCGCGTGAGGGTGGCGAGGTCAAGGGCCTACAGGTCGAGCGCCCCCTGTCCGCTCCCCGCCTCCCGCTCAGCCCGCCGCGTCTGGGCAGGTACGGCCAGCGGCAGGCGCACGGCCCGGCCTCGATGGGCGAGCGCCTCCTCGACGGTGACGATCTGGAGTCTGGGCACGGGCTCGAACCCCTCGACCGCGCAGTGCCTGCCCGAGGCCGCGGCGGTCACCATGGGTCTCGTCGGCTTCGTCAGAGTCAGAAGAATGCCCACGTCGGCGCTCTCGCGCGCGACCACGCTGTCGAGGGAGCGGATCATGTCAACGCCGACATTGCGTCCGCCCTTGACCGAGACCACCGCTCGGCCCTTGCGCTTCGGCCCGAAATACTTGTTCCCGTCATAGCCCCCGTCCGCGCCCTTCTTCCCCTGATTGCCGGGCTGCGCGTCGATGAGCGAGAGCGCCCACCTCTCGAATTCGTGCTTGTCCGCCTTGGCAAGTGCCTTCGCGCCGCCGAGATCGGTGGGCACGCCGTGGGTCCGGAACGCGACAGTCTCGAACGCTTCGCGCAGGCGCTTCTCGATGAGGCCGATTGCCAGATGCGTCACGTCGATCCCGATCCATCGCCGCCCCAGCTTCTGCGCCGCATGCACGGTCGTCCCGCACCCGCAGAACGGATCGAGCACCACGTCGCCGGGATTCGAGGAGGCGGCGAGGATGCGTTCGAGCAAGGCGACGGGCTTCTGTGTAGGATAGCCGAGGCGTTCCCTCGACTGCGAATTCAGGGGAGGGATATCCGACCAGAGCGCCTGCGCGGGCACGCCCTTCGCTTCGTCCAGATACCTTTTGAGGCGAATGCCGCCGCGAGACGTGAAGTGAAGCCGGCTTTCCGCATGCAACTTTTTCATGGTTTCGAGCGGAACGCGCCAGAGCGAAGTCGCCCCTTCGTATTCGTACTCATACCCACCACCGGACAGGCCCTTCGCCGTCAGATTGTCATCCGTCCAGCGTCTCCCATCGTCGTCGGTGAAGCGGAAGCGGTCGAGATAGCTGTCGTCGTACGCGCCGAAGACCTGCTCGAACATCCATTCGTCCGTTCTCGTGTAGAAGAGAATCGTATCTGTGTTGCGCCCGAAGCGCCCGCCATCACTGTGGGCGCTGGTTCTCTTCCACGTTATCTCGTTCCGAAACCGGGTTGCCCCGAAGACCGCATCCAGCAATATCTTCAGATAATGGCTCGCCGTGGGGTCGCAGTGCAGGTACAGGCTGCCCGTCGGCTTGAGGACGCGATGAAGCTCCAGCATCCGGACGGCCATCATGGCCAGATACGCCATCATGTCGTTTTCGCCCAGGAACGTGCGCATGGCCCGCAGCATCTGGGCGGCATCGGCGTTCGGGCCGTTCAGCACCTCGGCATAGGCCGCCTCGGCGGTGTCGTTCCAGTGCCAGGTATCCTTGAACGCCTCGATCTGCGCCGCGCTCTCGTTGCCCTGCGGCCCGCGGAAGAGGATGTTGTAGTCGGCGTTCGAGTTGAAGGGCGGATCGAGGTAGATCAGGTCGACACTCTCGTCCGCGATGCTGTCGCGAAGGACGTACAGATTATCGCCATAGTATAGGTGATTCGACATACCATACCATCGGTTGCATGGTTTGGCGTGGCAAGCCTTTCTTCGGCCCGCGAGGTGCCCTCATGCGAGGCGCCCTTGCACCAGCCGCGCCTGTCGGTCGAGCATGTCGGCGAGGCGGGCGCTGTGGGTGACCATCAGGAAGGAGCAGCCGGTGCGCGCGACAAGGTCGAGGGCGAGGCGCATGACCGCGTCGCCGCTCTCCTCGTCGAGGTTGCCGGTCGGCTCGTCGGCGAGGATCAGGTCGGGGCGTACCGCGAAGGTGCGTCCGATGGCGACCCGCTGCTGCTGTCCGCCCGAAAGCTGCTCGGGGTAGCGGGACAGCATGTCCGACAGGCCCAGCCGTTCGGCCAGTTCCGCCTGCCATGCGGGGTCGTGCCGCCCGGCGATGCGGGCCTGGAAGGCGAGGTTGGCGTCGACGGTCAGGCTGGGGATGAGGTTGAACTGCTGGAAGACCAGCCCGATCCGGTGCCGCCGCAGCCGCGCGCGCCCCGCGTCGTCCAGCGCCGTGATCTCGGTCCCGTCGAGCGCGATGGTCCCCGCGTCTGCGCTGTCCAGCCCGGCGACGAGATGCAGCAGCGTGCTCTTGCCCGATCCGGATTCGCCCATGAGCGACAGGCTCTCCCCCGCCGCGACGTCCAGATCGACCCCGCGCAGCACGGGGAGCGGTCCCTGGGGCGTGTCGTAGGCTTTCTCGACGGCGCGGATGGCGAGCATGGGACAGGTCCGGAGCGGAGGGTCGGGCCTGTGCAAGATGGGGCGGGGGGCGGCGAAATCGACGGGTGCGGGATCAGGCCGCGCGCTCGCCCTTCGCGCCGGCCGCGGCGGCGGTGATGTCCGCGATGCGCTCGGCGGCATCCGGTTCGGGCAGGGGGCGGCAGAAATGGAAGCCCTGCATGACGTGCACGCCCAGTTCCTCGCTCAGGAGCGCGTGCTCCTCGGTCTCGATCCCCTCGGCGACGACCTCCGTCTCCAGGGTCGTGGCGATCTGCATGATCGATTCGAGCACGGCGCGGTGCTCGGGCGACTGCGGGGCCGGGTCGATCAGCTCGCGGGCGATCTTGAGACGGTCGGGGCGCAGGGACAGGAGGGCGAGGAGCGAGGCGTGGCCGGTGCCGAAATCGTCCACCTCGATGGCGATGCCCATCTCGTCGAGCGCGTCGAGCGTGTATCGGGTAGCGTCGTCGATCTTGTCGGCGAAGATGCTCTCCAGCACCTCGAAGGAGACGGTGCCGTGCGGGATGGCCATCTCGCGCAGGCGCGGGATGAGGGTCGGGTCCGCGAGGCGCGTGCCGGAGACGTTGACCGACAGGTTCGGCACTGACAGCCCCGCCGCCCGCCAGTTGGCTACGTCGACGAGGGCATGGCGCAGGATGGCGTCGTCGATGGCATCGGTGACGCCCAGCCGCGCGGCGACGGGCAGGAAGAGCCACGGTGCCATCTCGCCCTTCTCCGGGTGCCGCCAGCGGGCCAGCGCCTCGACCCCGTGCACGGCGCGCGCGCCGGTGTCCACCTGCACCTGATAGACGGGAAAGAACTCGTCCCGCTCGATGGCGCGGATGAGATCCTCGCCGAGGGCGCGGCTCTCCTCGACCTCGGCGCGCATGGTCTCGGTGAAGAACTCGAAGCGGTTGCGGCCCTTCTCCTTGGCGCGATAGAGGGCGATGTCGGCGTTGGAGAGGATGAGGTCGGCGTCCAGATGCGGGCCGTGGCGGCATTCGATGCCGATCTCGATGCCGATGCTGGCGCTGAAGGAGCACATCGCCCCGTCGTACTCGACCGGCTGCGACAGGGCGGCGATCAGGCGCTCGGCGATGCCGTTCAGGGTCTCGCGGTCGTCGCATTCGGCGGTGAGGACGACGAACTCGTCCCCCCCCGCCCGGGCGATGAAGTCGCTGTCGCGCAGGCAGTCGCGCAGCACGTCGGCGACGTGGGTGAGGATATGGTCCCCGGCGGCGTGGCCCAGCGTGTCGTTGATGTCCTTGAAGCGGTCGAGGTCGATATGCATCAGGGCAAGCCCCGCATCCGTCTCGCCGATCTCGTCGCATCGCCGGGTCAGCTCGCGCTGGAGGTAGCGGCGGTTGGCCAGGCCCGTCAGCGCGTCGTGCAGCGCATCGTGCTCGGCCACGTCGCACATGGCGGCGAGCTGGCGGTTGCGGCGGCTGACCTCGCGCTGGGCCGTCTCCAGCGCGCCGGTCTTGTTCTCCAGCGCCTCCAGCGTCCGGGTGGTGATGAGATGGGCGGGGCGGAAGATGAGCAGCCCTTCGAGGAGCAGCGTGACGATCGCGGCGATGAGCGACACCTTGTGTATGAGCGCGAGCCGCTCTGCATGGATATCGGCCTGGGCCTCGTGCCGCGTGACGGCGGCGTGGAGCAGGGTGAGGAGCTGATGCGGCCCGATCGAGCGCATCCGGTCGAAGGCGGCGCGCGCCTCCATGCCGTTGCTGGAGACGGCGAGCCGCGCGTCGGCGACGAAGTCGGTGAGCATCGTGTCGAGGGATTTACCGGTGCCGTCGCCGAAATAGGCGGGGTGCAGGATGCCCTCGTGACGGGACAGGCTGCTGAGATCGTCATGGGTCGCGGCGAGCAGGTCGACGGCCTCGGCCTGGAGCAGGCTGTTGCGTTCGACGGCCTGGCCGCTGCGCACCTGCGCCGTCAGGAACAGGATGCGCTGGCTCAACATGCGCTGGCGGCCGGAATCGTTGATGATGGCCGCGTCCGTGGCGGCCACGTCGTTGGCGCGAATCGCGCTGATATGCGAGACGAGCACCAGCCCCAGGAGGATGCCCAGGGCCAGCGCGTAGCGCCGCCACAGGCGTTTCGGGTCGATGCCCCATTCGTTCGGGCGCTGCGTCGCTGCCGGACCTGATTTCATCGTAAGCCGCCGTTCCATGAACCCGCGCGGTGCCCGCGCCTCGACCGTGTCGCAGCCGTCACTATGGTGTGTAGCGGATAAGACTTCGTGAAGACGGATCAAATGGTTGACAGCATGGGCGGGTCGGGGCATAAGCCGCGCTTCCCCGGCTCGCCCCGCGCGCCGGGACGTTATCATCGTGCGATCAACACGCCGTCCGAGGCGGGCCGCAGCGCCCCCGAAAGCCGCCCCCGGCGGTGCCGCAGGACGCGGGACAATGTGAGGATATCCATGTTCGCAGTCATCAAGACCGGCGGCAAGCAGTACCGCGTCGCCGTGGGCGACGTGCTCAGCGTCGAGAAGCTGACCGCCGAGGCGGGCGAGACCGTGACCTTCGACTCCGTGCTCATGCACGGCGGCGATGGCGGCACGACCGTCGGCGCGCCCCTCGTCGACGGCGCGGTCGTCACCGGCCAGATCATCGAGCAGTATCGCGACAAGAAGATCGTCGTCTTCAAGAAGCGCCGCCGCAAGCACAGCTCGAAGACCCGCAAGGGCCATCGCCAGTACCTGACCCGCGTGCGCATCAGCGGCATCCCCGGCGACGAGGACGGCACCAAGGCTGCCGCCGCCAAGCCTGCGCCCATCTCCGAATCGGAAGGCGACGTGCTGCCCCATGCCGAGAACGCCGAGGTCGGCGCGACCGCCCCGGCGGACGGCGTGCCCTCCGGCGCGTATTCCAAACCCGCCAACCTCGTCTCCGGCGAGGTCACGGACGGCGACGACCTCGAAAAGCTGCCCGGCCTCGGCAAGGCGAGCGAGGAGGTTCTGAACCGGATCGGCGTGCACTACTACACCCAGTTCACCGAGTGGAACTCGGACGACTGGGACTACATCGAGGCCTATATTGAGGAGAACGTGAAGGGGACCATCACCGTCTCGCGCCCCAGCATCGTGACCCAGGCCCAGAAGCTGATCGAAACCCGCGAAGCGGCATCGAAGGAGGACTGACACCATGGCACACAAGAAGGCAGGCGGCTCGTCCCGCAACGGTCGCGACTCCGCCGGTCGGCGTCTCGGCATCAAGAAGTACGGCGGCGAGCTGGTCATCCCCGGCAACATCCTCTGCCGCCAGCGCGGTACGAAATGGTATCCGGGCCAGAACGTCGGCATGGGCAAGGATCACACGATCTTCGCCACCGTCACCGGCAACGTGAAGTTCCACAAGGGCCTCAAGGGCCGGACCTTCATCTCCGTCGAGACCGCCGAAGCCGCCGAGTAGGGCGGGCGAACCCGTCAGGGTCGGACCTGTTCCGACCATCGACCTCGCGGCGGGAACAGT
>JAHDDY010000047.1:0-8457 GCA_020629115.1 Paracoccaceae bacterium | reverse complement strand
GCGAACCCGTCAGGGTCGGACCTGTTCCGACCATCGACCTCGCGGCGGGAACAGTCGTGCCGGTGACGCGATGGACCCTCGGAACAGGTCCGAGGGTGACACGTCATCCGGCGCCGCGAAGAGAATCACGACGACAGAGGGGGCCGCGCGATGCGGCCCCCTCTTTCGTTACGCCGCCGCCTTCAGCGAGCGCTCGATCTCGTCGGTCTGGTGATTCGTCAGGGTCTTGTCCAGCTCCAGCGTCATCCGGTCCGTGACCTCCTTGTGCAGCAGGGGGCGCACCTCGCCAAGCGTCTCGGGGTCGAGCACCAGCACGAGATGGTCGTACTCGCCCGCATGGGCCTTCTTGTAGAGCCATTCGGCGAGGATCTTCGAGAAGGTCGCCTCCATGGATTCCTTCGCCGACCGCTCGGGCGGCGACTTGCCGGACGGCCCCTGATCGGCCAGGTCGCCCGGTTCCAGGTCGCCCATGTGCTTCAGCTCGATGCTCTCGGCCGTGCCCATGTTGCGGAAGAAGGTCGCGCCTTCGCCGGTGCCGACGCAGACGAGGGCGTGGTGGGGGACGGATTGCTGGGTCATGGGGGGCGCTCCTGGCCGTTGTTGCGGGTTGCCCTGACCAAGGCACCGCGCCCCCTTTGGTTCCCTCTACACAAACCCCGAAGGCTTGGTTATGCTGCTATGCAGCACACCAGCACAAAGGATGCTTGCATGATCCGTACGCTCTTCGCCGCCGCCGCCCTGACCGTCGGTCTGGCCGCGCCCGCCCTCGCCGACGGCCACGAGCCGCTCAAGGTCGGCTTCGTCTATGTCGGCCCCATCGGCGACCACGGCTGGACCTTCCAGCATCACGAGGGTCTCAAGGCCGTCGAGCAGGCCTACGGCGACAAGGTCGAGACGACGTATATCGAGAGCGTCTCGGAAGGTCCCGATGCCGCCCGCGTCATCCGCCAGCTCGCCGCCAACGGCCATGACCTGATCTTCACCACCTCCTTCGGGTTCATGGACCCGACCGTCGAGGTCGCCGAGCAGTTCCCGGACGTGAAGTTCGAGCATGCCACCGGCTACAAGCGCGCCGACAATGTCGCGACCTACTCGGCCCGGTTCTACGAGGGTCGCTACATCGCCGGCGTGATCGCCGGGCACCTGTCCGAGGCCGGCAAGGCGGGATACATCGCCTCCTTCCCGATCCCGGAGGTCATTCGCGGCGTCAACGCCTTCCTCCTCGGGATGCAGAGCGTGAACCCCGACGCGACCATCGCCGTGACCTGGGTCAACACCTGGTACGATCCCGGCAAGGAAGCCGATGCCGCCAAGGCGCTGATCGCGCAGGGCGCGGACATCATCACCCAGCATACCGACAGCCCCGCCCCGCTCCAGACGGCGGCCAATTCGGGCGTGAAGGCGTTCGGCCAGGCCTCCGACATGCACGCCTTCGGCCCCGATGCGCAGCTCACCTCCGTGATCGACGACTGGGCGCCCTACTACGTCGAGCGCGTCGGCATGGTGCTCGACGGCACCTGGGAGAGCAAGGACACGTGGGACGGCATCCAGCCCGGCATGGTGCAGATGTCGCCCTACGTGAACATGCCCTACGAGGTCGCGGCCAAGGCCAAGACGCTCGAAGGCCAGATCCGCGTCGGCCTCGTCCATCCCTTCGCCGGCCCGGTGATCGACCGCGACGGCACCGAGCGCGTGGCCGAGGGCGAGGTGCCCGACGACGGCATGCTCGCGACGATGGACTTCTTCATCCAGGGCGTCGAGGGCGACCTGCCGAAGTGATCGCCGCGCTCGACCATCTGGTCCTGACGGTCGCGGATATCGAGGCGACCGTCGCCTTCTACTGCGGCGTGCTCGGCATGGAGCGCGTCGCGTTCGGGGAGGGGCGTCTGGCGCTGGCCTTCGGGTCGCAGAAGATCAACCTCCACCGCGCCGGGCACGAGTACGAGCCGAAGGCGGCCAGGCCCGTGCCCGGCTCCGGCGACCTGTGCTTCCTGCTCTCCGTCGGTCTCGACGACATGCGGGCGCGGCTGAGGGAAGCCGGCATCGCAGTCGAACAGGGACCCGTGGATCGGACCGGGGCCACCGGACCGCTGCGCTCGCTCTACGTCCGCGACCCGGACGGCAATCTCATCGAGCTTTCGGTTCGCGCTCCATCCACCGGGTGACCGCCGTCGCCAGCGCGACCGCGATGCCGATGCCGACCGCGTTCATCAGGGCATCGGCCCATTCGAACCTGCGCCCGACCTCGCCCTGCATCACCTCCATCGCGAAGCCGAAGACGGGCAGGCCAACGAGGATCGCCCCCCGCCAGCGCGGCCAGCCCAGCGCCGCCAGCATGGCGAGCGCGCAGTAGCCGACGAGATGCGCCACCTTGTCGTGACCGTTCCCCTGCATGAAGCCCAGCCCCGGAACCGGAAGCAGGCTGATGGCGACGACGGCGGCGAGGGCGAGGCCGAAGGCGACCCGGCTCAGGGTTTTCAAACTCATGCCAGCGCCAGCACCCAGCCGAGCGGCACCAGCAGCTCGATCGACAGGCACAGCGCGATGAGCGTCCGCGCGAGCCGCCCCTCGAACCGCCGCCACAAAATGACGGCCAGGACGATGCACAGCACCACCTCGACCGCCCCCGCCGCGACGCCGTGGTGGTTCGGGTCCCAGTAGCTGACGGGGCTGGCGTAGATCCAGTCGCTGAAGGGCCAGAAATGCGGGTGCCCGTCGTCGTGGTGCAGCGGCAGGTCGAGGATCACATGCGCCAGCGCCGCCGCGCAGAAGGCCCAGAACACCGGCCAGCCCAGCGCGTATCCCGCCGCGGCCCCCAGCGCGAAGAGCGGGATCGAGTTCGGGATGGCGAAGACCGTCTTCCAGGCGGGATCGAAATAGCGCTCGTCGAAGATGACCCGCATCTCCTCGCCCCGCACGAACCGCTCCCAGAGGATGAACCACAGGATCGTCGCGTCGGGGATAAGCGATCCGGCCACCAGCGCGATATTGCGCCTGCGCGCGCCGGGCCGGGCGAGGAGGGCGGCGGCCATCAGGGTGTGGGCGGGGGTGTTCATGTCGTTGCCTTCGTCATTGCCCGGCCCGACCGGACAATCCAGAACCGCGGGCCGCACTCTCGCCTCTCCCGTGCATCCGGTCAAGCGCCGCAGGCCGGACCGGGTGATACGTCCTGTCCGATCCGGGGGAGCGGTCACGGCTCCTGGAAATGCCCGTAGATCTTCTCGGCCATGGCCTTCGACACCCCTTCCACCGATTGCAGGTCGCTGACGCCCGCGCGGCTCACCGCCTTGGCCGATCCGAAATGGGCGAGGAGGGCGCGCTTGCGGGAGGGGCCGATGCCCGCGATCTCGTCGAGCGGGTTGGCCATCTGCGTCTTCGCGCGCTTGGCCCGGTGGGTGCCGATGGCGAAGCGGTGCGCCTCGTCGCGCAGGCGCTGCAGGAAGTAGAGCGTCGGGTCGCGGTGGGGCAGGGCGAAGGGCGGGCGGCCGCTCATGTGGAATACCTCCTTGCCCGCGTCGCGCTCCTGTCCCTTGGCCACCGCGACGAGGGCCACGTCGTCCACCCCCAGCTCGTCGAACACCGCCTGCGTCGCCGAGAGCTGCCCCGCCCCGCCGTCGATCAGCACCAGGTCGGGCCAGCCCCCCTTCTCGCGGTCGGGGTCCTCCTTCATCAGGCGGGTGAAGCGGCGGGTCAGCACCTCCTTCATCATGCCGAAATCGTCGCCGGGGGTCAGGTCCGCGTTCTTGATGTTGAACTTGCGATACTGGTTCTTCATCAGGCCCTCCGGCCCGCTGACGATCATCGCGCCGACCGCGTCGGTGCCCATGATGTGCGAGTTGTCGTAGACCTCGATCCGCGCGGGCCGGTCGGGCAGGTCGAAGGCGTCGGCCACCCCGTCGAGCAGGCGCGACTGCGCCGCGCTGTCGGCCATGCGCCGGGCGAGGGACTCGCGGGCATTGCGCAGCGCGTCCGTCACCAGCTCGCGCTTCTCGCCCCGGGCGGGGACGGAAAGGGCGACCTTGTGCCCGGCATTCTCCGTGAGCGCCGCCTCCATCACCTCCGCGTCGCCGATCTCGTGGGACAGCAGCAGGAGCCGCGCGGGCGGGCGCGTGTCGTAGAACTGGCCGATGAAGGCCGACAGCACCTCCGCCTCGTCCGCATCCCCGGCGAGGCGCGGGAAGTAGGCCTTGTTGCCCCAGTTCTGCCCGCTGCGGAAGAAGAAGACCTGCACGCAGGCCTGCCCGCTCTGCATGTGCAGGGCGATGACGTCCGCCTCCGTCACGCCGCGCGGGTTGACGCCCTGATGCGCCTGCACCTGGGTCAGCGCCTTGATCCGGTCGCGGAAGACGGCGGCGCGCTCGTAGTCGAAATCCGCCGCCGCCGCGTTCATCGCCTTGGCCAGCTCGCCCTGGATGCGGGTCGACTTGCCCGACAGGAACGCCGTCGCCTCGGTGCGCAGGTCGTCATAGGCCTCCTTCGTAACGTAGCCCTCGACGCAGGGGGCGCAGCATTTCTTGATCTGGTAGAGCAGGCACGGGCGCGTGCGGCTGTCGAACATGGAATCGTTGCAGGTGCGCAGCAGGAACGCCTTCTGGAGCTGGTTCAGCGTGCGGTTCACGCTGCCCGCGCTGGCGAAGGGGCCGAAATAGTGGCCCGTCGCGCCCTTGGCCCCGCGATGCTTGCGCAGGCGGGGGTAGGGGTGCTCGCTGTCGATCAGGATGTACGGAAAGCTCTTGTCGTCCCGGAGCAGCACGTTGTAGCGCGGCTTGAGGCGCTTGATGAGGTTCGATTCCAGCAGCAGCGCCTCTGTCTCGGATTTCGTCACGACTGCGATGAGCGAGGCGGTGGCCGAGATCATGCGCTTGATGCGCGAGGTGTGGCCGTCGTAGCGTGTGTAGGACACGACGCGCTTCTTCAGGCTGCGCGCCTTGCCGACGTAGAGCACCTCGCCCTTGGCATCGAGCATCCGGTACACGCCCGGCCCGTCGGGCAGGGTGCGCAGGGCGCGGGCGATGACCTCGGTTCCGGTCTCCTTCCCGCAGCCCTCCATCTCGAAGCGCGCGCCCTCCTCCTCGAAGCCCATCGGCGTCGGGGTGTCGGGCAGGGCGGGGGCGAGGTCGGGGCGATTGGCTTTCGTCATGTCCATCTTTTTACGCGGGTGTGGGAATCAGGGGCAAGGGACAGAATGTCTTCGGGATTCGTCTAGGTTCGACGGGGGCTTAGCGGATGGTCCTTCCACCGCCCCCATTTGCTGTGGATAAGTCTATGGACAAGGCGGGTGTGAAGGGCGGGAGGTGCGGTATTCTCTGGGTCGGAGCCTCTTGCATAAAACTTGGGCATATAGATCAAGTATCTGAATACGCTTGTCTATTTCGTAAAGCTTTTGTGAACCTTCGTTAAGGTGCGGCACGGTGTCGCTGATCGTACGGTGAATCGCGAGTCAAGCGGTCTTGTGCAAAACCCGCGAAGATTCTTGCCCAAAGACGCCGGCAGGACGCAAGGCTCATGGCGATGCCGGGCCGGTCACGGCGAGGGCGACGTAGGCCCCGTAGAGCGCGATCATCGCGACCCCGGTCCCGCGCCCGATGGGGCGTCCCCCGAGCATGTAGGGCAGCAGCAGGAGCGCCACGGCGAGCATGACGGGAATGTCGAGCCGGGCGAAGCCGGCGGAGACCGGAACCGGCAGGATCAGCGCCGTGACGCCGAGGATGAGCAGGATGTTGAGGACGTTCGAGCCGATGACGTTGCCGAGCGCCACGTCCATCCGTCCGCGCCAGGCGGCGGCCATCGAGGCGGCCAGCTCCGGCAGGGAGGTGCCCAGCGCCACGAGCGTCAGCCCGATGGCCGCTTCCGACATGCCGAGCGACAGGGCCATCTCCCGCGCGCCCGCCACGAAGTAATGCGCGCCCACGGGCAGGCCGACCACGCCGAAGGCCATCAGCGCGGCGAGCCTCGGCGTCGCCATCGCGCCGCTTGCGGTGTCGATCCCGTCCCCGGGCGGCGCGTCGCTTCCGGAGCGCCGGTACGAATCCCACAGGAACCACGCGAAGGCGGCGAGCATGACGGACGCCGCGACCCGCCCGATGCCGCCCGTCCAGGCGATGGCCAGCAGAAGGACGCTGGCGGCGAGCATGGCGAGGTAGGACCGCATCTCCCCCCCGCCGCCCCGGGTCGCGATGGGGGCGAGGAGGGCGGGCGCGCCGAGGACCACGAGGACGTTCGCCACGTTCGACCCCACCACGTTGCCCAGGGCGATATCGGGCGCGCCCTGCAACGCCGCCTGCACGCTGACGATCAGTTCGGGCGCGGAGGTGCCCAGCGCGACCACCGTCAGCCCGACGAGCGCGACCGACAGCCCCAGGCGCAGGGCCAGCGCGATGGCCCCGCGCACCAGCGCATCCCCGGCGGCGACGAGGAGGAGGCCCCCTCCGATGACGTAGAGAAGGCTCATGGGCTATCCGGTCACGAGTGCGAGGAACAGGCGCAGGGTTCGGCGGGGTCGTGCCAAGCGTCGCAGCGCGGGCACCGCACCATCGCCGCGCTCTCGCGCCGGCGCTTGGCGAGGGCGCGCTTCGTACGGTCGCGGGCGACGCTGGCGCTCGACCGGCCGTTGACGACGCGCAGCACGGTCAGGGCCGCCATCACGGCGAGCGCGGTGAAGACGATCTTGAGGATCATAGGCCGTACCGCGCCCAGGCGAGGCGCGATTCGGCCGCGTCCAGCGCCGCATCGGCCGCGCCCGCGCCGATATCGCGGGCGGATACGCCCCGGTTGAACAGTCGCGCGACCAGGCCGCCCCGGCGCACGCCGTGCTCCCGGAACCGCACGTCCTTGCCGAAGCGCTCGCGCAGGACGGGGCGCAGCTCGCCCACCCCGTCGGCGAGGCCCACCTCGACCGCCCGCGCGCCCACCCAAACGTCGCCCTCGAAGAGCGGCTCGCCGTCCCTGAGGCGCTCCCCGCGGGAGGTCTTCACCCAGTCGATGAAGCGCGCGTGGATATCCCTCTGGAGGGCCTTGAGCCGGGCCACGTCCGCCGCCGTCTGCTCGCTGAACGGGTCCATCAGGACCTTGCGCTCGCCGGCGGTATGGACGCGCCGCTCGATGCCGATGCGGCGGATGGCCTCCTGCGCGCCGAAGCTGGCGGAGATGACGCCGATGGACCCGGCGATGGAATACTCGTTCACGTAGATCTCGTCCGCCGCGCAGGCGAGGAGATAGCCGCCCGACGCCGCCACGTCCTCGCAGAAGGCGATGACGGGGATCTCCTTCTCGTCGGCCAGCCGCCGGATGTGCCGCGCGATGAGACTCGACTGGCCCGGCGCGCCGCCCGGCGAATTGATGGCCAGCGCCACCGCCTTCGTGCGCTTGCCGGCGAAGGCGGCCTCGATGGCCTTTTCCAGCGGCGGATGCGACAGGGTGCGCCCGCCGAGGCCCTGCGGCGCGCCGATGGCCCCGTAGAGGCGCAGGACGGCGACGGTGCCGTCATCCCTGGCGAACCAGCTCGCAGGCTTGAGGAGAGAGCGTTTCATCGCCGTTAGGTAGGCCCGATCCCGCCGGGCGGCAAGACGGGGGACGGCGCATCGCATCGCTCGCGCGCCATGAACGCGGCCAGCCCGCGCGGCCCCTCCGCCTCGAACCGCGCGTCGGTCGGGACGAGCCGCAGGATGCGGTCGCAGCGGAAGGTGCGGAAATCCGCGCGCAGGGTGCACCAGCCGGAGACCATCCACCCCTCGGGCAGGGTCCAGACGACCAGCGGATGCACCCGCCGCTCGGACCGCGCCCCCGTGCCGTCCGCATAGGTCAGGCGCACCACCCGCCGCTCCCGAATCGCCGCGCGCAGCAGCGCGGCGTCGCGATCCGTGCCGCTGCGCCGCTGGAGGCTGAAATAGGGGGCGTCGGCGAGGCGGCGCTGTGCCGGATCGGGCATCCCCGCCTGAAGCTTCGCGCGGGCCTCCCGGGCGGCGCTCGCCAGGGCTGCGTCGCCCGTGCGCTCCACGAAGGCGAGGCCCAGCGCCAGCGCGTCGATCTGGTCGTGGGTGAAGGCCGTGTTCGGCAGGTCGAAGCCGGGGCGCAGCAGATAGCCGACACCCGCCTCCCCCTCGATGGGCAGGCCGGAGCCTTGCAGATGGGCGATGTCGCGGTAGATCGTGCTGACGCTGACCTCGAACGCCGCCGCCAGGTCCTCCGCCCGGCTCACCCCGCGCGTGCGCATCTCGTTGACCAGCCTGAACAGTCTCTCGGCGCGGCGCATGGCGGGGCGCTCCCGTATCCGTCGGAATTCCACGATATCACGGCACCGTTGCGCGCACGACCCCGCTCCTCGCCGCCGGGCGAGGCGGAGGCGTTCATCCGGGTTCGGGCGCAGGCATCCCGCGCCCGAACCGGGATGGACACCACCCCTCAGGATGCCGCCGTCGCCTCGATCTCGATCATCAGCGGCGGCAGGGCGAGGCGGGT
>JAHDDY010000187.1 GCA_020629115.1 Paracoccaceae bacterium | reverse complement strand
GCCGCGCGCGGCATCGGTCGATGGCCCAGGCCATGAACGCGCCGCCCAGCCCGCTGCCCCGCCGACCTGCGGCGATGCGCACCGCCTCGATCTGCCCCCGCCACGCACCCCCGCGCGACAGGCCGGGGATGAAGGTCAGTTGCAGGGTGCCGACCACCGCGCCCTCGTCATCGGCCACGGCGAGAAGCTGGTTCGGGTCGGCCGCCATCGCGGCGAAGGCATCGCGGTAGCAGGCGGCGACCCCCTCCCCCGCCGCCTCGCGCGTCGCCCCGAGCGGGTCGGCGGCGAGCAGGGCGACGATGGCGGGGAGATCGTCGGCGGTGGCGGGGCGGAAGGTGACGGACATGCGCGCAGGATGGCCCGGGCCGGGCAGGACGGCAAGGGAAGCCTCGCCCCGGCGCGACCGACCGACCGCCAGCGCCTTGCCCCCGCCGCACTCGCGCCATACCTTCGTCCCGTCCCGAGAAACCGCAGGCACGCCGCCCATGACCGTCGCCCCGCCCGATACGCTCGACGCCCGCAGCCGCGATATCTTTCGCCGGCTGGTGGAGACGTTCATCGAGCATGGCGATCCGGTCGGCTCGCGCACCCTGTCGCGGCAGCTCGACGACCCGCTCTCGCCCGCCTCGATCCGCAACGTGATGCAGGATCTCGAACTCATGGGTCTCATCGCCGCCCCGCATACCAGCGCGGGGCGTATCCCGACCGAGCGGGGCCTGCGCCTCTTCCTCGACGGCTTCCTCCAGGTGGGCGACATCGCCCCGGAGGAGCGCCGGGCCATCGAGACGGCGCTGGGCGAGGACGATCGCAGCATCGACGACGTGCTGACGGAGGCGACGACGGCGCTCTCGGGCCTGTCGCGCTGCGCCAGCCTCGTCATCGCCCCCACCCGCGACGCCCCCATCGAGCATATCGAGGTCGCCCCGCTCAACGACGGGCGGGCCATGGCGATCATCGTGACCGAGGGCGGGAACGTGGAGAACCGCCTGTTCCGCCTGCCCCCCGGCCTGACGCCGTCCGCCATGACCTCGGCCACCAACTTCCTCAACGCCCACCTGCGCGGCCATACCCTGCGCGAGGCCCGCTCCGCCATCGCCGCGCGGATCGAGGCGGTGCGCTCGGAGCTGGACACGGCGGCGCAGGCGCTGGTCGAGAGCGGGGTCGCCGAATGGGCCGGGGCCGCGCCGTCGGACGGGGGCACGCTCATCGTCCGGGGCCTGTCGAACCTCATCGCCGAGACCAAGGCGGCGGAGGAGATAGAGAGCGTGCGGATGCTGTTCGACGATCTGGAGCGCAAGCGCGACCTGGCGCAGGTGCTGGGCCTCGCGGAGGATGGCGAGGGCGTGCGCGTGTTCATCGGCGCGGAGAGCAAATTGTTCTCGCACTCGGGTTCCGCCCTTGTCATTTCCCCCTATATGAACGAAAGCCGACAGATCGTGGGCGCGCTGGGCGTGATCGGGCCGACGCGGCTCAATTACGCGCGCATCATGCCCATCGTCGATTTCACCGCCCGCATGGTGGGCAAGCTGGTCAGCGGCACCCCCGCGGCCCATAAGTTGAGAGGATGAGGCACGCTATATGTCAGGGCCGAAACCGGAAGAGACGGGGGGTGCGCCCCCTCTGAACGCGGACGAGATCGAGATGCCGTCCGATGCGCCGCCCGTCGAGGGCGCTGGCGAGGGCGAGGGGCCGAAGGCCTATGTCGACCCGTCCATCGTCAGCGACGTGCGCATCGCGGAGCTGGAAGCCGAGCTTGAGCAGGCCAAGGACCGCCACCTGCGCGCGCTGGCCGAGGCCGAGAACACCCGCCGCCGCGCCCAGCGCGACCGCGACGACGCGCAGAAATACGCCGCCATCCCGCTGGCGCGCGACCTGCTGCCCGTCTACGACAACCTGCACCGCGCGCTGTCGTCCCTGAGCGAGGAGCAGCGCGCTGCCGCGTCCGATTTCGTCGCGGGGCTGGAACTGGTGGAGCGCGAGTTCCTGAACGCCTTCAACAAGCGCAACATCGCCGCCATCGAGCCGGAGGTGGGCGAGAAGTTCGACGTGAAGAAGCACCAGGCGATGTACGAGGCCCCCGTGCCCGGCACCGAGGCGGGCACGATCATCGAGGTCGTCGCGACGGGCTTCATGTGCCACGACCGCCTCGTCCGCGCGGCCATGGTCGGCGTGTCGAAGGGGGCACCCGCCGCCCAGGCGAGCGCTTCGGCCTCGGCTTCCGCCGACGGTACCTCGGCGAGCGCCAGCGCAGCGTCGTCGTCGGGCGAAAGCACCTGACCGCCTCCCCCAGCCGGACAAGCCGCCTTCGATCCCTGCGGGTCGAAGGCTACCGCTCGATTCGCACCCTTTCTACGGGCCTCGGCGCGCTGACGGTCGTGACCGGGGGGAACGGGGCGGGGAAGACGAACTTCTACCGCTCCCTCGCCCTCATCCACGCCGCCGCATCCGGCACCCTCGCCCAGGCCATCGCCGACGAGGGCGGGATGCGCTCGATCCTGTGGGCCGGGTCCGACGGCGACGGCCCGGCGCAGGCTATCGCGCTGGAGGCCGACCTCGACGGCCTGCGCTATGCGCTACGTCTCGGCATCCCCGGCCCCGGCGACCCGGCTCTCGCCCTCGACCCAATGGTGCGCGAGGAATCGGTCGCCGCCCGCCTCGGCGACCGCGCGCCGCTGATGATGCAGCGCAAGGGGCCGAACATCACCGCGCGCGGACCGGACGGGAAGTGGCAGCCCTATCCCAACATGCTGCTGATGGCCGAGACGGCGCTGGCCCGCCTGCGCGATCCGGTGCGCTTTCCCGAACTCGACGCCCTGCAACGCCGCTTCGCCGCCTGGCGCTTCCACCACGGATTCCGCACCGACGAGGCCTCGCCGCTCCGCTGGCCCCAGGTCGCCATCTGCGCGCCGATGCTCGATAGCGACGGGCGCAACCTCGCCGCGACGCTCGCCACGGCCATGCATCTGGGCGACGACGCGGCCCGGCGCACCATCGACGCGGCCATCCGCGCCGCCTTTCCCGGCTCGATGCTGACCTTCACCGAGGCCGCCGGGCGCCATGCCGTGGCCCTGTCGATGCCCGGCTTCGCGCGCCCCTTCTCGGCGCACGAGATGTCGGACGGAACGCTCCGCTACCTTTGCCTCGTCGCGGCGCTCTGCTCCCACCGCCACCCGCCCTTCATCGCGCTGAACGAGCCGGAGGCGAGCCTGCACGAGGACCTGATCGAGCCGCTCGCCGCCATGATCCTCCACGCCGCCACCCGCACGCAACTCGTCGTCGTCACCCACTCGGCGGCCTTGGCCGACCTCCTCGACACGCGCGGCCAAGCCATGTGCATCGCGCTGGA
>JAHDDY010000186.1 GCA_020629115.1 Paracoccaceae bacterium | reverse complement strand
GCCGCCGTGCTGAACGCCGGGGCGACCGGGAACCGCACGGTGCTCCTCACGCTCCGCGGCGGCAGTGCGTTCGGGAACGACGAGATCTGGATCCTGGACGCGATCGAGCGATCGCTCGACCTGTTCCGCGGTGCCGATCTCGACATCGCGATCGTCAGCTACGGCAACCCGAACCCGTCGCTCGCGAGGTTGCTCGGCTCAGGGTGTGCGGCAGGCGGCTGCCACGTCGGTGCGTCACGCTTCCCCCATGAACGCGAATCGACTCCCTGCTCGAACGGGCGCCGGGGACGTCGTCCTCCGCGCCGTCGACGCCGCCGTCGAACGGCGATGGTCGGCGGCGGTCGACCGAGCCGCAGGGGCGACGGGCGAGACGGTCGACGAGCGGATCCGGCACGTCTGCCGTTCGTTCGCGAGCGAGCTGGGCATGGTCGGCGCCGCCGCTGGCGGTGTCGCCGCCTCTCCCGGCGTCGGGACCGCCGCAGCCGTGGGCGCCATTGCCGCCGAACTGTCGGTGGCCACGACGAGGCAGGCCGATCTGATCCTGACGATCGCCGCGCTCCACGGACACGAGGAGGCCTCTGTCGAGGAGCGTCGCGCATGGATCCTGGCGGTCCTCGTCTTCGGTGACGGTGCGGCGAACGGGCTCTCGAGCATCGCCGCCGAGACGGGGAAGGGCCTCGGGAAACGGGCGACGAGTGCGATCCCGACGTCGTCGCTCCAGAAGATCAACCGGGCGCTCGGTCGTCAGGTCGTGACGAAGTACGGGACGAAGCGTGGTGCACTCGCCGTCGGGCGGCTGTTGCCGTTCGGCTTCGGCGCGGCGATCGGTGGGTCGAGCAACTACGTGCTCGTTCGTGCGCTCGGCCGTCACACCGACCGCTTCTTCCGGGAGATGCCGGGCGCGATCGGCGATGCCGCTTGACCGGCCGTCCGCTCCGGCTGGTGACGTGGAACCTCGAGCGGAAGAACCCGCAACGGGGGCGCGGTGGGGAGGCGATGGCTCGTCTGTTCGGCGAGGAGCCCGATGTCGCCGTGGTGACGGAGTCGAGAACGACCGCTCCGAGTCGGGATGGGCGGTGGTTCTGGCCCGACGATGCGCCGCCTGGCGAACGGTTCGATCCGGAGGAGCGGAAGGTCGGGGTCTGGACGTCGAGGCCGGCCGAACCGCTCGACCTCGGAACCGTCGGCCCCGATGCAACCCGGACCGTCGCCGTGCGTCTGCTCGACCCGGAGGTCACGGTGCTCGGTGTCTGCATCCCGTGGCACTTCGCCGGTGTTCTTGAGCGAACCGACCGGTTGTGGGAGCAGCATCTCCGGTTCCTGGACGCCCTCAGTGTCGTGCTCGCCGAGCTGGATGGTCCGGTCATCGTCGCCGGCGACTTCAACCAGCGGGTGCCCCGGCCGCCGAGAGGTGCGAAGAAGCCCGCCGCCGCGATGGCGGCGACCTTCGCCGAGTTCGACATCGTCACGGCCGGCGTGCCCGACGGCGTCGAGAAGCAGGGCATCGACCACATCGCCCTGTCGTCGGGCCTCAAGGCTTCGGCGGTGTTGGGTTGGCCGGGGACGGAGAAGGTCCGGCGCCACTCCGATCACGATGGTGCTGGGGCTGTTCTGCCGGTCTGACTCCGCTGTCAGATCGCACGGTTGTCGACGACCTCGTCCCAGACCTCGAGACTGTCCGTCGGGTCGATTCCGAAACGGAAGAGCGTGTCGGCCGGGTCACTCTCACTGATCGAGCGCACGGCGGAGGTCCGCAGATACGCCCGCCACGTCGGTTGTCCCGTGCCGTCGACTCCGACCGCAACCGTGTTCTTCCCGCCGATCGAAAGAAAGCCACCGTCCTGTCGCGAGGCGCCCACGACGACCCGTCGGCTCCGTCGCTTCGAGACTGCCAGGACGTCTCCGTCGTCGAATACGTCGTAGGTGGAGTTCTCCGTGGTCACGACTGCTGCCTTCGCCGACGGGCCGAGCTCGAGGACGGCCTCGTAGACATCGGTGAGGATGTAGTCGAACCAGAACTGGGTCGGTAGCGGATTGGCCGGCATCGTGTCCCGCTTGGCGAGGTTGCACTCGACGCAGAGATGCTGGATGTTCACGAGGTCGGAGTTGCCTCCGCGGGCCCAGGGCACGATGTGGTCGAAGTGTGCAGCGGGGCGAGCGCAGCGCTCGGCCTCGCAGACACCGCCCGATCGCTGCGAGACATGTTTCTTCACAGTCAGGTTCGGTTGCCGTGGCGCTCGCAGGTGGGGCTCGAATGGCGGCAGCCCGCCGACACGCTCGGCTCTGGCGATCGCCGGCCGGCCTGGTGTCGGCAGGGCCTCGAGGATCCGGCGCTTGGAGGCGTGATCGACCTGGTCGCAGGCGATGAAGCGGTCGACGCCGATGTAGCCGTGTCGTGCGCCGAGCCGGTCCCATCGGACGTCGAACGGGATGTCGAGGTCGCCGACGACGTCCACCGTGTAGGCGAGGAGATAGCCGGGCCCATCGTGGGGTCGTAGCCCTCCCAGCCCCCCGCCGGCGGGGCGACGCCGAAGTGGCGGCGGAGGATCTCATAGCCCTCGTCGAGATCGCCATACGGCGTGGCGACGAGCTCGGCCACCCGCAACTCGGCGCTGAGGCGCCGCTCGGGGATGTCGAAGAGGTAGAGCGTGTCACCCTCGTCGATCGAACGGAAGGGGTGCATGCGCTTGGCCCAGTGGTTGAAGTAGCACTCGCCGGCAAGCAGTCGGACGTCGAGGTCGCCGAGGGGTTCGTAGCCCGGGCGACGGAGGAAGTACGCGGAGTCTCCGCCTTGGTGCGCGAGCTCGACCGGGTTCGCTTCGTCGCTCATGACCGCGCCGGGCCGAACTCGTTGGCGTGGCGGTCGCCGCGCTGGAGGAGGAGGACCATCAGGAGTACGGCGCTGAAGATAGGCAGGACGCCGAGGAGGAGAAACCAGCCGCTGCGACCGATGTCATGGAGGCGTCGGACGCTGGCGGCGAGGTAGGGGAGCATCGCAAGCCCCCAGGCGGCGAACAGAACGGCGGGATTCTCAGCCGTGTCCACATCCGCGACCACGAACAGGACGAGGCTCGAGAAGACGGCCACGCTGTAGGCGACTCCGGCGATGAGGAACTCCAATCGCCCGGCGCGTCCGTCGATCGACACGACTCGCTCGAGGAAGGGGCGCTTGATGCCCTCGGTTGCGGGCGTGGGAGTGGTTGCAGTTGGTGTCAGCGTTGTCATGCTGAAGTCGTCGGCGCACGCTGGTGGCAGTTATCTGCCAGCTTCGGCGTGCTCGTGACCCGCTCGGCTGCCCGGCGGTGAACCTGGCAGGCGTCTGCCGGGCGGCGGCTCATAGCGTTCGGTATGCCCCACGAAGAG
>JAHDDY010000003.1:47458-100651 GCA_020629115.1 Paracoccaceae bacterium | reverse complement strand
TGAAGACGGGCCGCACCGGCGCGACCGCGAGCAGGAAGTCGGAGAGATCGGCGGGGGTCAGTTCCTGGGCGGCATCCATGGGAATATTCCTGTACGATACGCTACGCTGTACGATGGGGGGGGGCCGCTCCTACCGTATTGCATCGGAGCGAGCCAGCGGACGAGGCCGGGGAGGCGGCGGAAAGTGGTATTATTGACACGAACTGTTGCGTATATAACACGATGATGACGACACCGGACGACACCCCGCCCCTCGAAGAACGCTGCGCCGCGCTGCTGCGGGCGCTCGATCTGCCCGACGCGCGGGATATCCGGGCCGTGCGGCCCCTCGGCGGGGGCGTGGCCTCCGATATCGCGGCGGTCGAGACGGCGGTGGGGCGGTACTGCCTCAAGTTCGCCCTGCCGAAGCTGAAGGTCGCGGCGGAATGGCGCGCGCCGGTCCGGCGCAATGCCGCCGAATACGCCTGGCTCGCCTTTGCCGCCCGCATCGCGCCGGACAACGCCGTCCGGCTCCACGGCTGCGCGCCCGCGATGCACGGCTTCGCCATGGAGCTGGTCGAGGGGGCGGACGTGTCGCTCTGGAAGACGGACATCCTGGCGGACAAGCCGCCGGACGGCGAGGCGGCGCGGGTGGGGGACCTGCTGGGGCGGCTGCACGCGGCCTCGGCGCGGGCGGATTTCGACCGCCGCCCCTTCGACAACCGTGCCGACTTCCATGCCCTGCGGATCGAGCCGTATCTGCTGTTCACCGCGGCCCGCGTGCCGGAGCACGCCGCCGCCCTGCGGTCGCTGGCCGGGGAACTGGACGCAGGCGACCGGGTGCTGGTCCATGGCGACGTCAGCCCGAAGAACATCCTGCTGCGGGGCGGGGTGCCGGTGCTGCTGGATGCCGAATGCGCGACCATGGGCGACGCGTGCTTCGACCCGGCCTTCTGCCTCACCCATCTGGCGCTCAAGGCGCTGCACCGGCCCGCGATGCGCGGGGCGCTGCTCGGCGCGATGGGCGGGTTCCGGGACGCCTATGCCGCGCATGCGACCTGGGAGGACGCGGCGGCGCTGGAGGCGCGGGTCTGCCGCCTCCTGCCCGCGCTGATGCTGGCGCGGGTCGACGGCAAGTCGCCGGTGGAGTATCTGGATGCGGATGCGCGCGACCGGGTGCGCGCGCTGGGCGGGGCACTGCTGCGCGACCCGGCGGAGACGGTGGCGGAGGTCGCCGTCCGGCTGGGCGCGGCGATGGGGGGCGAGGCATGACGGCCATCACCGATATCAGGGGCCGCCGGGTCTGGGATTCGCGCGGGAACCCGACCGTCGAGGTCGAGGTGACGCTGGCGGGCGGGGCGCGGGGCCGGGCCATCGCCCCCGCCGGAGCCTCCCGGGGCGCGCGCGAGGCGGTGGACCTGCGCGACGGGGGCGCGCATCTGCGCGGCAAGGACGTGCGCGGGGCGCTCGACGCGGTGCGCGGCCCCATCGCGGCGGCGCTGACCGGGATGGCGGGCGACGATCAGGCGGCGCTCGACGCGGCCCTCGTCGCCGCCGACGGCACGCCGTCGAAGGCGCGGCTCGGCGGCAATGCGACCGTCGCCACGTCGCTGGCCGCGCTCCATGCGGCGGCGGCGGAGGCGGGGGTGCCGCTGTGGCGGCACGTCGCCGACCTCTACGGCACGACGCCCACGCTCCCCCTGCCCGAGATCCAGATCTTCGGCGGCGGTGCCCATGCCGGGCGGCGGGTGGACATCCAGGACTTCATGATCGCCGTCCCCGGCGCGGCGGATTTCGACGAGATGATGGAGGTGACCAGCGCCGTCTACTTCGCCGCCGGGGAGATCATGGAGAGCCGGGGCCGGCTGGCCGGGGTGGCCGACGAGGGCGGCTGGTGGCCCGCCTTCGACAGCAATGCCGAGGCGCTCGACACCCTCGTCGGGGCCATCGAGAAGGCGGGCGAAGTTCCGGGCGAGCGGGTCGTGATCGCCCTCGATATCGCCGCGTCCGAATTCGGCAAGGATGGCCGCTACCGCCTCGCGCTGGAGGATCGGGAGATGGGGCGGGGCGCGTGGATCGACACGCTCGGCGGCTGGCTCGACACCTACCCCATCGCCTCCATCGAGGACCCCCTGGGCGAGGACGACCCCGACGGCATGGCCGCCTTCACCGCGCGCTTCGGGGACCGGGTGCAGATCGTCGGCGACGACTATCTGGTGACGGATGCGGAACTGGTCGGGGAGGCGGCGCGGGCGGGCGCGTGCAATGCGGTGCTGGTCAAGCCCAACCAGGCGGGCACCGTGAGCGAGGCCGTCGCGGCGTATCGAGCGGCGCGGATGGCGGGCTGGGGTGCCATCGTCTCGGCGCGGTCGGGCGAGACGGAGGACGTCTCCATCAGCCATCTGGCCACGGGGCTGGGCTGCGGCCAGCTCAAGGTCGGCTCCTTCACCCGCTCGGAACGCATGGCCAAGTGGAACGAATGCCTGCGCATCCAGGACAGCCTCGGCCGCGACGCCTTCGCCGGAGGCGCGGCCTATGCAGGGACGTGGTGGAACAGCCGCCAGAAATAATATTTCGTGCAACAGCCCTCTTGATTGCGATTAATATCCCGACATAGGGTCGCGCTCCCTCCCCCGATAGTCCGAGCGCCCCCCATGTCCGATACCCCCCGCCGCCATACCGACGATGAAGCCCTGCGCTTCCATGCCATGGGCAAGCCCGGCAAGCTGGAGATCGCGGCGACCAAGCCGCTGGCGACGCAGCGCGACCTGAGCCTCGCCTATTCGCCCGGCGTCGCGGTGCCCGTGCGGGCCATCGCCGAAAGCCCGGCCCTCGCCTACGAATACACCGCGCGCGGCAACATGGTCGCCGTGGTGACGAACGGGACGGCCATCCTCGGCCTCGGCAACCTCGGCGCGCTGGCGGCCAAGCCGGTGATGGAGGGCAAGGCGGTCCTGTTCAAGCGCTTCGCCGATATCGACAGCATCGACATCGAGCTGGACACGGAGGACCCGGACGCCTTCGTCGCGGCGGTGCGCCACATGGGGCCGAGCTTCGCGGGCATCAACCTGGAGGATATCAAGGCCCCCGAATGCTTCATCATCGAGCGGCGGCTGCGGGAGATGATGGATATCCCCGTCTTCCACGACGACCAGCACGGCACCGCCATCATCGTCGCCGCCGGGGTGCTGAACGCGCTCGACCTGACCGGGCGGCGGATCGAGGACACGCGCCTCGTGATGAGCGGGGCGGGGGCCGCCGGGATCGCCTGCCTCGAACTGCTGAAGAAGATGGGCCTGCCGGACGGGAACGCGCTGCTGGTGGATATCGACGGGGTGCTGCACGCGGACCGGGGCGATATCGACGAATGGCGCGCGCCCCATGCGCCGGTGACCTCGCTGCGCACATTGGCCGAGGCCGTGGCGGGGGCCGACCTGTTCCTCGGCCTGTCGGCCCCCGGCATCCTGACGCCGGATATGCTCCAGACGATGAACCCGCGCCCCATCGTCTTCGCCATGGCCAATCCCGACCCCGAGATTTCGCCCGAGGAGGCACGCGAGGCCCGGCCCGACGCCATCATCGCCACGGGGCGCAGCGACTACCCGAACCAGGTCAACAACGTCCTGGGCTTTCCCTACATCTTCCGCGGCGCGCTCGATGTGCGGGCGACCACGATCAACGACGAGATGAAGATCGCCGCCGCCCGCGCCATCGCGCAACTGGCCCGGCAGGACGTGCACGACGACGTGGCCACCGCCTACGGGCGCAAGCTGCGCTACGGCCCGGACTACATCATCCCCGCCCCCTTCGACCCGCGCCTGATCCATCAGGTGCCCGTCGCGGTGGCGCAGGCGGCGATGAACTCGGGCGTGGCGCGGAAGCCCATCATCGACCTGCACGGCTACGAACGCTCGCTCATGGCCCGGCTCGACCCGACCGTGACCATGCTGCAACGCCTGCACGAGCGGGTGCGGATGCGGCCCCGGCGGGTCGTGTTCGCCGAGGGCGAGGACGAGCGGGTCATCCGCGCCGCCGTCTCCTACACCCGCGCGGGGCTGGGCGAGGCGATCCTGATCGGGCGCGAGGCGGAGATCCGCGAGACGGCGCGCATCGTGGGCCTCGACGGGATCGACGAGGTGACGATCCACAACGCGCAGCTCTCCGAACGCGTGCCCGCCTATACGGAGCATCTCTACGCCACGCTGCAACGGCGCGGGCGGCTGCACCCGGATTGCGAGCGCATGGTGCAGCAGGACCGCAACGTCTTCGCCGCGCTGATGGTCGAGACCGGCGACGCGGACGCGATGATCTCCGGCGCGACGCGCAAGTCGTCGCAGGTGCTGGAGGACGTGCGCCTCGTGCTCGACCCGGACGGGGCGCGCAACGTCATCGGCGTGACGGCGGTGCTGTCGCGCGGGCGGACAGTGCTGGTGGCCGACACGCTGGTCCACGAGATGCCCGAGGCCGAGGAACTGGCCGATATCGCCGTCGCGGCGGCGGGCGCGGCGCGCAAGATGGGGCTGGAGCCGCGCGTGGCGATGACGTCCTACTCGACCTTCGGCTATCCGGCCTCCGAGCGGTCCGACAACCTGCGCGACGCGGTGCGCATCCTGGAGGCGCGGGGCGTCGATTTCGAGTTCGACGGCGAGATGGCCGCCGACGTGGCGCTGAACAGCGCGGCGATGGAGACCTATCCGTTCTGCCGCCTCTCCGGCCCCGCGAACGTGCTGGTCATGCCCGCCCGGCACTCGGCGTCGATCTCGACGAAGATGCTGCGCGAACTGGGCGGCTCGACCCTCATCGGGCCGATCCTCGTCGGGATGGAACAGCCGGTGCAACTCTGCTCGATGGGGTCGGGCGTGGGGGATATCGTCAACATGGCCGTCTTCGCGGCGGGGGCGTTCTGAGCGTGGGCGGCGAAGCCCGCGCTGGCCTAGCCCCTACTCCTCGTACTTGTCGTTCGGCATCCGCCACGAATAGCCGCGCCCGTCCGGGTAGATGGCCATGAACAGGTCCGCCCCGTCGCCCTCGTCCAGCCCCGCCATCACGGTCGCGGCCCGTCCGCCGCGGATATCGGCCAGGATCGCCTCCTCGTCGAAGCACTCGATCCAGTCGGGCGTGGTCAGGGGCACGGCGTCGGGGGCCGGCTCCCCGGCGGCGAGGGCGGCGGCAGGGTCGGCGAGGCGGAAGCAGCCGCGCAGCTTGAGCGGGGAGGTGGTGCCGTCGGTGCCCTCGTACCCGGTGACGGCGAAGGGCTGCCCGCCCACGGTCACGCTTTCCAGCCCCGTCACCGGCTCGTAATAGCCGATCTGCTGCGCGTACCACAGGCCCACCCCGAAGGCGAGGCCGATGCCGACGATCCCCGCGCCGAGCAGCGTTCCGGTTCTAGCCATGATGCGTCTCCTGTGGGGTGTGCGGGGGACCAGATAGCGCCCCCGCGCGGCCGTCTCAAGCCATCCCGAGCAGAAGCCCCAGCCCGGCGCAAACCGCCAGCGTCGTCCCCACGCCCCGCTTCCAGCGCAGCAGCATGAGCGCGGCGACCCCCGCGATGACCGGCACGCGCCGGTCGAGGGTCGCGATATCGGGCACCCAGAGCCTTAGCGGCCCGGCATCGACCGGCGTCACCGTGCCGAACAGGACGTGCAGCGCGAACCAGAGCGAGAGGTTCAGGATCACCCCCACCACCGCCGCCGATATCCCCGCCATGGCGGCGGCGAGGCGCGGGCGGGTGCCGAGGCGCTCGACATACGGCGCGCCCGCGAAGATCCACAGGAAGCACGGCGCGAAGGTCGCCCAGAGCGTCACCCCCGCCCCGGCAAGGCCCATCATCAGGCCGACCTCGCCCCCGTCCCGCGCGGCGGCGAGGAAGCCGACGAACTGCGTCACGAGGATCAGCGGCCCCGGCGTCGTCTCCGCGAGGCCCAGCCCGTCCATCATCTCCCCGGCCGACAGCCAGCCATGGCCCGTCACCGCCTCCTGCGCCATGTAGGCGAGCACGGCATAGGCCCCGCCGAAGGTCACCGCCGCGAGCATCGAGAAGAACCGCCCGATCTCGCCCAGCGCGCTGTCCGGAAAGGCGAGGCCGAGCGCGGCGAGGGGGAGGAGCCATATGCCGAGCCACAGGAGCGCCGTCCGCACCGTCCGCCCGAGCGGGACGGGGGGCGCGGCGACCTGCGCCGGCATCTCGCCCCGCGCTCCGAGCATCCCGGCCAGCGCGGCGGCGGCGATGACGAGGGGATAGGGCAGCGCGAACAGGAACAGCGCGGCGAAGGCCCCGCCCGCGATGATCCAATGCACCGGCCCCCGCAGCGCGCGGCGGGCGATCCTCGCCAGCGCCTCGATCACGATCACCAGCACCGCCGCCTTGATCCCGAGGAACAGCGCCCGCGCGACCGGAACGTCGCCGTGGAGCGCATAGGCCGCGGCGAGCGCCATCACCACCACCGCCCCCGGCACGACGAACAGCAGACCTGCGACGAGGCCCCCGGCCACCCCGTGCAGCCGCCATCCCGCATAGGTGGCGAGCTGCATCGCCTCCGGCCCGGGCAGGACCATGCAGAAGGACAGCGCGTCGCGGAACTGCCGCTCCGACAGCCAGCCCCGCTCCTCGACCGTCACCCGGTGCATCAGCGCGATCTGCGCCGCCGGGCCGCCGAAGGACAGGCACCCGATCCGGGCCCATTCGCGGGTCGCCTCGCGCAGGCTGGGGGGCGGCGTGGACATGGCGCAAGGGGTGACGCGGCGGGGCCGGGGTGTCAACGGCGTCGTATCTGGCCGCGCGCAGGGCAACCGCTTGAACGTATTCCCTCCTCCGTTCCCGGCGAAGACCGGGAACCTCGATGAAACCGAGTACGAACTTCTGGATCAAAGCCTGCTCAGCGAGGCCCCCGGCCTTCGTGCCGCGCGCAACGCCGGGAGCAGGGAACAAGACTTCCAGCGGTCGCCTTGCGCCGCGCGAACCCCGCTTGACCCGCCCCCCCGTCTCGCCTACCCCTTCCCCCGTGTCGGGGGGCCGGACGGTCGCGGCGCTCTTCGGGGTGTCGAGGAAAGTCCGGGCTCCACGGGGCCTCGGCGCCGGGTAACGCCCGGCGGGGGCGGGTCCGCCCGCCTTCAGGGACAGCGCCACAGAGAACAGACCGCCGCGCAGGTCGCGGTAAGGGTGAAACGGTGCGGTAAGGGCGCACCGCCCCCTTGGCGACAAGGGGGGCATGGCAAGCCCCGCCGGGAGCAAGATCGAATAGGGATGGCAAGGGCTTCGGCCCGGCGCGCGGCCCCGGCGTGCCATCCGGGTAGATCGCTAGAGGCGGCGGGCAACCGTCGTCCCAGAGGAATGACCGTCCAGGCGGTGCGCGCACCGCCGGACAGAACCCGGCTTACAGGCCCTCCGACACGCATTCCCCAGCCGCCCCGCGCCGGTCGGACATTCTGTCGCAATGTGCGATATTGCACTGCGGTATCTTGAACTCGTATTGTCCGTTTCCTTAATCGACCATGAAGAAAGAATGCGACAACCAGAAACATGCCCCAAGGACAGTAAACCGGCTTAGTCAAAGCCTATGTCCATCGAGCATGTCACCACGCAAGAACGCTGTATCGCGCGCCTTTATATTTCACGTGGAACGGCGAGCATTCGATAGTTGATACACGCGGTATCATAATTAAAGGGGGAAGGCATGGTACAGGCAACCGATTTCGACGTCTTCACGAAGCTGCGCGCCCGGCTCACCAACCAGATTCCCGTCGATGGCTTCGATTTCTCGCCCCTGGCCGATCTCGGCGCGACCCGGCGGGAAGTCGGGTACCGGACGGTCCTGTTCAGCGACGGCGGGGCCGCGCCCGATCTCTACGTGGTCTCGGAGGGGTGGCTGATCGGCTCCACCACGTCTCGCGCCGGGGGCCGCCTCGTGCACAGTGTCTATCAGCCCGGCGACCTGATCGGGGTGCAGGATATCAACTGGACCTATGCGAGCACCACCGTCGAGACGGTCGGGCGCGCCGTGCTGGGCGCGTTTCCGAAGACGCGGTACATGACGCTCTTCGCGAATACCACCCGGCTAGGCGCGGCGCTCTACGCGCTGGGCATGCTCGAACGGGTCGTGGCGGCGGATACGGCCCGGGCCAACCTGCGGCTGGAGGGGCATGACCGGATCGCGCACCTGCTGCTGACGATCGAGGCGCACGGGCGCGTGGTCACGGGCAGCCTCGCCGGCGAGCCGTTCGAGATGCCCCTGACCCAGAGCGTCATCGCCGATGCCGTGGGCCTGTCGCTGGTCCATACCAACAAGTCCCTGCGCAAGCTGCACGAGGACGGGTTCGTCCACCACGACGGCAAGCAGTACCGGCTCGACCGCCGCGCCGAGATGATCGCCCGGACTGGATTCCAGGATCGCTACGGCGCGGCGCAGTACGACTGGATCGGGCAGATGAGCGGGTAGCGGTAACGGGGCGTCAAGGCGGGTCGGTCTATGCCGGGGGGAACCCCGCCCCGCCGAGGACGCCCTCCCGTGAAGATCCTGCTCATCAGCTTTCATTTTCCGCCCGACGCGCCCATCGCCGCCACCCGCGCGCCGAAATTCGCGCGCTACCTGCTCGATGCGGGCCATGACGTGCGCGTCCTGTGCGCGCGGGACCCGCAGCCCCATGTCGCGCACGAGCTGGATATCGACCCGGACCGGGTGATCCGCACCGACTGGCGCGACCTCGGGGCAATCCCCGGCGCGGTGCTCGACCGGCTCGCCCCCGGACGCGGGACGGGGGGCGGCGAGGCTGACGCTGCCGCTCCCGAACCGCTCGTAGCCGCGCCCTCCCCGCCTCGGCCCAGCCTGCGCTCGCGGCTGGGGCGGTTCTACGATTCGGCCGTGTGCCGCCCCGACCGGCGGGCGGGATGGCATCCGTTCGCACTGCGCGCGGCCCGGCGGACCTTCGCGCGCTGGACGCCCGATCTGGTCTACGCGACCTGCCCGCCGCATTCGGTCGCCCCCGTCGCGCGGGACGTGGCGCGGCTGGCCGGGGTGCCCTTCGTCGTGGAGTTCCGCGACCGCTGGGCGCTCGACGCCTATTCGAACCATCCCGACTGGCGGCAGGCCCTCGACCGGCGGCAGGAGGCCGCCCTCTTGGCCGAGGCGGCGGGCATCGTGACCGTGTCGCCGCTCTGGGCCGAGAGCTACCGCGCGCGCTACGACGCGGAGCGGGTGGCCGTGGCGATGAACGGGTTCGATCCGGACGACTACCCCCCCGAGCGCGCCGTCGTCCCGGCCATGGGACCGGAGGGCATCGAGCTGCTCTTCGCCGGGGCGCTCTATCCCGGACGGCGCGACCCGCGCGCCCTGTTCGCGGCCCTCGCCCTTCTGGGGGAGGAGGCGCGGCGCGTGCGGGTGACGATGCTGGGCAAGGATCTCGGCCCGGCGGTGGCGATGGCGCGCGAGGCGGGGGTGTCGGACAGCCTCGCCCTCCTGCCGCCCGAGCCGCACCGGGCCATCGTCGACCGGCAATACGCCGCCGATGCGCTGCTGATGCTGCAATGGAACGACGAACGCGACGCGGGTACGGTGCCGGGCAAGCTGTTCGAATGCATCGGCGCGCGGCGTCCCGTCATCGCGACGGGGTGGGAGCGGGGCGTCGCGGGGCGGATGATCGCCGAGCGGGGCCTCGGGATCATCGCCAACGACCCCGCCCTCCTCGCGGAGCACATCAAGGGACTTCTGGCACGCAAGCGCCGCGACGGGATCATCGAGCCGCTGCCCCTCTCCGTGCGCGACGGCCTGACCCGGCACGAGCAGTTCGCCGCGCTCGACCCCTTCCTCCGCCGCGCCGCCGGAGGGGAGGCGGCCCGGGTCGCGGCCCAATGAGCGCCCCGGACCTCTCGCGGAAGATGGTGGGCGGGGCGGCGTGGATGGTGTCCGCGCGCATGGTCATGCGGCTCTCGGGCCTCGTCAACGTCATCGTCGTCGCCCGCCTGCTGCCCCCGGCGGATTTCGGGGTGGTGGGGCTGACGGTCGCGCTGATCGGCGCGTTCGAGGCGATGAGCGACATGTCCCCCACCGCCGCCCTCGTCCGACACCGGAACCCGCAGCGCCCGCATTACGACACGGTCTTCACGCTCATGCTGCTGCGCGGCCTGCTGCTGGCCGGGATCGCGCTCGCCGCCGCCGGGCCGATGGCGGCGTTCTACGGGGACGAGCGGCTGACCCTCGTCGCCTATGCGCTGGCGGCGCAACAGCTCCTGCTCGGCCTGACCAATCCGGGGGTGAGCGATTTCCAGCGCGATTTCGATTTCCGCCGGGATTTCGCCTACATGGCCGTGCGCAAGCTGGCCAGCACGGTCCTGTGCATCGGCACGGCGCTGACGCTCTGGCCCGATTACCGCGCGCTGGTGGCGGGGCTGCTGGCCGGGACGGTGGCGACGGTCGCCGCCTCCTACCTGCTCAGCCCCTACCGCCCGCGTCCGTCGCTGGCCGCCTTCGGCGAGATCTTCGGCTTCTCGAAATGGATGCTGGTGACGAACCTGCTGCGCTTCGCCCAGGCCCGGCTCGACACCTTCATCCTCGGCAAGACGGCGGGCCTGACGGGGCTGGGCTTCTACACCATCGCGCTGGAGCTGGCGAACCTCGTCTCGACGGAGTTCGCCATGCCGCTGCGCCGCGCCTTCATGCCGGGCTACGCAAAGCTGCAGGACGACCCGGTCGCCCTGCGCGCGCAGTTCGCCTCCGGCTACGGCACGCCCATGCTCATCGCCGCGCCTTTCGCCGCCGGGGTGGCGCTGGTGGCCGAGGCGGCGGTGCGGCTGGCCTTCGGGCCGGGGTGGGAGGCATCCGTCGTGCCGCTTCAGGTGCTTACGCTCAACGGTCTCGCGCTCGCCTCGGTCGCCTTCTGCTGGCCGGTCATCGTCGCGATGGGCCAGCCGCGCCGCCTCGCCCCGCTCCAGCTTCTCTCGATCGCCATCGGCGCGCCGGCGATCTACTGGGCCTCGTCCCGCTTCGGACTGGTCGGGGCGGCCTGGGCGATGGCGGGGATGGGCGGTCTGTACGCGATCCTCGTCATGCGCGCGGCGCTGCGGCTGATCGGGGCCGACGCGCTCCTGGTGCTGCGCTGGATGCCCCGGGTGCTGGGGGCGACGCTGGCGATGGTGGTCGCGGGACGCCTGGCGCAGGGTGCGCTGCCCCCGGTGACGGACATGGGAAGCGCGGCCATCGTCTTCGGCGGGACGGGGCTGGCCGGGCTGGTCGGCTATCCGCCCGCGCTGCTGCTGCTGTGGTGGCTGGCCGGGCGTCCGCCGGGACCCGAGGCGAGCCTCCTGACGCTCGTCTCGAAGGCGCTGCCCCGGCGGTTCGCGCGGGGGTGATCAGCCCGCGTTCAGCCTGGCGAGGATGGCGTCGCCCATCTCGACCGTGCCGACCCGTTTCATGCCGTCCTGCATGATGTCGCCCGTGCGGTAGCCGTCCGCCAGCACGTCCTGCACCGCCTTCTCCAGCCGGTCCGCCTCGTCGCCGAGGTCGAAGCTGTAGCGCAGCGCCATCGCGAAGCTGAGCACCATGGCGATGGGGTTGGCGACGCCCTGCCCGGTGATGTCCGGGGCCGAGCCGTGGACCGGCTCGTACATCGCTTTCCGCCTCCCGCCCTCGTCCGCCGCGCCCAAGCTGGCCGACGGCAGCATCCCGAGCGAGCCGGTCAGCATGGCCGCGCAGTCGGACAGGAGGTCGCCGAACAGGTTGTCGGTGACGATCACGTCGAACTGCTTGGGCGCGCGCACGAGCTGCATCGCGCAGTTGTCGGCGTACATGTGCGAGAGTTCCACGCCGGCGTAGTCGCCGGCCAGCTTCGACACCTCCTCGCGCCACAGGACGCCCGATTCCATCACGTTGGCCTTCTCGACCGAACACAGCCTGCCCGCCCGCTTGCGCGCCAGCTCGAAGGCGACGCGCGCCACGCGCACGATCTCGTAGGTGTCGTAGACCTGCGTATTCACGCCCCGGCGCTCGCCGTTGCCCAGATCGGTGATGCCGCGCGGCTCGCCAAAATAGGTACCGCCCGTCAGCTCGCGGACGATCATGATGTCCAGCCCCGCGATCAGCTCGCGCTTGAGCGAGGAGGCGTCGGCCAGCGCGTCGAAGCACATGGCCGGGCGCAGGTTGGCGAACAGCTCCATCTCCTTGCGCAGGCGCAGGAGGCCGCGTTCGGGCTTGATGGAGAAGTCCAGCTCGTCCCATTTCGGCCCGCCCACCGCGCCGAGCAGCACGGCGTCCACCTCCTGCGCGGCGGCCATGGTATCGTCGTGCAGCGGGACACCGTGCGCGTCGATGGCCGCGCCGCCGACCAGATCCTCCGTCACGTCGAAGCTGACCCCCTGATCCGCGCCGAACCAGTCGATGACGCGATTGACCTGCGCCATGGCCTCCGGGCCGATGCCGTCACCGGGGAGGACGAGAAGCGAGCGGTTGGACATGGGGGCGGCTCCGTGGCTGGATGATCGGGACATGCGCGGCGAGCCTTAGCGCAACCCCGCCCGGCCATCAAGCGGGGGGACGCGCCGCGCGGGCGGGCCGGACGCCCTTTCGCTGGACAGCCATCCGGCCCGTCCCTAGGCTGGGGGAAAACAGGCCGCCTCAAGGGGACGATGAGATGGAATATACGTATTCGAAGCGCCTTGCGCCGGCGGGCGCGCTGGCCGCCATGCTGGTGCCGTCGGTCGCCCATGCCGTGGAGATCGAGGGCGATCCGGGGTTCATGAGCGGGTTCCTGCATCCGCTGCTGGGCTTCGATCACCTGCTGGCCATGGTGGCCGTGGGCCTTCTGTCGGTGCAGATCGGCGGGCGGGCCGTGTGGTCCGTACCGCTCGCCTTCCTCGTCTTCCTCGCCGTGGGCGGGGGCCTCGGGCTGGCGGGGATCGGGCTGCCGCAGGTGGAGGGGGCCATCGCGCTCTCGGTCTTCGGCCTCGGGCTGGCCATCGCGCTCAACGCCTCGCTGCCCATCGCCCTCGCCATGACGATGGTCGGGTTCTTCGCGATCTTCCACGGGCACGCCCACGGGATGGAGATCCCCACCCTCGCCGAGCCGATGCTCTACGTCGCGGGCTTCATGCTCGCCAGCGCCGTGCTGCACATCGCGGGCGTGGGCCTCGGGATGCTCCAGCGGCACGATTCGGCCCGGGCGCTGATCGGCGCCGGGAGCGCGGGCATCGGGCTGCACATGCTGCTACTGACCTACAACATCGTCTGAGGGTGACGGCCCGTCCTGGATGCCCTCCTGAACCGTGACCGGCCCCAGGGGGCCGAAATCGGCGGTGAGGGCCTCGCTCCCCGGCTGCCAGGCGTTCGAGGGGACGGAAATCCGGTATTGCGGGGGCGACAGGCGCGTCCAGTCGCCCGTATCCACCCGGATGAAGCGCACCGGCTGCCACGACGAAAAGCCCAGGAAGCTGCGCCGGCGCTCGATGGCGACGGGGCCGCCGCCCTCCAGCGACAGGCCGCGCAGGGTGATGGCGATCGGCGTGCCGTTCAGGATATCCAGCCCCAGCAGCATCCGCTCGCCTTCCGCGTTCGGGTCCGCGGCCACCGAATGCACGAGGACCGCGATCCCCCCATGACCGGAATGGGCGCGCCCCGCATCGGGGAGCAGCACGGCCAGTGCGACGAGGGCCGCGATCAGCAGGGTCTTCATGGGGCGGGTCTCCGTCGGGGCGTCTTTCGCGTGCGATAGCACGGGTGCCACGGGCCATAAAGCATGGCCGCCCTGCGCATTGACGCACCCGCCGCCGGAACGTGCCGGCGGCGGGCCGTCCGGCCCCTCGCCCGTCAGGCGGCGCGGCGACCGCGCTGCTTCGGCATCCTGCCGCCGGGCTTGGGCATGGGGTTCAGGCCCCGCTTCCCGCCCGGCTTGCCGGGGGTTTCGGCGTGCTTGTCGGCCTTGCCGCGGTTGTCGTTCGAGGCTTTCATCCTGCCGCGTTTCGTGCGTGCATCGTCGTCGTCGTTCCTGCGAAAGGTCTTGCCCATCGGCGGGGTTCCATGGAAGGCGCGGGGCGGTCGGCCCGGCGCGCTATGTCGGGCGTGATTGCCCGATGCACTTGAATGCGGATGGCGGATGCTGGTTCCCTTGCCCGGAAGATTTTTTCGCACCCCCGGCCCGGAGAGCGCCCCATGCCCGAATCCGTCATCATCACCTGCGCCCCCACGGGCGGCATCCACACCCCCACCATGTCGCCCCACCTGCCCGTCACGCCGGACGAGATCGCCACGGCGAGCATCGAGGCGGCCGAGGCGGGGGCGTCGATCATCCACCTGCATGCCCGCGACCCGCAGACCGGCAAGCCCGACCCCCGGCCCGGGACGTTCCGGCAATTCCTGCCCCGCATCAAGCAGGCGACCGACGCGGTGGTGAACGTCTCGACCGGGGCAGGGCTGGGGATGACGATGGACGAGCGGCTCGCGGCGGCGACCGATGCCTCGCCGGAGATGGCGTCCCTGAACATGGGCAGCATGAATTTCGGCATCTTCCCGCTGCTGGAGAAGCATTCCGAGTGGCAGCACGACTGGGAGCCGGAATTCCTCGGGATGACCCGGGACTTCATCTTCCCGAACACCTTCGCGACCATCGAATACGCGCTGAAGGCCCTCGGGCAGGAGCACGGCACGAAGTTCGAGTTCGAATGCTACGATCTGGGCCATCTCTACAATGTGAAATGGTTCGTGGATCAGGGCCTCATCGAGCCGCCCTTCTTCATCCAGATGGTGTTCGGCATCCTCGGCGGCATGGGGGCGGAACTGGATCACCTCGTCCACCTCCACCGCACCGCCGACCGCCTGTTCGGGGCCGAAAACTACGAATGGTCGGTGCTGGCCGCCGGGCGGCACCAGATGCCGTTCGCGACGCAGAGCGCCCTGCTGGGCGGCAACCTGCGCGTGGGGCTGGAGGACAGCCTCTACATCGGCAAGGGGGAGCTGGCGACCTCGAACGCGCAGCAGGTGAGGCGCATCCGCGCGATCGTGGAGAATCTGGGCCTGACCGTCGCCACCCCCGCCGAGGCGCGCGCCCGGCTGGCGCTGAAGGGCGGCGATGCGGTGGGGTTCTGAGGCGATGGGCGACTTCGTCTGGTGCGACCTGTCGGCCTATCGCCCCGACCGGGCGGCGGTCTTCTACGCCGACGTGCTCGGGTGGCATGTCGAGCCGGGCGACTATAGCCTCGCCTTCGCGGACGGGGAGGCCGTCGCCGCGATCCACCCGATGCCCGACCCTTTCCGCCGCATCGGGATGCCGAGCTTCTGGATGAGCCATGTCGGCGTGCCGTGCGTGGCGCGGACGGTGGCGGCGGCGCGGGCCGAGGGGGGCCGGGTCGAGCTGGAGAACGCGGTCGGCGAGGGGGGCCGCATCGCCCTGATCCGCGACCCGCTGGGGGCCGGCTTCACCGTCTACGAAGGCACGATGCCGCCCGGCGCGCGGGAACGCGACCGCTCCGGCCTGCGCGCGGCGCACGATCTGCACGTCTCCGACGCGGCGGCGGTCGCGGGATTCTACGGGGCCCTGTTCGGCTGGCGGCTGGAGGGCGCGGCCTTCGTCGCGGCATCCGGCAGGCGCATCGCGGGGGTGCGCGAGACGACCGAGGCCGAACGCGGCGGCTTCGAATACTGGGGCATCACCTTCGCGGTGGACGATGCCGGTGCGGCGGCCCGGCGGGTCGAGGCCGGCGGGGGCACGCTGCACGGTCCGGTGCGCGCCGGCATGTGCACGGTCCTGTCCGTTGCCGATCCGGACGGGGCCGCCTTCTTCCTCGTGGACACGGACGGCGCCTGACGAAGCATCCCGCGTCGGAGCCGGGGGGGTATCGCCAGTCGCCGTCGGGCCGCGATGACGCGATTGTTTTTGCGCGGGCGCGCATCCTGCGTATCCTGGGCGCATGAAGATCGCCCGCATCCGTGCCACCCCCATCCTCGTCCCGCTGGAGGCCCCGTACCTGTGGTCCTACGGCGCGCTCGATGGGTTCACCAAGACGATCGTCGAGGTGGAGACGACGGACGGCGTCACCGGCATCGGCGAGGCCCCCTCCCACGCCGCCGCCGCGCGCATCGACGCCTGGGCCGAGGCGCTGACGGGTCGCGATGCGCTCGACATGGGCGGGATCGAGCGGGCGGTGCTGCCCTACCAGTCCGGCGTGCAGTCCATCACCGATTTCGGCGCGCTGGAGGCGTTCGGCGGGCTGGAGATCGCGCTGTGGGACCTGCGCGGCAAGGTCTGGGGGCAGCCGGTGGCGAACCTGCTGGGCGGCATCCATCGCCGCGCCATCCCGTTCACCGACTATTTCTCCTACCGCCTGCCCCGGGACGGCAAGGGCGGGGAGCGCGATATCGGGGCGGTGGTGGACTACTGCCTCGGGCTGCGCGAGGCGCACGGGACGACCTTCTTCGAGGGCAAGGTCTCCGACCCGGACCTCGGCGCGAACATCGACCTCGTCGCCGCCCTGCGCGACGCGCTCGGCCCCGACGCGATGATCCGGATCGATTCGAACCAGGCCTTCTCCCTCGCCTCGGCCACCTACCTCGCCCCCGCCTTCGAGGATTTCGGCGTGCGCAACTGGGAGGACCCGGTGGCGACCCTGCCCGCCATGGAGCGCCTGCGCCCGCGCACGACCCTGCCCTTCTCGACGCACAATACCGACCTGCCGAAGGCCGTCGCCAGCGGCGTGCCCGATGCCATCGTCTCGAACGTGGCCGGTTTCGGCGGGTTCACGCGGATGCTGCGCTTCGTCTCGGCCTGCGCGGAGGCGGGGGTGGATTTCTGGTGCTATTCGGGCGACAGCGGGCTGGGCACGGCGGCCTACCTGCACGCCTGCGCCGCGCACCCGCATATCCGCGAGCCGAACCAGTCGCTCCTGCGCCAGCAGCCCTTCGACGTGATCGCGGAAGGGCCGTTCGCGCCGAAGGGCAATCACGTCGCGTTGCCCGAGGGGCCGGGCCTCGGCGTGACGCTCGATGAGGACCGCCTCGCCCATTGCGCGGCGCTGCTGCGCGAGCGGGGGGTGCCGGACAAGTATCGCGACCCGGACGATCCGGGCGTCATGCGCGCCATGCCGCTATTCTGAAGGAGCCGCCCGATGAAGATCGACTACATCGAATTCACCTCCCCCACGCTGGAGGAGACGGAAGCCTTCTTCGGGCAGGCCTTCGGCTGGTCCTTCGTCGAATACGGCCCCAACTACCGCGATATCCGGCAGGCGGGCACGGGCGGCGGCATCGAGCGGGGCGAGCACCGCGCGCCGCTGGTCGTGCTCAAGACGGACGATCTGGAGGCCGCGCTGGAGACGGTTCGCGCCGCCGGGGCCGAGATTACGAAGGACATCTTCGACTTCCCCGGCGGCCGCCGCTTCGAGTTCCGGGAGCCGGGCGGAACGATGATGGCCGTCTGGGCGGAGCCGGAAGGCGACGCGTCCGCATGATCGAATTCGCCCTCGCCGTCTTCTTCCTCATCGTCACGCCCGGCCCCGGCGTCCTTTCGCTGGCGGGGGTGGGGTCGGCCTACGGCTACCGGACGGGGGCGTCGTACCTGACGGGGCTGTGGATCGGGCACAACACGGTCGTGCTGCTCGTCATCTCCGGCATCGCGGCGAGCGCGCTGGCGGTTCCGTGGCTGCGGACCGTGCTAGCCTGGGCGTCGGTGGGGTACCTCCTGTACCTCGCCGCGAAGATCGCCTTCGCCGGGTCGAAGGTCGCCTTCGTCGAGGCGGCCCGCGCGCCGGGGCTGCGCGACGGGCTGGCGCTCCAGGCGATCAACCCGAAGGCCTACGCCGTCAGCACCGCGCTCTTCTCCGGCTTCGCCTTCATGCCGGAGGCCCCGGCGACCGAGACAGTGCTGAAGATCGTCGTGATGAATATCATCTGGGTGGCGCTGCACGTCGTCTGGCTCTGGGCCGGGGTCTCGCTGCGCCGCCTCGACCTCGCCCCCGCCACGCAGCGCTGGATCAACTACGCGATGGCGGCCTCCATGCTGCTGGTGGTGGGCCTCGCCATCTACGCGCAGGTGTAGGAGGAGCCGATGGGCGTCGTCCCGACCGAACCGATGACCGGCCTCGCCGCCTGGCGCGGGGCCGATCTGGCGGACGATCCGTCTTGGATGCACGTCCTCGCGCCGGAGGAGGTCGACGCGCTCGACGCGGCGCTGGAGATCGCCCGCGCGCGCGGGGCGGCCTTTCCGGCGATGACGGCGCGGGACTTTCCCGTCCCCGCCCTCGCGCCGCTGCTCGCCCGCCTCGCCGATGCGCTGGAGAACGGTCCCGGCTTCGCCCTGCTGCGGGGCCTGCCGGTGGACCGCTACGGCGAGGCGGATATCGCGACGCTCCATTACGGCCTCGGCCTCGCGCTCGGCACGCCCGTGACCCAGAATGCGGACGGCGACCTGCTCGGCACGGTGGCGAGCGTGGCCGATCCGGCGGACAGGAACGCGCGGGTCTACCAGACGAACCTGACCCTGCCCTACCATACCGACCCGTCGGACGTGGTGGGCCTCCTGTGCCTGCGCCGGGCCGAGCGGGGCGGTCTGAGCAGTCTCGTCAGCGCGGCGTCGGTGTACAACGTGCTGCTGGCGGACCATCGCGAGTTGCTGGGCGCGTATTTCCGCCCCTTCCACTACGCGCACCTGTCCGCCGACGGGGCGGGGCGCTCGCCGCTCTTCAGCTGGCACGGGGGCAGGCTCGCCTGCCGCTACCTGCGCCAGTACATCGAGCTGGGCCACGAACAGGCGGGCGCGCCGCTGACGCCCGTGGAGGTCGCCGCCCTCGACGCCTTCGACGCGGCGACCCGGGCGGAGGGGCTGCGGCTCGACATGATGCTGGAGCCGGGGGACCTGCAACTGGCCAACAACTACGCGGTGCTGCATTCGCGGACGGACTTCGAGGACCATGCCGACCCCGCCCGGCGGCGAAAGATGCTGCGCCTGTGGCTCAGGATGGCGAATGCCCGTCCCCTCGCGCCGGACTTTCCGGGCCGCAACGGATTCGGCCCGCCGGAATAGCGCGTCCGGGGGCAGGGTCGACCGGACAAAGCGGGCGCGCGGCAACGATTCCTTCGGATTATCGGTCCATGCAGCGGGGACAGCCCGTCCGCGTGGAGAGAGAGTTGGGTCCCTTCCCCGAGCATCTGCGCCCCGCCGAAAGGGCGGTCTACCGGGCGATCGTGCTCACGTGGCCGCTCTACGCCCTCGGCGCGCTCTACGTGGCCGGGCCGGTGCTGGGATGGAGCCTCGCCGGATTCGTGGTGTTCGCGCTCTACTGCGACCCCCTCATGCGGCCCGACCTCAGGGCGAAGGCTCCGCCCGCCCTCGTCTGGCTCGCCTTCCTCGCCATGGCGGGGATGCTCGTCGTGCTCTGGATCGGGCAGGTGGGCAACGGCTTCGTCACAGGCCGGATCGTCAAGTCGAGCATCGGCTGGGCCAAGGGGTGGGCGCTGTTCCCGCTCTACCTGCTGATCGGGGCGAGCCTGTTCATCCGCATGGAGGTGATCGTACGGGCCTATTGCGTGGTGGGGCTGCACACGCTGCTGCTGATCCCGCTGTTCCTGGCCGCGCCCCTGATCGGCCTGCCCGAGCGCGTCTTCGTCTCGCCGCTGAAGGCGGTGGGCGGGCCGGGGCCGGAATACTTCGCCGTCTTCCTCTACACCATCGACCCGGCGAACGGGTCGGCGCGCTGGCAGTTCTTCGCCCCGTGGTCGCCCTTCGCGGGGCTGATCGGGGTGATCATGGTGCTCTGCGCGCTGGAGGAGAAGCGCCGCTTCTGGCTCGTCTGCGGGGTGCTGGCGGGGGTGGCCATGGTGCTGATGACCAAGTCGCGCATGAGCCTCATCAGCCTCGTCGTCTGCACCGCCCTGCCCCGCGCCCTGCCGCTGGTGCTCAAGCCCTGGGCGGGACTGGCGCTGGCGACCGCCTCGGCGGCGATGATCGTGGTTGGAGACAGCGTGCTGGGGGCGATGTCGGACGCCTGGACGCGTATCCGGGAGATGCGGGCGAATTCGACCCGGGTGCGCGACGCCCTCAAGCGCATCGCGAAGGAACGCTGGGCGTCGGAGGCGTACTGGTTCGGCCACGGCAGCGTGGAGCCGGGGTCGCACGTGACGGAGCACATGCTGATCGGCACGCATCATACGTGGTACGGGCTCTTGTTCGTGCGCGGCATGGCGGGGGCGGTGCTGTTCGCGGTGCCCGTCGCGTGCATCCTGCTGGCCCTGATCCTGCGCGTCCTGGCCAGCCCGCGCGGGCATCTGCCGCTCGGGGTGATGCTCGCGCTGCTGCTCGTCTCCTTCGGGGGGAACCTGGAGACGCAGTTCTACATCGTCTGGCCCGCGCTCGTGCTGATCGGCGCGGGGCTGGCCGAATTGCGGGACGGGCCGCCGCCCGGCTGAGGGCTACAGGCTTCGCCACACCTGATTCGCCGTGAACGCCGCCTGATACAGCCGCGCGTTCAGCGCCGCACCCCTCGCCTTCGAGACGGGGGTGATGGGCAGGGGAAGGTCGGCGCGGTCGAGGCCGGTGAGCAGGTCCGCCAGCACCGCGCCGAACAGCGTCCCCGTCGTGATGCCGCGCCCGTTATAGCCGATGGCCGTGAAGAGGCCCTTGTCCAGCTCGTAGATCCGGGGCAGGTGATCGGGCGTCATGGCGATGCGCCCGTGCCAGGCCTCCTCGAAATCGACCGGCCCCAGCTCGGGGAAGAGCCGCGCCACCTGCCGCGCCGCCCAGCGCCGGGACAACCCCTTCGCGGCCGAGCCGACCACCGTGCCCATCGACCCGACCAGCAGCCGGTCCGAGGCATCGCGGCGGACGTTGAACATGATGCGCCCCGTATCCCACACCCCCTGCCGCCCGGGCAGGATATGCGCCGCCTCCGGGCCGAGGGGCCGGGTCGCGACCTGGAAGTAGTGGATGGGCGTGAACACCTCGCGCAGGCCGGGCCAGAGCGCGTCGGTATAGGCATTGGTACCCAGCACGACGAAGCGCGCGCGGACGCTGCCGCGCTTCGTCTCGACCCGCCAGCCGCCCCCCTCGCGGCGCAGCGCCGTCGCCCGCACGCCGGTCGCGATCTCCGCCCCAGCGCCCCGCGCGGCGCGGGCCAGCCCCCGGCAATAGCCCATCGGGTTGATCGTCCCCGCGCGGTGGTCGAGCAGGCCGGCATGGAAGGCGCGCGTGCCGATCCGCGCGGCCACGTCGTCGCGGTCCAGCAGGTCGACCGGCTCGCCCAGACGCCGCCATTCCGCCGCCCGGTCCTCCAGGTCGGCGACGCCGGAGGGGCCGTGGGCGGCGTGGATGGTGCCCGTCCGGGTCGCCTCGCATCGGATCTGGTGCCGCTCGATCAGGTCGAAGACCGTTTCCGGCCCCTTGCCGAAGACCCCGACGAAGCGCGGGCCGTAGACATCGCCCAGCGCCTCGCGCACGGCGCGGGGGGCCAGCCACAGGGCGGCGTTGACCAGCCCCACGTTGCGCCCCGATCCGCCATGGCCGATACGCTCGGCCTCGACGACCTGCGCGCCGAGGCCCTTGCGCGCGCAATGCAGCGCGGTCGACAATCCGGTGAACCCGCCCCCGACGATGGCGACATCGGTCTCGACGTCGCCGTCCATGGGGTTGGCGTAATCGGCCTCGACGGCGGAGGCGTCCCACAGGGACAGGGGGGTGGCGCGGGTCATGGCGGTCGTCCCTCGGCTGGAGGACGCTATGCCGGGACGGGGCCGTTCTTCAAGGGTGCCCGCCTCAGTCGTCGTAGACGGGCGGCTCCGGCGTGACGCCCTCGGCCCCCCAGGGCATGACCGCGACCGCCGAGATCGAGTTCTGCGGCGAGCCTTCGATCACCCGGTCGGAATAGCTCAGATAGACCAGCGAATTGCGCTTCGGATCGTAGAAGCGCACGACCTGGAGCTTCTTGAACAGGATCGAGGTGCGCTGGCGGAACACGTCCTCGCCCGCCTCCAGCTCGTCGTTGTAGCTGATCGGGCCGACCTGGCGGCAGGCGATGGAGGCGTCCGACGTATCCTCGGCCAGCCCCAGCGAGCCGCGGATGCCGCCCGTCTTGGCCCGGGACAGGAAGCAGGCGACGCCGTTCACCTTCGGGTCGTCGAAGGCCTCGACCACGATCTTGTGGTTCGCGCCGAGCAGCTTGAACACGGTCGAGACCTCCCCGATCTCGTCGGCGAGCGCGGGCAGGGCTAGGGCCGCGGCGGCTCCGGCGGCGAGGGCGAGGCGTTTCATGGGCGTATCTCCGGAAATCCTGTGGACGGCGTTCCCGCACAAGATGGTGCGCCGCGATGCGCGGTCCAGCGGTCAGCGTCGCATCACCGCCCACGGATTGCGCGCGGCGACCGCCTCGTGCGGCATCTCCGGCCAGTAGCGCGGCCTGCCCCGCACCATCCAGACGAGGCCGATGCCGGCCAGCCCCGCGACGAACCCGCCGATATGCGCGAAATAGGCGACCCCGCCGCCGCCCACGCCCCAGTCCGCGACGCCCATCACCACCTGCAACCCGATCCACGCGCCCAGCACGATCCAGGCCGAGAGCGGGATCACCTTCACGATGATGACGATGACGAACAACACGTCGATCCGCGCCTTGGGGAAGAGCAGCAGATAGCCGCCCATCAGCCCCGCGATGGCCCCCGACGCGCCGACATTGGGGATCGTGGAATAGGGGTCCACCGCGATCTGCGCCGCCGAGGCTCCGAACCCGCACAGGAGATAGAAGACCAGCATCCCGGCATGGCCGAGATAATCCTCAAGGTTGTCGCCGAACACCCACAGGAACAGCATGTTCCCCGCCAGGTGCATCCACCCCCCATGCATGAACATGCAGGTGACGAGCGTGTGCAGATCCTGCCCCGCCATCGCCTCCGCCGGGACCAGCGCCCAGGTGTCGAACACCGCGTACACCTCCCGCTCCGGCAGGAAGCCGTAGCAGAGGAAGACCAGCACGTTGATCGCCATGAGGGCGTAGGCGACGTAGGGCGTGGTGTCGGAGGGATTGTGGTCGCGGAAGGGAAACATTTCTGGCCACCGGCGCGCTGTTGCGGGGTAGAGGATAGGGCGCCGGCCCCACCATGGAAAGCGCCGAGCCGCCACGGTGCCGGGACGGGGAGATATCCACGAGAACGCCGAAGAGCGTCGCCATCCCCGCCGACGGCATCGGCCCGGAGACATCGGCGAGGGGCGCGACGGATGCCGTGCTCGAGGCGGTCAGGGGGTCGAACGCCCGAGGGCCGTTCCTCTCAGCGCATGAACTCCCGCGCCTTCTCGAACTTCGCGAGCAGGGCGGCGATGGCCGACATGGCATCGTCCCCGGCCTCCATCGCTGGCGCGCCGGATTGCGGCGGCGCGATCTTGCCGCCGATGGAGGGCGCGGCGATCGGGTTCATCCGCGAGACGTCGAGCGTGCCGGGCGCGGAGGCATCCGTCTCGGCGATGCCGCCGAACGCGACCATCGTGTCCTTGCCCGCCAGGGTGGTCGTGGCGGAGACATCGGTCGGCAGGAGGGCGGGCAACTGCATGGTCTCGTCTCCGGGTACGGCGTGGATACATGGTTACCGTAGCATGAAACCGTTCCGGGTAAAGAGCGGCAACCCCGTTCGCGGTACGCTTTACTCGGCACAAGGCATTCGAACGACCCACGCACCAAGTAATCGCTGCCCGGTGACGATGGTATACATGGTACGGTCTTTCGGTTCCGGCCGTCCGCTACGCGACCGGCGCTTGGCCGGAAGGTTCGGGGGCGGCGCGGTCCTCGCCCTTCACCCGCGCGAACAGCATGTGGTCGCGGACCGCGCCGTCGACCTCCAGATAGGACCGCGCGATGCCCTCGAAGCCAAAGCCGCAGGCGAGGAGCAGGCTGCGGGAGGCGACGTTCTCCTCTAGGCAGGCGGCTTCGAGCCGGGTCAAGGCCATCTCGCCGAAGGCGTGGTCCATCACGATGCCGATGGCGCCGCGCATGTAGCCCTTGCGCGCATGTTCCCTGCCCACCCAGTACCCCAGCGTGCCGCTGCGCGAGGGGCCGCGCCGGATGTTGCTGAGCGTGATGCCGCCGACCATGCGATGCGGACCATGCGCGAATATCAGCAGCGAGAGGGAGCGGCCGGCATCGGCCTCTGCCCGCGCCCAGCGCACCCGGCGGCGGAAGGAGCGCGGCGAGAGGTGGTCGCGCGGCCAGCGCGGCTCCCAGGGTTGCAGGAAATTCCGGCTGTCCCGGCGCAGGCGCATCCATTCGCCGAAATCGTCCGCCCTCGGCAGGCGCAGGTCGAGCCGTTCCCCGTGCAGCACGAGGGACGACGCCCCGCGCCGCTGTCCTCCGCCCAGCACCCACCGGAAGAACGACACGCCGCCCGATCCGTCAGGCCGCGTCGGCCAGATCGTCCGGCAAGCCGCCACCCTCCGGCCCGAGATAGACGGCGCTCGGCGGCGGGCCGTCGAGGATCGCGCGCAGCGACTCCCGCACCGCCGCCGCATCCACCCCGTCGATGATCGTCTCGATCTCGCCCATGGCGAAGGGGCGGTTGCGCAGGGCGACCTGCCGCGCCAACGTCTCGGCCCGGCGCATGGGCGATTCGAGCGCCATGAGCATCCCCGCCTTCGACTGCGCCCGCGCCCGCGCGGCCTCCGCATCGGTCACCTCGTCGGCGGCGCGGGCCATCACGTCGAGGATCAGGGCCGCCAGCGCGCGCGAGTCCCCGGCGCCGGTCGCGGCGTAGACGCTCAGCAACCCCGCATCGGCGAAGGATTCGGCATAGCTGAAGATCGAGTAGCACAGCCCCCGCTCCTCCCGCGCCTCCTGGAACAGGCGCGAGGACATGCCGCCGCCCAGCACGGCGGCCGCCGTCTGCGCCCGGAACTGGGCCTCGATATCCCGGCTGTCGGGCGCGTCGAAGCCGAAGACGAGATGCGCCTGCTCGCTGGGCTTCACCATCTGCCGCCGTCCCATGGCGTAGCGGCCCGGCTCCATCGGGGGGGCCTCCTGCCCGGGCATGTCGCCGAACAGGCGCTCCGCATCCCGCACGACCGCGTCGTGATCGACGTAGCCGGCGGCGGAGAGGATCATCCGGGAGGGCACGTACTGGCGGCCCATGTACCCCGCGATGCCGTCGCGGTCGAAGGACAGGACGCTCTCGGGCGAGCCGATGATCGGGCGGCCCAGCGGCTGGTCGGGATAGGCGATCTCCTGCAGCGTCTCCATGGCGACCATGGACGGCATGTCGCCCCGCTCGCCGATCTCCTGGAGGATCACGTGCCGCTCGCGCTCGATCTCCTCCGGCTGGAAGGTCGAATCGCGCAGGATGTCGGCGAGGATGTCCAGGGCGAGGGGCACGTGCTCGGCCAGGACCCGTGCCTGGTACGCCGTCGTCTCGTAATCGGTATAGGCGTTGAGGTCGCCGCCCACATCCTCGATCTCCTCGACGATGCCCCGCGCCGTGCGCCGCGTCGTGCCCTTGAAGGCCATGTGTTCGAGCATGTGCGACAGGCCCGCCTCGGCCAGCGTCTCGTTGCGCGACCCGGCCCCGACCCAGATGCCCAGCGCCGCCGACTTCACGAAGGGCATGTGCTCGGTGACGATGCGGAACCCGTTGGGCAGCGTCGTCGTGCGGATGCGCCCGTCCTCGATGGCGATGTCGGTCATGGGTGATGCACTTCCATGATGTCGTTACCCGCCGCTGCGCGTCGCGCTCCGACCGGGTAATCCAGGGACGCGAGAGCAGTTCCCCTGGCTCTGGACCGCCCGGTCGAGCCGGGCAATGACGGCGATACCGCGCCCTGCCGCGATCTTCTCATGGGGAAACCCTCTCGCGGATGAAGTCCTCGATGGCGGTCAGGTCGTTCGGCAGGACGGCGACGCGCTCGGGGCGGTCGTAGAGGTCGGCCATGCGCTCGGGGAGGGGCGTCTCCGTATCCAGCGCCGCGCGGACGGCATCGGGGAACTTGGCCGGGTGCGCGGTGGCGAGGGTGACCATCGGCTCGTCGGGCCGCGCGAAGCGGCGCGCGGCGGCGAGGCCGACGGCGCTGTGCGGATCGAGGGTCATGCCGGTCTCGCGGCGCGTCGCGCGGATGGTCTCGACCGTTTCGTCCCGGTCCACCCGGGCGGAGGCGAACCCCGCGCGCAGGGCCTCGTGCTGACCCTGGGGCAGGGTCATGGCGCGGGTGGTGCCCAGCTCGTCCATCATCTGCACCACCGCCGCGCCCTCCCGGTCGGCAAGATCGAAGAGCAGGCGCTCGAAATTGGAGGAGACCTGGATATCCATGCTGGGCGTCAGGGTCTGCACCGTGCCCTCGACGGCATAGCGGCCCGTCTCCAGCGTGCGGTGCAAGATATCGTTCTCGTTCGTCGCGATGACCAGCGTGCCGACGGGAAAGCCCATCTTCCGCGCGACGTAGCCCGCGAAGATATCGCCGAAATTGCCGGTCGGGACGGAATAGGCCACCCGACGCTCGCCCCCCGACAGGGCGAGGGAGGAGGTGGCATAGTAGACGATCTGCGCCAGGACCCGCGTCCAGTTGATCGAGTTGATCGCGCCGAGGCGCATGGAATCGCGGAACGCGAAATCGTTGAACATCGCCTTCACGAGGGCCTGGCAATCGTCGAAATCGCCCTCCACGGCGATGGCGTGGACGTTGGCTTCGGTCGGCGTGGTCATCTGCCGCCGCTGCACCTCGGAGATGCGCCCGTGTGGGTAGAGGATGAACACGTCCGCCCGCGCCTTGCCGCGAAACGCCTCGATGGCCGCCGAGCCGGTATCGCCCGAGGTCGCGCCGACGATGGTGACGCGCGCGTCCCGCGCCTCCAGCACGTGGTCGAACAGCAGCCCGATGAGCTGCATGGCCAGGTCCTTGAAGGCAAGCGTCGGGCCGTGGAACAGTTCCAGCACCCAGTTGCGCGCGTCCATCTGGACCAGCGGGGCCACCGCGCGATGGCCGAAGCCGGCATAGGCGCGGTCGATCATCGCCTTGAGCGCGTCCATGTCCATGCCGCCGACGAAGGGGCGCAGCACGTCGAGCGCGACGGTCTCGTAGGGCGCGCCGCGCAGCGAGGCGATGGTCTCGGGCGACAGGACGGGCCATTCCTCGGGGACGTAGAGGCCCCCGTCCCGGGCCAGCCCCGCGAGCAGCGCCTCCTCGAAGCCGACGACGGGGGCGGTGCCCCTGGTGCTGATGTATCTCATGGTCGGCTCCGCGCGGGGGGGGCTTCGTCCCGCCCTGCTCTACCCGTCCGCCCGGGCGCGCGCAAGGCGCTGGCGGCGAACCCAGAACAGGGCCATCCCGGCCCAGACGATGGCGGTGCCGAACCAGGTCAGGGCGTAGGTGAGGTGGTTGTTGCGCATGCGCACCTCGACCGCCCGGCCGCGCGGATAGGCGTCCGCGCCGGTGGGCGCCTGCACCAGCAGCACCGGCTCGGTCCCCGCCGCCCCGGACAGGGAGGGGACATTGCGGGCGTACCAGATGCGGCTATCGAGGTCCGGATCGGGCGTGAAGCGGTTGAGGTCGTCGGGCCAGCGCAGGAAGCCCTCGATCCGGCGCGGGCCTTCGGGGGCCTCGCGGGTGGCGGGGTCGCGCGCGTCCTGGGGCACGTAGCCGCGCTCGACGAGGATGCGCCGCCCGTCCGCCGTCTCGAACGGGGCGATCACGTCGAAGCCGGGGCCACGCGGCTTCTGCGACGTCAGGTGGTAGTATTCCTCGCCCGTGAAGCGCCCCTCGACCGCGACGGGGAGATAGTCGTCGCGCGCCGGGTCGAGCGTGTCGGGCAGGGGGGCGGGCGGACGGGACAGGCGCCGCTCCGCCTCGGCGATGATGCCGCGCTTCCAGTCGAGGCGGTCGAGCTGCCAGAAGCCGAGGCCCAGCAGCACGATCAACCCGCCGAGGCCGATGACCACCGGCCCCCGCAGATCGGTCTGTTCCTCCATGCCGCGATCAGTGGCCGTAGTTGAAGAATCCGGCGCTGCCGACGTAGATGGCGAAGAAGAGGAACAGCCATACCACGTCCACGAAGTGCCAGTACCAGGCCGCCGCCTCGAAGCCGATATGCTTCTTGGGATCGAAATGCCCCTTGCCGACGCGGATGAGGCAGATGGCGAGGAAGATGGTCCCGATGAGGACGTGCATCCCGTGGAAGCCCGTCGCCATGTAGAAGGCCGCACCGTAGAACGTGCTCTGGAGCGTCAGGTCGTGGTGATAGGCCTCGTAGTACTCGACGCCCTGCATGACGAGGAAGATCGCGCCGAGCGCGGTCGTCCCGGCGAGCCACCAGAAGACCTGCTTGCGCTTGGGGTCGTCGTTGCCCTCGCGCATCTCCATCAGGTAGTGATGCGCCGCCGTGAGCGTGCAGCCCGACAGCAGCAGGATCAGCGTGTTGACCAGCGGCAGGGCGAGCGGGTCGACGGCGTGGATGCCCTCGGGCGGGAACATGCCGCCCTCGGCGAAGCCGATGCCGTGGGTCTCGTCGGTCGTCTCGGCCGGGACGAAGAGCGCGTAGCGGAAGTAGGCCCAGAACCAGGCGAGGAAGAACATCACCTCGGAGATGATGAACAGGATGAAGCCGTAGCGCAGGCCCAGATGCACGACCGGGGTGTGGTCGCCCACTTGCGATTCGTGGATCACCTCGGACCACCAGGAGTACATCACGAACAGGACGCCCGCGAGGCCGGCGAGGAACAGCAGCGGCGTGCCGCCCTTGAACCACAGCACCGCGCCGAACAGCATGACGAAGGCGCTGACCGACGCGACGAAGGGCCAGATGCTGGGTTCGAGGATGTGATAGTCGTGCTTTGCCTGGCTGGCCATCGGATGCTCCGGGATGGTTTTCTTATTGTCGGATCAGTTCACCGTCTCGCCCGCGGCGGCATCCGCGTTCATCGCGGTCTCCATCCCCTCGGGCAAGTCGATCTGGTAGAACGTGTAGGAGAGCGTAACCCCCTTCACCTCGCGCGTCGAGCGATCCTCGCGGATGGAGGGATCGACGTAGTAGGTAACGGGCATGTCCACCGTCTGACCGGGCATGAGCACCTGCTCCTCGAAGCAGAAGCAGTCGATCTTGACGAAATGCGGCCCGATCTTGAGGGGGGTGACGTTGAAGACGGCCGTGCCCGCGATGGGACGGTCGGTGGGGTTGTGCGCGGTGTAGAAGGCCAGCCCCGTCTCGCCGATGGGGATTTCCATGTCCTTCTGGACGGGCTTGAAGACCCAGGGCATCCCGCTCTCGGTCGAGGCGTCGAAGGTGACGGTGATCGTCTCGTCGAGCACCACCTCGTTCACCACGTCGGCGCGCAGGGGCGTGCCGCCGAAGCCCGTCACCTGGCAGAAGATGCGGTAGAGCGGGACGGCGGCAAAGGACAGCGCGACCATGCAGGCGACGACGCCGAACAGCGTCGCCGCGGTCCGCCCGTTGGAGGCCCGGCCCGCGCTCATGGCAACTGTGCCTGGAGCTTGACCATCGTCACGGCGAAGATCAGCGCGACGAAGGCGAAGAGGACGACGCCGACGAAGACGTTGCGTCCGAGGCGGCGCTTGTGCAGTTCGGAATCGGCCATGGCGTCAGCTCCACCCCGCGCTTCGAAGGGCCGCATCCACGAGGAGCGCCGCGAAGATCAGGGCCAGATAGGTGAGCGAGAAGGCGAACAGCTTCTTCTCCGCGCCGTACCTCTCCGCCTGCGCCGCCGCCTCGTCCCGGCAGTAGACGCCCCAGGCGAACCAGCAGAAGGCGGCATTGGCGAGGATCGCGGTTCCGGTATAGGCGGGGCCGGCGACCTCGGTGAAGACCAGCGCGAGGCTGCTCGCGGCGAGGAGGACGGAGTAGACCATGACCTGCACGCGCGTCGCCTTCGGCCCGGCGACGACGGGGAGCATGGGCACCTCGGCCTCGGTGTACTCCCGGCGCTTCCAGAGCGCGAGCGCCCAGAAATGCGGCGGGGTCCACAGGAAGATGATGGCGAACATCAGCAGCGGCTCGACGGAGACCGACCCCGTCGCGACCGTCCAGCCGATGACGGGCGGAATGGCCCCGGCGGCCCCGCCGATGACGATGTTCTGCGGCGTGCGGCGCTTGAGCCACATGGTGTAGAACCCGCCGTAGAAGGCGATGGTCCCGGCCAGCAGCAGCGCCGACAGGAGATTCGCGAAGACCGCGAGCAGGGCGACGGAGACCAGCGACAGGCCCAGCCCGATGGCCAGCGCCTCGTCCCGCGTGACGCGGCCCGAGGGGATGGGGCGGTTCTGGGTGCGCCCCATGCGGGCGTCGATATCCGATTCCCACCACATGTTGAGCGCGCCCGACGCCCCCGCTCCGACGGCGATGCACAAAAGCGAGGCGAAGCCCACGATGGGGTGCATCGCCACAGGCGCGGCGAGCAGGCCCACCAGCGCGGTGAAGATGACGAGGGACATCACGCGCGGCTTCATCAGCGCGAAGAAGTCGCCGACGCTCGCCTCGTTCTCGCCCGCCGCGTTCTCGACGGCGCCGTACCGGATCGTCGCATCGGTCATGTCGGTCTACTCCGCTGCCACGGCGGCGACCTTGACGGGCGACGGCTCACCCGACTTCGAGGCGTATTCCTCGACCATCTCAGCGAGGCGGTTGTCCCAGTCCTCCTGCGGCACGACATCGACCATGATCGGCATGTAGGAATGGTCGCGCCCGCACAGCTCGGAGCACTGGCCGAAGTAGCGGCCCACGGTGTTGGCCTCGAACCACAACTCGTTCAGGCGGCCCGGCACGGCGTCGACCTTCACGCCGAAGGAGGGCACGGTCCACGCGTGCATCACGTCGGCGGCGGTCACGTGCAGGCGGACCTTGGTGTTCACGGGGACGATCATCGGCGCGGTGGCGGCGAGCTTCCATTCCATGTCGGAGGGGATCTCCTCCTCGGAATAGCCGTCGGCCTGCATGCCCTCGACCATCTCCTCGTAGGTGGAGTAGCCCTTGCCGGCCATGAGGCTCTCGACGATGACCTCCTCGCCGTCGACGTTGTAGGTGTAGTCCCAGTACCACTGGTAGCCGGTCGCCTTGATGGTCAGCTCGCTCTCGGGGATGGTTTCCTGATAGTAGAGCAGCTTGATCGACGGATAGGCCATCGCCACGAGGATCAGCACCGGCACGACCGTCCAGACGACCTCGACGGTGGTGTTGTGCGTGAAGCGCGAGGGGTTCGGGTTCCGCTTGGCCGAGAACTTCCAGCAAACATAGGCGAGCAGCGCGGTCACGAACAGCGTGATCGCCGCGGCCAGGATGTGCAGCCAGAAGGACAGGCCCTGCACCCGCTCGGCGATGTCGGTCGCGGGAAGCTGGAAGCCGAGCTGCCAGGGTTCGGGCTGTCCCAGCCCGGCGGCGAAGGCGGACCCGGCCCCGAACAGGGCGAGAAGTCCGGTAGCGGAAAGGACGGCGGTCAGGCGGGCCATGGACGGATTCTCCGAAGGTTTCGGGTCGCGAACATGCGGGGCGATACCCCGTTCGCGATGCGGATGCAATCAAGCATATGGGCCGGTTTTTCTCAAGCGCACCCGTACGCGGCATCGCGTCGCGAAGGCTATCGAGACCAAGGTCTCGGATCGCCTCGCGCGGGCCGGAAGCGTCACTCCCACTCGATGGTGCCCGGCGGCTTCGAGGTGATGTCGTAGACGACGCGGTTGATGCCGGTCACCTCGTTGATGATGCGCGTGGCCGTGCGCCCGAGAAAATCATGCGGGAACGGGTAGTAATCCGCCGTCATCCCGTCCGTCGAGGTGACCGCGCGCAGGGCGCAGACGTGGTCGTAGGTGCGCCCGTCGCCCATCACCCCCACCGTCTTGACCGGGAGCAGCACGGCGAAGGCCTGCCAGATCGTGTCGTAGAGACCGGCCTTCCTGATCTCGTCGAGATAGATCGTATCGGCGGCGCGCAGGATATCGAGCTTCTCGTGGGTGATGTCGCCCGGCAGGCGGATGGCGAGGCCCGGTCCCGGGAAGGGATGGCGGCCCACGAAGGTCTCGGGCAGGCCCAGTTCCCGCCCCAGCGCGCGCACCTCGTCCTTGAACAATTCGCGCAACGGCTCGACGAGTTGCATCTTCATGCGCGCAGGCAGGCCGCCGACATTGTGGTGGCTCTTGATGGTCACGCTCGGCCCGCCGGTCGCGCTGACGCTCTCGATCACGTCGGGATACAGCGTGCCCTGGGCGAGGAAGTCTGCCCCGCCCGCCTTGCCCGCCTCCTCGTCGAATACGTCGATGAAGAGCCGTCCGATGGTCTTGCGCTTTTCCTCCGGGTCGCTGACACCCGCCAGCGCGTCGATGAACAGGTCGGAGGCGTCGCGCGCCACGAGCGGGATGTTGTAATGGTCGCGGAACAGGGTCACCACCTCGCTCGCCTCGCCCGCGCGCATCATCCCGGTATCGACGAAGACGCAGGTGAGCCGCTCGCCGATGGCCTCGTGGATCAGGACGGCGGCGACGGAACTGTCCACCCCGCCCGACAGGCCGCAGATCACCCTGCCCTCCTCGCCGACCTGCGCGCGGATGGCGGCAATCTTCTCGTCGCGATAGGCGGCCATGGTCCATTGACCGGAACAGCCGCAGATGCCGCGCACGAAGTTGGTCAGGAGCGTCGCCCCGCGCGGGGTGTGCACCACCTCGGGGTGGAACATCACGCCGTAGAAGCGCCGCGCCTCGTCCGCGAAGGCCGCGAAGGGCGCGTTGGGCGAGGTGCCGACGACCGCGAATCCCTCCGGCAGGGCCGTCACCCGGTCGCCGTGGGACATCCAGACCTCCTCCGTCTCCCCCGGCGCGGCAAGGCCCGCGAAGAGGGGCGAGGATGCCGTCACGGTGACGAAGGCGCGTCCGAACTCCCGCTCGCTCGACCCCGCCGCCTGCCCGCCCAGTTGCGCGACCATGCACATCTGGCCGTAGCAGATGCCCAGCACCGGCACGCCCCGCCCGAACACGCCCTGCGGCGCGCGGGGGCTGTCCGCGTCGCCCACGCTCGACGGGCCGCCCGAGAGGATGACGCCCTTCAGATCGCCCCCCTCCAGCGCGCCCTCCGCCCTGTCGAAGGGCACGATCTCGCAGAACACCCCCGCCTCGCGGATGCGCCGGGCGATGAGCTGCGTCACCTGGGACCCGAAATCGACGATGAGGATGCGTTCGGCGTGGGGATCGGTCATGGGGTGCTCCTTTTCGGGGGGAGCTATCGGATCGAACGGACGCCGGGTCAACTGGAGAGTGGCGCGGGGCGGCCGACGGGTGCGGCGGCGGGCGGCGATAGTCGCAGATGTCGCCTCGTAGGACGGAAACGGCCTCGTCGGGGCCGGGCGAGGCGATATCATGCCCTCCAGTCAGATCGCGGGAGGGTTCGCCATGGACGCAATGATCGAAGAGAAGAGCCGCCGCCGGGGCCGGGGTGCCTCGGGCGGGGCGGGCGCGCGGCGCGCGGCGCGGCAGAATCCGGTCCGCGTGCAGATGCCCGCCATCACGCGCACGCTCCGGGAATTCGAGGTGCTGGACGAGGCGGGTCTCGATCTCATCGAGGCCAATGCCGAGACCATCCTCGAAGAGGTCGGCATCGGCTTCAAGGACTACCCCCGCGCCCTCGACCTGTGGGAGAAGGCGGGCGCGCGTGTCGACCGCGACGCCGAGCGGGTGCGCTTTCCCAAGGGCATGCTGCGCGAGTTGCTCAAGACCACGCCGGGCGAATACGTCCAGCACGCCCGCAACCCCGAGCGCAGCGTGCATATCGGCGGCAAGTCCACCGTCTTCGCCCCCGTCTACGGCCCGCCCTTCGTCTCCTGCCTCGACAAGGGCCGCCGCTACGCGACCATCGAGGATTTCGAGAACTTCGTGAAGCTCACCTACCTGTCGCCCTACCTGCACCATTCGGGCGGCACCACCTGCGAGCCGTGCGACATCCCGGTGAACAAGCGCCACCTCGACATGATCTACGCGCATCTGCGCTACTCGGACAAGCCGTTCATGGGGTCGGTCACGGCACCCGAGCGGGCCGAGGATTCCGTCAACATGGCCAAGATCGTGTTCGGCGACGACTTCGTCGAGAACAACGCGGTGATGACCTCGCTCATCAACTGCAACTCGCCCATGACGCTCGACGGCACCATGCTCGGCGCGCTCGACGTCTATGCCCGGGCGAACCAGGCCTGCATCGTCTCGCCCTTCATCCTCGCCGGGGCCATGTCGCCCACCACCGTCGCCGCGACCCTGACGCAGGTGCTGTGCGAGGTGCTGGCCGGCGCGGCCTTCGCGCAGCTCGTGCGCCCCGGCGCGCCGGTGATCTTCGGCACCTTCGCGGCCAACATCTCCATGCAGACCGGCGCGCCCACCTTCGGCACGCCGGAACCCGCCCTCGTCCTCTACGGCGCGGCCCAGCTCGCGCGGCGCTACAACATGCCCTTCCGCTCCGGCGGGGCGCTGTGCGGATCGAAGTCGGTCGACGCGCAGGCGGCCTACGAATCGAACGCGACCATCATCCCGGCACTCATGGGCGGCGTGAACTTCATGCTCCATTCCGCCGGATGGCTCGAAGGGGGCCTCGTCGCCTCCTACGAGAAATTCATCCTCGATTGCGACCAGCTCGGCATGATGCACGCCTTCGCGAACGGCATCGACCTGAGCGAGAACGCGCAGGGGCTGGACGCGATCCGCGAGGTCGGGCCGGGCGGGCATTTCCTGGGATGCGCCCACACCCAGGCCAACTTCCAGACCGCCTTCTACCAGTCAACCACCACCGACAACGGCTCCTTCGAGCAGTGGGAGGCGGAGGGCAAGCGCGACAGCGCCATGCGCGCGAACGCCATCTGGAAGCGCCAGCTCGACGACTACGCGCCCCCCCCTCTCGACGCGGACAAGGACGAGGCGCTGAAGGACTACATGGCCCGGCGCAAGGCCTCCGAGGCCGACGCCTTCACCTGACCGCGGCTCTCTCGCGACCGCGACTCTGGCGCGCGACTTGAATTGTCCTCTCCCGTAGGATTTGATTGCTCCATGATGGGGCATATCGGGAGAAGATGACATGGACGTTCGCACCATAAAGAGACGGATTACCGCGATGAAGGGGCGCCGTGCGTCGCGGCCCCTGGTCCTGGCCGGGTCGGTCTGTCTCTTCCTGGGAACTTCCGTCCTGGCGCAGAACACCTTCGAGTTCGTCGATCCGCTCGACGAGGAGCGCATCCGCGTTGAACGCGCTGCCGAGTCGTCGGGGGCGTCTCCGTCGGATCGCTGGCGTCCCGCCGTGCGCGCCGAGCCGGACGGGGCAGCCCCCCGCGCCGCCGCGCCACCCGCCGGGGACGATCCCGACATGATGCTCCTGCGCGCCCGGGACGAGGCCCGCGCCAACGCCGCCGCCCTCCGGGATGAAAGTGCGGGGTTCTGGAGCCGGATGCGCACGGCCCTGTCAAGCGTTGCCACCGCCATCAACCTGCCGCTCACGGGTCTCGTCGCCCTGCTCTTCGCGCTGCTCGCCGGCCTCGCCGCGCTGATCGGCTGGACGCTGTTCCGCAGCCGGGGAAAGTACGACGCCCCCTACGAGGGCGACGACGACTCGGACGTCTACGCCCGCACCCCGCGCAGCAGCCAGAAGCGCCGCGATGCGAAGGCCGACCCGGTCGCCGCATCCGCGCGGCCCGACGATTTCGAGGAATCCATGCCGGAGGATTTCGACGCCATCCTCGCCCGGGAACACGCCGAGGCCGAGACGTCCGCCCCCGTCGCGCCCGGTCCGGCCGCGGCCCCGGACCCCGAGGATGCGAGCACCTGGCGCAAGCCCAATCTCGACCGCCTGCGCGACTCAATCAAGTCGGACTGGAAGGCGAGCAAACAGCCCCCCGCTCCGGCCCCTGTCCCTGCCCCCCTTCCCACGGAAACGTCCGACGAGGATCGCAGCCTGAGCGACATCTCCGACGGCTGGGAGGACTGGGACGCGCAGGACAAGCCCGAGGACGACCCCTGGGGCGAGACCCTCGCCCCCGCCACGACAGAGCCGAAGCGCAGTTCCGACGACGAGGCGCTGCGTCGCATCCGCGCCCTGCGCCAATCGCTGCGCGCCTCCTGACCGGGACGGGAGCCGCGTTCATCTTGGCGTGAGTTTTGCGTGATAGCGTGCTTCCGACGTCCTCTTCACAGGAGAAGAACACATGCGCACGCTCCCGGCGCTTCTGGGCCTGACACTCGGCATTGTAGCGGCCGTTCCGAACGCGCGGGCGACGAGCCTGTGCACCACCCCGCTCGGTACGCTGATCGACTGCACCAACGGACGCACGGCCTCGGTCTCCTCCGTCGCCGTCGACGGAATCGAGTTCCGCAGCTACGACGGCACGGGCAACAACCTGCACAATCCCGATTGGGGATCGGCCCATACGGGCTTGCTCACCGCCGCCGGCGCGTCCGATACCGGCGCCGACATGCTGCGCGCGGACGGTCCGGACGCCCGCGACGTCTCTGTCGGCATGGGCCCCGATTCGGGCGCGGTCGGGGGCGAGGGGATGAGCAGCATGTTCTGGGCCTGGGGCCAGTTCGTCGACCACGACATCACCGCCACCGCCGAAGCGGGAGGCGGCGGCCTGAACCTGGGCGGCGGAATGGGGGACATCGACCGCGCGGCCCGGGAGGGCGGCGCGGGCATCAACGAGATCACCGCCTATATCGACGCCTCGATGGTCTACGGCTCCGACGAAACCAAGGCCACCGAACTGCGCGCCAACGACGGCACGGGCCGCCTGCGCATGAGCGAGGGCAACAATCTGCCCCGCGACGCGGACGGCAACTTCATGGCCGGGGACGCGCGGACGAACGAGCAGCAGCAGCTCACCGCCATGCACACCGTCTTCGCCCGCGAGCACAACCGCGTGGCCGACACGCTCTCGGAAGCGAATCCCGGATGGTCCGGCGAGCGGATCTACCAGGAATCGCGCGCCCTCGTCGGGGCGCAGATCCAGGCGATCACCTATAACGAATGGCTGCCACAGCTTCTGGGCGAAAGCGGCTTGGGAGCTTACGGCGGCTACGACGCGGGCGTGAACGCGGGGATGACGACCGAATTCTCCACCTGCGCCTTCCGCTTCTGCCATTCCATGATCCCCGACGAACTGGAGCGCCTCGCCGAGAACGGCGACCCCATCGCGCAGGGGCACCTGAAGCTCAGCGACGGGTTCTTCTCGCCCGAGACCTTCCTCGACGGCGGCGGGGTCGACCCGCTCATGCGCGGGTTGGCGGCGCAGGACGCGATGGCGGTGGATGCGGCGATGTCGTCGGAGCTGCGCAACTTCCTCGACCGCGGCAACGGCGAGGACAGCGACCTGATGGCGAGCAACATCGCCCGGGGGCGCGATCTGGGGTTGGCCGACTACAATGTGCTGCGCGCCGCCTACGGTCTCGATCCGATCGAATCGTGGTCGGAGCTGACGGACGATCCGGTCCTCGCGGCGGAACTGGAGGCGCTCTACGGCGCATCGCTGGACGGTCTCGACCCGTTCCTCGGCGCATTGGCGGAGAACCCGCTCGACGGTGCCCTGGTCGGAGCGCTGAACGCGGCCATCATCGGCGATCAGTTCGACCGGCTGCGCGCGGGCGACCGATTCTGGTACGAGCGCATGTTCGAGGGCGACATGCTCGCCTGGATCCAGGACCGGAGCCTCGCGGATATCCTGCGCGACAATACGGGCATCGAGTGGATTCAGGACAACGTGTTCATCACGGCGGCGCGGGGCGTCGTCGACGAACCGATGCCGCTCGCCCTGTTCGCGGTGGCGATGGCCATGCTCGCGCGGAGACGGCGCATCGTCGCCGGGTGATGCGCCCCTTCGCCGCGCGGCGGCGGAAGTGTCAGTCCAGCGGTTCGAGCGATCCGGCGGAGCTGCGGCCCTGCCGGTCGGTCTCGATCTCGTAGTTGATCTTCTGGCCGTCGGCGAGGCCGGTCAGGCCCGCGTTCTGGACGGCGGAGATATGCACGAACACGTCCTTGCCGCCTTCGCTCGGCTCGATGAACCCGTACCCCTTGGTCGGGTTGAACCATTTCACGGTGCCAGTAGCCATCGTCGTCTCCAAAGCTGTCGTAACGTCACCTCCTCGCGTGACGCGCATACAGTGTTAGCAGAAAACGCCCCTGCGCTCAACCGCGCCGACTCGGGGGCGGCTCAGGCGAGGTTCTCCTCGGCCACCATGCCCATGACGTGATAGCCGCAATCGACGTAGAGCGTCTCGCCCGTCGTCCCGCCGCCCATGTCGGACAGCAGGTACAGCGCCGCCCCGCCCACCTCGTCGAGCATCGCCGTCCGGCGCAGGGGAGCGTTGCGGACGTTGAAGTTGTAGACCTTACGCGCCGAGCCGACCGCCGAGCCGGCAAGCGTGCGCATCGGTCCCGGCGAGACGGCGTTCACGCGGATGCCGTCTGTCCCCAGATCGGCGGCGAGATAGCGCACGTTCGCCTCCAGCGCCGCCTTGGCCACGCCCATGACGTTGTAGTTCGGCAGAACCCGGTCCGCGCCAAGGTAGCTGAGCGTGACGATCGAGCCGCCCCCGGCCATCAGCGGTTGCGCGCGCCTGGCCAGATCGGTCAGCGAGAAGCACGATATGTCCATCGTGTTGAGGAAGTTGGCCCGCGTGGTGTTCACGTAGCGGCCCTTCAGCTCGCTCTTGTCGCTGTAGGCGATGGCGTGGACCAGGAAGTCGATGCCGCCCCATTCCGAGGTCAGCGTCTCGAACACGACGTCGAGGCTGGCCGCATCCTGCACGTCCGCGGGCAGGACGAGCGACGAGCCGACGCTCTCGGCCAGCGGGCGCACGCGCTTGCCGAACGAATCGCCCTGGTAGGTGAAGGCCATCTCCGCGCCCTGGGCCGCGAGCGTACGGGCGATGCCCCAGGCGATGGAATGGTCGTTCGCCACCCCCATCACGAGGCCGCGCTTGCCCTGCATCAGCGGGGCGGGAGAAACGGGTTCGGTCATGGGGATGCCTCGTGCGGGTTGCGACGGGCAAGCCATATCGAAGCGCGGCACACAAAAGAAGACGCCGCCTCAAGTTTTGAAGCGGCGTTTCGGTTTGTTACCGCGTCGTGCGGCGACGCGAGTCGGGTATCGGGGTCAGTTCAGCCGCGCCCCGATGGTGGCGATGCCGTCGTCGAGCAACGCGTCGGCGCGGTCCTGCGACAGGCCCCCGCCGATAGCCTCGCGCGCGGCGGCGGTCGCGGCGGCGGCGGCAGCGTTGCGCACCTCCCGGGTGGCCGACGCCTCGGCCTGGGCGATGCGGTCCTCGGCGGCGCGCAGTTTCCGCGCGATCGACTCCTGCAGGTCGACCTGCGCCTGCTCTGACGCGGCGGTTGCCTCGGATTTCGCCCGGCGGACGATCTCGTCGGCGTCGCGCTGCACCTCGGCCTGCTTGCGCTCGAAGGATGCGAGCAGCGTCTGCGCCTCCTCCTTCGCCGCGCGGGCCTCTTCGAGCTGTGCGCGGATGCGCTCGGCGCGGGCGTCGAGCATTTTCGCGACCATCGACGGGACGCGGTAGTAGACGAGGATCCCGAGGAACAGAACCAGGCCTATGGCGATGGCCATCTTGTCGGTCATCGGGCGATCCCCCGTTCTGCGAGCGCCCGGTCGACGGCCGCGGCGATGGTGGTCTCGTCGGCGCTGCCCGGGGCCAGCTTCTCGACGATGGCCCGCGCGGTCTCGACGGCGATCTCCTTGGCGTTCCGCGCGGCCTCGGCGCGGATGGCGCCGATGCGCTCCTCGCCCTCGGCGGTGCGGGCCGCGATCTCGGCCTCGGCCTTGACGGTTGCCTCGTCGACCTGCGCCTGGATGTCGGCGCGGTTCCTGTCGGCGATCTCGCCGGCGCGGGCCTTCGCATCCGCGAGCGCCTGCTGATAGGTCTGCTGCGCCGCCTCGGCCCGGACCTTGAGCGAGGATGCGGCGTCGAGGTCGTCCGCGATGGCGTGCTGGCGCGCTTCGAGCGTGCCCGCGATGCGCGGCATGATCTTCTTCGACAGGATCTGGTAGAGCAGCACGAGCGCCAGCGCGACCCAGAAGATCTGGGACGGCCAGGTATCGAAGTCGAGCTGCGGCATGCCGCCTGCGTCGGCGTAGTCGTCGGTCGCGGGTGTGGCCATGCGGCCCTCCACACTAAGGTAGGAAAAGGGAGGGCGCGCACCCGCGCCCTCGCTTCAGGGTATCAGACGGCGAAGAGCAGCAGCAGCGCGACGAGGAAGCTGAAGATGCCCAGCGCCTCGGCGAACGCGATGCCGATGAAGAGCGTCGCGGTCTGTTCCTGTGCCGCGGCGGGGTTGCGCAGCGCGCCGGCGAGGAAGTTCCCCGCGACGTGACCCACGCCGATGCCCGCGCCACCCATGCCGATGCAGGCGAGGCCGGCGCCGATGTACTGACCCATGTTTCCGATATCGCCTTCCATGGTGATGCTCCTTTGTTGGAATGGCCGTCTTTGAAGAGGGATGCGTGCAGATGCCTCAGTGCATGTGCAGCGCGTCGTGGAGGTAGACGCAGGTCAGGATGGCGAAGACATACGCCTGGATGACCGCGACGAGGAATTCCAGCGCCGTCACGCCGACGATGGCGAGCAGGGGGATGACCCCGAACACGCCCAGCGAGATGACGAAGCCGGCGAAGACCTTGAGGACCGCGTGCCCCGCCATCATGTTCGCGCCGAGGCGGATCGAGTGGCTGACGGGACGCACGAAATACGAGATGACCTCGATGACCGCGAGGACGGGGCGCATGGCCGCCGGGGCGTCCATCGGCCAGAACAGGCCCAGGAACCCGGCGCCGTGGCGCATGAAGCCGATCACCGTCACCGAGATGAAGACCGCCAGCGCGAGGAACACCGTCACCGCGAAGTGGCTCGTCACCGTGAAGGAATACGGCACCATCCCGAGCAGGTTGCACCCGAGGATGAACAGGAACAGCGTGAAGATGTAGGGGAAGTACTTCAGCCCCGCCTCGCCGCAGGAATCGCGCACCATGTTGCGCACGAATTCGTACAGCCCCTCGGCCATCGACTGCATCCGCGTCGGCACCAGCGCGCTGCCGCGCATGGAGAGCCACAGGAACAGGCTGACGGCGGCCACCGCGACGAACGCGAAGAACGCGGAATTGGTGAAGGACAGGTCGACGAAGCCGAAGTCGATGGGGATCCAGTTCTTGATCTCGAACTGGTACATCGGGTCGATGTTGAACCCGCCTTCCTCGTAGTCCGCAACTTCAGCCAAGGCCGTCTCCCTCGCTGCCCTTGCGCTGCATCTGCCGCGCCGAGGCCATCATCGTCTTCACACCGGCGGCGAAGCCCAGAAGGCCGAACACCACCAAGAAAAGCGGGCCGGTGCCCGCCACCTCGTCGAACGCGTAGCCGATCGCCGCGCCGAACGCGCATCCGATGACCAGCTCCAGCACCATCCGCCACGCGACGGAGAGCGACTGATACTTGCCGGGGGACCGGCGGCGCGGGGGGTCGATCCTCTCGCGGGCGGCGTCGATCCGCCGCGAGAGACTGTCCAGTGCCGCATCGTCCCCAGCGGCCTTCCCGTCACCCTCCGGTGAACCGGGCCGCATTCCGGCCATATCCCACTCCCGAAAATCGCCCCGAAGCGCATTCTGCGCCTTGAAATCGGGCGCACCATATTCAGCGGCCCCGGCGCTGTCAAGCGATGGCTGACCCTGCCCGCCGATACATAAATCCCCGTATTACAGTCACTTATGCCCGAAGGAGTATGTGCCGCACCCCGAAACTAGTCCGCCGTCCATCCGCCGTCCACCATCAGCGCCGTTCCGGTGACCAGCGCGGCGGCATCCGAGGCGAGGAAGACGACCGCGCCCATGATGTCCTCGACCTCGCCCACGCGGCCCAGCTTGATCTTCTCCTCGATCCAGGCGACGCGCTCGGGGTTGGCGAAGGTCTGCTCCGTCAGGGGCGTGCGGATGAAGGTGGGGCAGACCGTGTTGACGCGGATGCCGCGCGGTCCCCATTCGATGGCCATGGCCTTCGTCATGCCCTCCACCGCGTGCTTGGACGCGCAGTAGACCGCCCGGTCGATGCCGCCCACATGGGCCATCTGGGACGAGATCGTCATCAGCGAGCCGCCCTTCCCCGCCGCCACCAGCCGCCCGGCCACCTCGCGCAGCAGGAAGTACGCGCCCCGGGTGTTCAGGTCGGCCACCCGGTCGTAATCGGCGGGGTCCGTCTCGACGGCCGGGGAATGGACGGCCAGCCCCGCCGAGTTGACGAGGATGTCGTACGGGTCGCGGGCCGCCAGCGCATCGCGCACCGCGTCGATATCGGCCACGTCGAGCGGCAGGGCATCGGCCGCCCACCCCTCGGCGCGGAAGGCCGCGACCGCCTCCTCCAGCACCCCCGCGCGCCGGGCCGACAGCGTGACCCGTGCCCCCGCCTCGGCCAGCGCCACGGCGCAGCCAAGGCCGATGCCGGAGGAGGCCCCGGTCACCAGCGCGCGGCGGCCGTCGAGGCGGAAGGACGGGGTGCGGGGGAGATTCATGGTCGCCACCTTTCGGGGATGGGCGGATAGGCGATGCCGCGGTAGGCGGGGAAGTCGGCGTAGCGGACGGCGCGCTCCGCGCGGCTCTCGGACGGCTCCGCCCCCGCGCCGAGCAGCTTTCCCTTCGGGTTGGCGAAGCTGTAGATCGAGTTCTCCACGCCCTCGCGCCATGTCAGGTTGAAGGCGGCGAGCTTCGGGAAGAAATAGGTCGCATGCTTCGGCAGGTGATCGTGCATCCACCACGCCAGATCGCGCCAGTCCCGCCCCTGCGCGTACTGGTCCGCGAACCACGGCACGGCGAGGGAGACGGTCGCGCCCATGGCGCCGTTCGCATCGCGCCGGTCCCAGATATGCCCCGCGTAGTTCGACTCGTTGCTGGCGCATTTCTGCGGCGTCACCTCGGTCGCGCCGAAATGGTTCAGGTCGCAGGACCGGAACCCCGACCGGATCGCCAGCGGGCCGAACGTCTCGACCAGCGGATCGAGCAGCTCGGTGGCCAGCCTCGTCCCGGCGGCGATGGCGAGGTCCGGGTCGTCGGGGATGTTGGGCCTGCCGTAGAAGTTGCCGATCTCCGATTGCAGGAAATCGCGCAGGAAGAAATGCCTCGACAGGCGCACCCGGCCCAGATCCTCCAGACCCGTATAGGTGCCGGGACGGCGGCGGGGCATCAGGTATCCTTTCGGACGGGAGCGTCCCGCACGGGAGCACCCTCGCCATACGGCACGTTCACCCCGCCGTAGCGGCGCACGCGGACATTGCACTGCTCGGCATGGCCGACGAAGCCCTCCAGCATGCACAGGCGCGAGCCGTAGGCGCCGATCTTCGCCGCCGCCTCGTCGGTGGTGATTCGCTGGTAGCTGTGGGTCTTGAGGTACTTGCCGACCCACAGGCCGCCCGTGTAGCGCCCGGCCTTCTTGGTGGGGAGGGTGTGATTGGTGCCGATGACCTTGTCGCCGTTGGCGACGTTGGTGCGCGGGCCGAGGAACAGCGCGCCGTAGCAGGTCATGTTCTCCAGGAACCAGTCGTCCCGGTCGGTCATCACCTGCACGTGCTCGTAGGCCATGTCGTCGGCCACGGCGAGCATCTCGTCGTAGGTATCGCAGACGATGATATCGCCGTAGTCGCGCCAGCTCGCCCCGGCCGTCTCCCGCGTGGGCAGGATTTCGAGGATGCGGTCGATCTCGGCCAGCGTCGCCTCGGCCAGCTTGCGCGAGGTGGTCAGCAAAGCCGCCGGGGAATTGTAGCCGTGCTCGGCCTGGCCCAGCAGGTCGGTCGCGACCATCTCGGCATCCACCGTGTCGTCCGCGATGACCATGGTCTCGGTCGGCCCGGCGAAGAGGTCGATGCCGACCTTGCCGAAGAGTTGCCGCTTGGCTTCGGCCACGAAGGCGTTGCCGGGGCCGATGAGCATGTGCACCGGGTCGATGGTCTCGGTGCCCAGCGCCATCGCGCCCACCGCCTGTATCCCGCCGAGGACGTAGATGTCCTGCGCCCCGCCCAGATGCATGGCCGCGATGGCCGCCGGGTTCGGCTCGCCCTTGAAGGGCGGCGTGCAGGCGATGATGCGCGGGACCTTGGCCACGCTGGCGGTCGTGACGGACATGTGCGCCGACGCCACCATCGGGAACTTGCCCCCCGGGACGTAGCAGCCGACGGATTGTACGGGGATATTCCGGTGCCCCAGCACGACGCCGGGCATCGTCTCGACCTCGATATCCTTCATCGAGTCGCGCTGGGCCTCGGCGAAGCGGCGCACCTGCTCCTGCGCGAATTTCAGGTCGTGCATGTCCTGCGCGGAGACCTTGCCGATCAGGGCATTGATATCGTCGTCGGACAGGCGAAAGCTCTCGGGCGCGTAGCCGTCGAACTTCCCGGACAACTCGCGCACCGCCGCGTCGCCCCGCTCGCCGATATCGGCGAGGGTCGCCTCGACCACCGCGCGGGTCTTGCGGTCGTCCTCCGACCGCTCGGATTCGGGCTTGCTGGTCTTGAGATGATGTACGGCCATGGTATCGGTCTCCCCGGAATGCTCGCGCGGTTCCTTTCCACGAAGCGGGGGGCGGCGGCAAGCCCCTACGGCACCGACGCGACCTCGCGGCGCGGCTGGACGAGCGCCATGCCCGCCAGCATCACCGCCAGCGCGACCCAGACGAGGCCGGCATGGCGCTCGCCCAGGGCCACCATGCCCCACAGCACCGCCGAGATCGTCACCAGATAGCCTACCTGCGCCGCGAAGACCGGCCCCGCCACGGTGATCAGCCACACGAAGCCAGTGTAGCAGCACAGGTGCACGAGGGCGACGCCGACCAGTGCCAGTTCCGCCGGCCCCAGCGGCGTCGGATCGACCCAGCCGCCGCGCAGCCAGACCAGCGGAACCAGCAGGACCGTCGCCCCGAGGCTCATCCCCGCCATCAGCGTCAGGGCGTCCGCGCCGGGCGGGGCGAGGGTGTCGATGACGAGGTTCTCGACCGCGTAGCAGGCCGCCGCACCGAGGCTGAGCAGCATCCAGACGGTCTGATCCACCCCCGGCACCGCCGTGTCGGGCAGCGCGATCATCGCGACCGCCCCGGCCCCCATCATCAGGCCCAGGAGCCGCCACCCCGTCACCCGTTCGCGCCCCAGCGCCCGGCCCAGCAGCAGCGTCATCATCGGCACGGTGGCGACGAGGATCGAGACGATGCCGATGGGCAGGTGCGAGAGCGCGGTGTAGTTGAGCGTGCCCGGCAGCGCCGCCCCCGTCAGCCCGCACAGGCCGTAGAAGGCCAGCCCCCGGCGCGTCAGGGGCGGCGGCCTGCCCCGCGCGAGGCACAGGCCCATCGTGACGGCGAGGACGATGGCCGTCTCGACCAGCGTTACCCCCGCCGGGTCGTGCCCCGTCGAGATGGCCACCTTCGCCAGAAGCTGCGAGCCGCCCCAGGAGACGCCGATGAGCACGACGCAGAGCCACAGGAACGCCGTCGACCGCTCCGTCGTCCCGCCGACCGGCGGCGCGGTCATCGCCGTCTGGCCCAGTCGTCGAGACGATCCTTCAGCACGGCGGAATGCAGCATCACGCTAGTGGTGGCGGAGATCTGCCGCTTCACGTTGAGCGATATCGCCTCCTGGCTGTCGCCGATCCAGGCGAGGCTGCGGTCGAGATCTTCCAGATGCCGGCTCAGCTTCTCCGCGTCATGGCAGTCCTGGATCACGAACTGCGAGCCGAGCACGTAGAGGATGCGCTCGTCCACGCCGCGGATGTGGTGGATGAAGACGAGGCTGTCGAACGGATCGCCGTAGCGGTCGTAGTTGCGCAGCACGACCTGCGTGTCGCGCTGCCGAAGCAGGCATTCGCGCAGTTCCGACAGCGCCGTCTGATCGCGGTCCCCGTTCTGGAGGAAGCGGCAGTTCCGGCCCACGCATTCGGCGCGCCTGTACTTCGTCATGTCGCAGAAGGCCCCGTTGACGCGGATCAGCGCCAGATCCTCGTCCTGCGCATCGGCGAGCGTGAGCGGAATACGCGATTGCTCGAAAACTTTGTCTATCGCCGGTGTTTGCTGCATATCTTTCCACGGGACTGAATCGAGCGGCGATCGCGGTCCGCTTCGCCTCCTCAGAATGGTGCGTTGAAACGATGAAGCAAATCGACAAGGCCTCGATGCACGAAGAGGAAGAGTTCAAGCGTTCGACCGGCTTTCCCGTCGTGGGCGTCGGGGCCTCCGCCGGGGGACTGGAGGCGTTCCAGTCGCTCCTGTCGGCCATGACCCCGAAACACGCCTTCGCCCTCCTTCTGGTCCAGCACCTCGACCCCGACCATGACAGCCTGCTGCAGGAGCTGCTGTCCAAGAAGACCAGCGTGCCCGTGACGGTCATCGAGGACGGGATGGAGATCGAGGAATCGACCGTCTACATCATCCCCCCCGGCGCGTCCCTGACCGTCGAGGGATACGTCATGCACCTGTCCGACTTCGATCAGCCGCGCGGCCTGCGCCGCCCCATCGACAGCTTTCTCGAAAGCCTCGCCGAGGAGCACGGCGCCAACTGCGTGGGCATCATCCTCAGCGGGACGGGCAGCGACGGCGCGAACGGGATGCGCGCCATCAAGAACGCGGGCGGCCTCGGCCTCGTGCAGGACCCCCGGCAGTCGGCCTATGACGGGATGCCGCGCAGCGCCATCGACAACGGCGGCTCGGACCTCATCCTCCCGTCGGAGGACATGATCGCCGTGATCGGCGAGTTCTTCGACCGGCACAGCGACCTCGGCGACGCGCTGCGGGGCGACGAGGAGTTCAAGCGGCGCGTGGCCAAGCACCTGCTGTACCGCACGGGCCACGACTTCTCGAACTACAAGATCGCCACCATGGAGCGGCGCATCGCCCGGCGCATGTCGGTACTGGGGATCAAGCGGCCCAACGAGTACCTCCAGCGGCTCATCTCGGACGACAAGGAAGGGATGCGCCTGTTCCAGGACATCCTGATCAACGTCACCTCCTTCTTCCGCGACCGGGCCTCCTTCGACACGCTCAAGACGGAGGTGATACGGCCCATGCTGGCCGACAAGGGCACGGATGCGGAGGTCCGCATCTGGGTGCCCGGCTGCTCGACCGGCGAGGAGGCCTATTCCATCGCCATCCTCTGCCTGCAGGAGCTGGACCGCCTCAACACCCGCCCGCGCATCAGCATCTTCGCCACCGACATCGACGAGGAGGCGCTCAAGACCGCCCGCGAGGGCGTCTATCCCGAGACCATCGCCGACAGCATCCCCGAGGACCTGCTGGAGCGCCACTTCACGCCCGTCGCCTCGGGCTACGAGGTCACCCAGCCCCTGCGCGACCTGGTGCGCTTCTCGCGGCACAACTTCATCAAGGACCCGCCCTTCCTGCGGCTCGACCTCATCACCTGCCGTAACGTCATCATCTATTTCGACCGATGGCTGCAGGACCGGGTGATGCCGGTCTTCCATTACGCGCTCAAGCCGGGGGGTTTCCTCTTCCTCGGCCCGAGCGAGAACCTGGGCGTGATCGAGGGGCATTTCGCGTCCGTCAGCCGCACCCAGCGCATCTATCGCCGCGACGATTCGGTGGCCCGCCCCCTGGCCATGCCCATCGCGTCGGGCACGTCCTCCCGCACGACGCGCCGGACCAACCCGAACATCAAGCCGCGCGAGACGGCGGCCCCGCCGGAGGACTACTACCGCCAGGTGATGCTGGAGAACCACGCCCCGGCCTTCGCCGTGATCGACCGGAACCGGGTTCTCGGCTACACGTCCGGGCGCATCGGCCGCTATCTGGAGATCGGCCCCGGCGTGCCCGACCTCGATATCGTGGACCTCGCCCGCGGCCCCCTGCGCGGCCTCGTCCGCCGCCTGCTCGCCACCGCCTCGACCGCCCGGGAGGACACCCACAGCCTCGAATGGGAGGGCGATATCGGGGGCGAGGCCATGCGGCTCGTCCTCTACGTCCGGCCCCTGCGCGATTCGCGCCAGATGGTCGTCTTCGACGAGCGCGACGTCCGCCCCGCCGAGGACAGCCGCCCCGTGAAGCTGACGGAGGACATCTCCAACATCGACGATCTGTACCTGCGCACGCTGGAGGAGGAGCTGGAGGAGGCGCAGCAGACGGTGCGCACCACGGTGGAGGAACTGGAGACCTCGAACGAGGAGCTGAAAAGCTCCAACGAGGAGATCATGTCCATGAACGAGGAGATGCAGTCCGCCAACGAGGAACTGACCACCGTCAACGACGAACTGCGCAACAAGGTGCTCGAACTCGACGCGGCCGTCAGCGACCTGCGCAACTTCATCGACAGCACCAACATCGCGACCCTCTTCCTCGACGACGACCTGACGATCCGTTCCTTCTCGCCCCAGGCGCGCACGTATTTCCGCGTGGTCGAGAAGGACCGCAGCCGCCATCTGGGCGACATCGCCGGCGACCTGTCGATGACCGACCTGATCGAGATCTGCACCAGGGTGCTCGACACGGGTCAGCGCATCGAACGCGAGATGCGCACCCTCGACGGCACCGCCGACCTGCAGGTCAGCGTCAACCCCTACCTGACCGCCGACAACGAGCAGCAGGGCCTCGTCGTCGTGCTCATCCCCGTCACCGAGCTGCGCCAGTACGCCCGGGAACTGGAGGAGGTCAGCGTCGCGGCCAACCGGCACCTGAACGAGATCGAGGAGCTGTACCGCGTCTCGCCCCAGCCCATGGCGCTGATGGGACCGGACCTGACCTACATCCGCGCCAACGAGGGCCTCGCCGCCGTCAACGGCAAGCCGCTCATCGACCATATCGGCCGCTCGATCTACGAGGTCGTGCCGAAGCTCACCGATCAGGTGGTCGAGCCGATCCGCAAGGTCTTCGAGAGCGGCGAGCCGATCCTGAGTCAGGAGGTCACGGGCTACACCGCCGCCGACCCGGACCGCGAGCGCCAGTGGGAGGTGGACTGGTACCCGATCCGCGAGGGCGATTCGATCTCGGCGGTGGGGGTCAGCGTGCGCGACGTGACCAAGTACCACGAGATGGAGACGGAGCTGCGCCGCGTGATGCGCGAGCTTCAGCACCGCGTGAAGAACATGCTCTCCAACGTCATCGCCCTCATCAACCGCGCCCGCCGCGAGGAAGGCGACCACCAGATCATCCTCGACACGCTGGTCAAGCGCATCAACGCCCTGGCCACGACGCACAACCTGCTGACCACCGAGAACTGGCACAGCATCCTGTTCCGGGACCTCCTGACCCCCGAGCTGATCGACGTGTACGGCCCCGAGCGCATCACGCTGCGCGGTCCCGACGTGCGGCTCAGCGCCAAGGCGGCGGTGGCCTTCGGCATGACCATCCACGAGCTGGCCACCAACGCCGCCAAGTACGGCGCGCTCGCCTCGCCGGACGGCAAGCTGGAGGTGCGCTGGTCGCGCACGGACGAGGGCGGGGGCGAGATGCTGGTCGTGCGATGGATCGAGACGGGGGGCGGACCGGAGGGCGAGCCGGACGCGCCCGGCTTCGGCACGCAGCTCATCGACTCGACCATCCGGTCGAGCCTGCTAGGTACCATCGACAAGCATTTCGACGGTACCGGCTTCCGCGCCGTGATCGAGGTGCCGATCGCGGAACTGCAGCGCTTTGACGAAAGGGACGGCCTTGCCTGACCTGTCCACCAAGACGGTACTCTACCTCGAAGACGAGATCCTCATCGGCCTGGACGGGGAGCTGATCCTCAAGGATATCGGCTTCGGCACCGTCCTGCTGTGCCATTCGCTGGAGGCGGCGCAGGCCTATGCCGACAGCCAGCCGGTCGATTTCGCCCTGCTCGACATCAACCTGGGCGACGGGCGCACGAGCCTGTCCTTCGCGCACCACCTGCTGGAGAGGGACGTGCCCATCGCCTTCGCCAGCGGCTACAACCGCTCCGAGGATCTCACCGCCGACTTCACCGCGCCGGTGGTCGTCAAGCCCTTCTCGACGGTGACCATCCGCAACGCGGTCACCAAGGCGCTGGAGGGGACGGACTGACGACCACGACGCGCGGCCCGCGCCCCGTCAGGGCGCGTTGCGGCGCAGCACACGGTCGAACAACCGCGTCGACAGCACCCGCTTGAGCGCCCCGGCGACGTGGGTCGGCGTGGTGACGTAGTAGCGCGGCCGGGGCCGGGGCGATTCGAGGGCGTGGATCAGCTTGTGCAGCACCGCCTCCGGCCCCAGCTCGTATCTGTCCTTACCCGATTCGCCATAGAGCCGCTCGCGCAGGGTGGTCTCGTAGAACGTCTCCCAGGGCGAATGCTCGACGATGGGGGCGATCCACTTCTCGTACTGCGCGCGGGCGTTCACGCGGATCTGCGAGGTGATCGGCCCCGGCTCGATCAGGACGACCTCGATCCCCGTGCCGTGCAGCTCCAGCCGCAGCGTGTCGCTCAGCCCCTCCAGCGCGAATTTCGTCGCGTTGTAGGCCCCGCGCGTGGGCAGGACGGCGAAGCCGAGGACCGACGAGTTCTGCACGATCCGCCCCGCCCCCGCCTCGCGCATGACCGGGATGGCGCGGCAGGTCAGCGTGTGCCAGCCGAAGAAGTTCGCCTCGAAGATCTGGCGCAGGGCGTCGGTGGGGATGTCCTCGGTCATGGCCGGGATGCCGTAGGCGCCGTTGTTGAACAGCGCGTCGAGCCGCCCGCCCGTGATCTCCAGCGCCTCCTCGAAGCCCTTGTGGATGCTGCTCTCGTCCTCGTAGTCGAGCAGCACGCAGTCCAGCCCCTCCCCGCGCAGGCGCTCGACATCCGCCCGGCGGCGGCAGGAGGCGACGACGTGCCAGCCGCGCACCTTCAGCCCGTGGGCGCAGGTGTAGCCGATGCCCGACGAGCATCCGGTGACGAGGATCGCGCCGCGCCCCTCCATCGCCCTACTCCCCCGCCGCGTTCGGGAAGAAGAGCTGCTGCCCGTCGAGCCGGTGGTCGGCGATGGCCGCCTGTCCCTCCGACGAGAGCAGCCAGCCGACGAAGGCCCGCGCGCCGTCCACCCGCACGGCGGGGCATCGCGCCGGGTTCACGGCGACGACGCCGTACTGGTTGAACAGCGCGGCATCCCCCTCGGCGAGGATGCGGTGGTCACCCTTGTTGCGGTAGGCGATCCAGGTGGCACGGTCGGTCAGGGCGTAGGCCCCCATCCCGGTCGCGATGTTGAGCGTCGCGCCCATGCCCGAGCCGGTCTCGCGGTACCAGGTGCCGCTGTCCTCGTCCGGGTCGATCCCGGCCCCGGCCCAGAGCGCGCGCTCCTTCTTGTGGGTGCCGCTGTCGTCGCCGCGCGAGGCGAAGGGGGCGCGGGCCGCCGCGATGGCCGACAGCGCCGCGTCGATATCCGCCGCCCCGGCCACGCCCGCCGGATCGTTCGCCGGACCGACGAGGACGAAATCGTTGTACATCAGGTCATGCCGCGCGACGCCGTATCCCTCCGCGACGAACGCCTCCTCGGCCTCCCTGGCATGGACGAGCAGCACGTCGCCGTCGCAGTTGCGCGCGTTGCGGATGGCCTGTCCCGTGCCGACCGCCACCACCCGCACCTCGCCCCCGTATCGCGGCAGGATGGCGTCGTAGAGGCCCGAATTCTGGGTCGAGGTGGTCGACTGGACGACGATGAAGCCGTCCGAGGCCCGCACGGGCAGGGCGAGGGCGGCGAGGCAGAGGGCGGCGGAAAGGGCGCGCATGGGCACTCCGTCGGGAATCACAGCAAGAGGCGTCCGGCGAAGTAAGCCTGCGCCTCGGGCGATTTCGGGGCAAGGAGGAACGGCCCGGCGGGGGCGGATTCGGCCAGGGCGCCCTTGTGCAGGAAGCAGACGTGATCGGCCAGCCGCCCCGCCTGCCCCCTGTCATGCGTGACCAGCACGACCGCGGTGCCGGCGGCGGCGGTATCGGCGATCAGCGCTTCGATGGCCGCCGTCGCCTGCGGGTCGAGGCTCGCGGTCGGCTCGTCCAGCAGCAGGAGCCGCGGCCGGGCGGCCAGCGCGCGCACCATCGCCACCCGCTGCTGCTCGCCTCCCGACAGCGCGCGGGCGGGCGAATCCGCGATGGCGGCCAGCCGCCCGAAATCCAGCAATTCGCCCAGCCGGTCGCGCCGCGCACGCCGGGGCACGCCGTAGAGCGCCAGCGCATGGCGCAGGTTGGCCCGGACGGAGCGGCGCAGGAGGACGGGCTTCTGGAACACCAGCGCGATGTCGCGCGGGCCGGAAAGCCCCTCGCCGGGGATCGCCGCGCCCTCGTCCGGGCGCACCAGCCCGGCCATGACGCGGAGCGCGAGGCTCTTGCCCGCCCCGTTCGGCCCCATGATCGCGGTGATGCCCCCGGACGGGACGGCGAGGTCCAGCCCGTCGAGCACGCGCCGCCCGCCCCGGCGCAGGGCGACCCCCTCCAGCCGCATCGCGGCATCGGGACCGGGACCGGAGGCGACGAGCCTAAGCATGGGCCATCCGCGCCGCGCCCATCCGCGCGCCCATCGCCAGGGCGTTGAGCGCCAGCGACAGCACCATGAGCACCATCCCGAGGCCCAGCGCCAGCGCCAGCTCCCCGCGCGAGGTCTCCAGCGCGATGGCGGTGGTCATCACCCGGGTCACGTGGTCGATGTTCCCGCCCACGATCATCACCGCGCCGACCTCGGCCAGCGCCCGGCCCATCCCGGCCAGCCCGGCGGTCGTCAGGGCGAGGCGTCCGTCCCACAGCAGCGTGCGCATCCGCGCCCCCGCTCCCGCGCCCATCGAGCGCAGCGTCTCGTGATACTCGGCATCGAGATCGGCGACGATCTGCCGGGTCAGCGCCGCGACGATGGGCACGACGAGCAGCGTCTGCGCGGCGATCATGGCGGCGGGCGTGTAGAGAAGGCCCAGCGCCCCCAGCGGCCCCGCGCGCGATAGCATGAGGTAGACGACCAGCCCCACCACCACGGGCGGCAGGCCCATCAGCGCGTTGACGAGGACCGTCAGCGCCCCGCGCCCCGGAAACCGCCCCACGGCCAGCACCGCCCCGAGCGGAAACCCGATGGCGCAGGCCAGCAGCGTCGCCGTCAGGCTGACCTGCAGCGACAGGCCGACGATCTCCACCAGATCGGCGTCGAGCCGCGCGATGAGGCCGAAGGCGGCGGCGAAGGCGTCCCCGAAGCCCTGCATCAGATGTGAACGGTCGCTGTCATGCCCTCCTGACTACCACTCGCCCGGAGCGCCGTTCAACGTCCTAGGACATATGGTCGCCCTCGCCCGCGCGGGCCTCGCGCGTTGCGATGGCGATGTCCCGCGCCGCCGGGCCGGTGCGG